>CAZWJR010000202.1:5099-5692 GCA_964634655.1 uncultured Isosphaeraceae bacterium | reverse complement strand
CGTACTGGGGTGATCGGCCGCTGCGGACGTGGTTGGCGGATCGGTTGAGTGCGATCCTGGCGCAGGATGGAATTACGAGGGCGCGGAGGCAGGCGGATCAATGGAATCGTCAGGGGGTTTCTTCGCCGCCGAGGATTTTTCTGTTGCGGGGTTGGGCGGCGGGCGGGTGAGCGACTTGATAAAGATGGGTTGTGGCTCTACGCTTTTTCCCACAGCCGGATGGCTGTCCACGGCAAGTTAGCTCAGTTGGTAGAGCACCGCACTGAAAATGCGGGTGTCCCCGGTTCAAGTCCGGGACTTGCCATTGTCCATTGTCGCACCGCGCTGCCCAGTTTGGCGTCTTTGTGTTGTCGCGGTTGTGGGTATGCGGCGAGGCGTGGGGGCATGATCCACTTTCAACGGTAGCGACGCTGCGGATAACGGGGGATGGCAAGATCACGGTTACGGTGCGGCATGATTCGGTTGCGTTTGCGCTGAATGAAACTTCGGCGAACATCGGGAACTTTGACATCATCAGTCTTGTAACGGGGAACGAAGCGCAGCAGTCGGCGGCGGTTGCGGATGGGCGGGCACGTTGTGGGCGGGAGTTTCAA
>CAZWJR010000202.1:0-5089 GCA_964634655.1 uncultured Isosphaeraceae bacterium | reverse complement strand
ATTGCTGATGGGAAGCCGGTGGAGTTTGAGATGACGGGGTCCCCCACTGTTGAAGAACTTCGGAATTGGAAGGCTGGGCATCCGGACCCGACAAAATCATGCGTGATGGAGTTTGCGGTTGCGGCGACGCTGCCGGCGGAGACCAAGAATGTCGCGGTGCGATTTCCGAAGGTGATGTCCGATACGGTGGTGATTGTGAATCGGCCAAACGTGCCGGTGAATACGTTGCTGTTGCGACCGGGGGAATTGTCTGCGGCTATTGATGTAAGGCCGGTTCCGCCGGGGGAGGTCTCACAAAGGGATGATTCTTCAAATGTGTTGAAGGTGGCCTGGCGGTTTTGCGCGTTGGGTTTTGAGCACATCATTCCCAAGGGATTGGATCATTGCCTTTTTGTGCTGGGGATTTTTCTGTTGAACCCGCGCATCAAGCCGGTGTTGTGGCAGATAACGGCGTTCACGGTGGCACACACGATTACGCTGACGTTGACGTCATTGGGTGTGATTGGATTGCCAAGCACGGTTGTGGAGCCGGCGATTGCGGCTTCGATTGCGTTTGTTGCGGTGGAGAATCTGTTCACGGACAAGGTTCATAGTTGGAGATACGCGGTGGCGTTTGTTTTCGGACTGGTTCATGGAATGGGGATTGCGACGTTCTTCAATGAATCAGGGTTTTCAAAGGATCAGATCGTGACGAGTCTGGCGGCATTCACGGTGGGTGTGGAGTCTGGGCACCTTGCAGTGCTTGCGGCGGCATTTCTGACGCTGGCGTGGTTTCGCAGCAAGCCGTGGTACGGCAAGGCGATACGGGTACCGCTATCGATTGGGATAGCGTGCGTTGCGGTGTATTGGGTGTTTGAGCGGCTGGGTGGATGAGCGGCGCTGCGGGGTGGCGGATGAGCGAGGTCGCTTAGCAGGCGAGAATGCGATCCATCTGATCATCGTTGATGGATTGAGGACACATTCCCGGAAGCGGGTAGTAGCGGCAGAGGGCTTCGCCGAGGGCTTCCGGATTGGCAAGGACGAGATAAACGGGGACGTTGATGACACCGATGGCGAATCGCAGGGCGCGGCGAATGTGCTGCGAGGTTGTTGCCATCATGAGTTCTCGGCCTTCGAATCGCAGAGGCAGGATGCGGAATTGCCATGCCTGACGGCGAGTGACGAGTGCGATGGCCTGTTCCTGAATGGATTCATTCATGGGATCAATCGTGCGTGAGAGGCTGGCGTATTGCATAGCCCAGGCGTGTTCAACGGCGGCGGGATGAACGGAGTAGAGGCGTTCGCAGAGCAAGCCGAAGGGTTCGCCGGTGCGCCGTTGTTCTGTAAGGATGGAATCGGCCTGGGCGCGGGTTATGACGCCTTGCTCGATGAGTACTTCTCCCAATCGCACCTGCATGTGGATGTGTGCTCCTGTGCCTCTGACGGAATTCGTATCGGCAGCGATGGGCGGCGAAAGAGGCGCGGGTTTGAGGATGGTTGCGAATGGGCTGCGGCGTTCTCATGTGCGCGCTCTGGCGTTGATGCGGCAAATGGCGCGGGCCGGCCGCAGCCATCACCCTTTCGGCCCAAACGGCGCAGGCGGAAGATTGACCGGCACAGACCGAAGCCCCCCATTTTGACCCTGAAAACGGAACTTGGCTGGAGAGCGGACCGAATAGACGGGTGGTGAAAAAAAGAGAACTTTTGTGTTGCAAGTTTTGAGGAAGCGTGTAGATTGTGGCTGAGGTCTACCGGCCTCAAGAGGAGAGAGAATCGCCGTTTCGGTCTGTGCCTGGTCCAAAGACAGGCAAAGTGATCGGGAAAATCGGCATCAAACCCCTCAAATCAATGCGTGCAAGACGCTCCATAGTTCTTTTGCGTTTCTGGCTGTTTTGGTTTGCCGGAAGCCTGAATTGATCTTACTTCCAGCCTTTTCTCGAGCGGTTCGAGAGGGGCTTTTTCTTTTTTTGGGTTGATTTTTAGCTTGCACGGATGTTCGGGTACTGTTATGGTACGTTTTGTTGGAAACGCCAAACTGCAGGACTCAAACACAAGGAGCCAGAACATGAGCAGATCTCGAATGGTTTTTGGAGCGGTCGCACTCGTCGTTGTGACGGCGAGCATAACGAGCCAGGTTGTATCACAGGACAGCAAGAAGGCGCCGGCTGCACCGCCGGAGATGTCGCCAGACATGATGAAGATGATTGAGTACGGGACGCCGGGCGAGAATCACAAACTGCTGAACCCAAAGGTTGGGACGTGGACGGGCACGGTGAAGATGTGGATGGACCCGGCCCAAGCGGAGCCGATGACTTCCACGTGCACATCTTCGTATGAATGGATGTTCGATGGTCGCTTCCTGGCGAACACGACGGAAGGTGACTTTGGCGGGCAGACGTTCCTTGGCCACTCTGCGGAAGGTTATGACAACATCAAGAAGAAGTTTGTGTGGGTGTGGCTGGACAACATGGGAACGGGATTCATGACGGCGGAAGGAACATATGACGCTGCGACGAAGACCTTCAAGTATGTCACCGATGGTCCGGACCCTGTGGCTGGAAAGTACGTGAAGGGGCGCTCGACGGAGATTTGGACGGATAACGATCATTTTGCCGGGCAGATGTACTGCAAGGATTCCAAGACCGGCAAGGAATACAAGTGCATGGAGATTTCATACGTCCGCCAGAAGTGATGGCGGGTTGGCAGCAACGCATTGATGTTGGAAGCCCACGGCGTTCGCGCCGTGGGCTTTTTTCATTTCTTCAGGGCGTCGGGATTGAGGCCAAGCAGGTCCTTGGCGACAAACATGCCATCGCGCCGGATAACTTCGTCATCAAAAGTGATTGTTCCGCCGCCGTATTCTGGGCGCTGGATGAGGATGAGGTCCCAGTGAATCTCGGAACGATTGCTGTTGTCTGCGTCTTCGTAGGCTCTGCCGGGGGTGAAGTGGAGTGAGCCGGCAATTTTCTCATCGAAGAGGATGTCCTTCATCGCGGTGAGGATGTAAGGGTTGAAGCCGATGGCGAACTCGCCGACGTATCGTGCGCCTTCATCGGTATCGAAGACGGAATTGAGTTGATCGGAGTTGGCATTGGCGGAAGCGTTGACGATCTTGCCGTTGCGGAATTCGAGACGGACGTTGTCGAAGGTGATGCCGTTGTAGAGAGTGGGTGTGTTGTAGTGGATGACGCCGTTGACGGAATCGCGGACGGGGGCGGTGAAGACTTCGCCATCAGGGATGTTCTTGTCGCCACAGCATGGGATGACGGGGATATTTTTGATGGAGAATTTGAGATCGGTCTCGCCGGGGCCCTTGATGTGGACTTTGTCGGTGCGGCGCATGCGATCGGCGAGGGCTTGTGCCTGGCGATCCATTTTTGCGTAATCGAGTGTGCAGACGTCGAAATAGAAGTTTTCAAAATCCTCGGTGCTCATCTGGGCGAGTTGAGCCATGCTGGGCGTAGGCCAGCGGAGGACGCACCATTTGGTGTGGTTGACGCGCTGTTCAAAGTGGACGGGCTTGGCGTAGAGGCGGCCCTTCTTTTTCATCTGGGCGTCCGGGATGCCGGCCATTTCGCTGACGTTTTCCGAGCCGCGCACGCCGATGTAAGCCTGCATCTTGGCCATGCGGTATCGGTCGCAATCGGCCCAGACGGTGAAGTTGTCATCGGCGGCGTCGGCGTCGAGTGCGCGGAGAATGCGGTTAGTGCGCTCGGCGACGTGGGGATGGCCACCGGCTTTGCGAGCGGCTTTGATGAGAGCGATGGTCATTTCCTCGGGCACATCGAAGGCTTCAATCAGCACGTGCTCGCCCTTTTTCAGACGGGTGGAGTGATTGATGAGGAGTTCTGCGAGTTTGGTAATGCGGGGGTCAGGCATGGGAAGGGATTTCTGATTGACGATTGACGATTGACGATTGACGATTGACGATTAGAAAAGAGGCAGGGGCGGGCATTCTACTGATCTGGTTGGGTGAAGATGCGGTTGAGGAGTTGGTTGATGGGCGAATCGTTGGATGTGCCTTCACGCAGCCACAATCGGGTGCGGAGATCGGGTTCGCCGGGGGTGAAGTGGAACCAACCGGCTGATTTGGATTCCGGGACGCGGGGACCGGACCAGAAGCCGTCTTGGGCCCTGCCGTGTGCAAGACGTTTGCCACGGGGCGGGAAGGCGTCCCAGCGTTCGATGTGAGAGCCAAGCAGGGCGCTTTCGAAGTCGGGCATGTCATCGATGTGATCGCTCCCAATGAGGATGACGTTTGCTGCGCGGGGCATGAACTGCGGGTGGGCGCGTTCCATCATCTTGCGGAAGCGTGGCGATTGATCGATGAAGCCACCGCCGGAGCGACCGAGGCCGACGGTGACGGTGACGTGATCACCATCCCACGGGGCGATGATTCGCACGCCGCCGATTTGCTTGCCGGATTCATCGCGTGCGATCATTTCATCGCCAACGCGGCTGCGGCGGATGAACTCATCGGATTGTTTGACGAGCAGGCGCATCTGGGTGGCGGAAAGCCGACGATTCCAACGGGCTTGCACGATGTATGGACGAGCAATGCGCTCCAGCGAACGGAGTTGATTGGAAATAGTGCGTAGTTGCCGCGGTGAATTGCGAGGAAGATCGGTATCGACGCGCTTGACGTGGAGGTAGAAGATTTCCTTGCCGTGGCGGACTTCGAAATCGCTGCGCTTGTCTGTGGGCGTGGGAATCTCGCAGCGGAGTTGGCAGCCTTTGGAGAGCAGATGCAGAGCGACGAGGGCTTCGGCGAAGGAATCGAGAAATGCTTTGCGGCTGGTGTGTGAGAGGAGTTTGGTGAGAAGGCGGCCGAGTTCCGGATGATCTCGCCAGGCGAGGATTGACTTGACCGCTGAAGGGTTCAGTTCATCGGCCAGGAGATGGAATCCGTCGGTTCGTTTGGTCAAATGAGTTGCCTCATACACCAATTTAGCGGAAATGAATCCTCCGATGTTTGGAGTGCGCGGATTTTGGAAGGCGATTGGGGGAGAGTTTCGCTGGCGATTCGGCTGGGCCGTTGCGTTCTTGCTTCAGCCGACGTGGCGATGATGGGGCGGCACGCGGATGACGGCGGGCGGTGCGCCATTTTCCC
>CAZWJR010000201.1:0-5696 GCA_964634655.1 uncultured Isosphaeraceae bacterium | reverse complement strand
TGGCGCGGCCGGAGCTGGTGACGCAGACGCCCTTGGCGCCGCGGATGACCTCCTCCACGCGTCCGGAGCAGCCATCGATCTGGCGGCACATGCTGGTGAGCATGAAACCATCGGGGTATTCAAATTCCGTGACGAAGTGATCGAAGACGTGGCCGTAGGCGGGCGAGGTGCGGACCTGGCGGCCGCCGACGGAGTTGGCGCGGACCGGATGATCGCCGACGGCCCAGTTGATGACATCGATGTTGTGAACGTGCTGTTCCACGATGTGATCGCCGGAGAGCCACGTGAAGTAGAGCCAGTTGCGAAGTTGCCATTCCATGTCGGACCATTCGGGCTTGCGGTCGTTCATCCAGAGGCCGCCCTGGTTCCAGTAGCAACTGGCGGAGATGAGTTTGCCGATCGCGCCTTCCTTGAGGCGGCGCATGGCGTCGAGGTAGCAGGATTCATGGCGACGCTGCGTGCCCGCGACAATGGAGAGGCGGTTTTGATCTGCGATTTCTGCCGAGGCGAGGACGGAGCGGATGCCAGCGGGATCAACGGCGACGGGTTTTTCAAGGAAAACGTGCTTGTTGGCGGCTACTGCGGCGGCGAGATGGATGGGGCGAAAGTGCGGCGGCGTGGCGAGGATCACGAGATCGACGTTGGTTGCGAGCAGCTGCTTGTAAGCATCGAAGCCCGTGAAGCAGTGATCGTCGGCGATGGTGATGCGATTGTTGAATTCCGTGTTCTTGGAGAGCAGGCCCTGTTTGCAGCCGTTGAGGCGGTCTGGAAAAACATCGGCGAGGGCGATGATTTCAACATCGGGCGAGGCTTCCAGCGCGTTAACGGCGGCACCCGTGCCACGGCCACCACAACCGATGACGCCAATCTTGAGGCGCGATGCGCTGGGGCGCGGCGTTGCCCCCGGAGCGCCGATGGCGAAGGGGCCGACGACGGCGGTTGTTGCGGCGGCGGCGAGGGTGGCTTTTACAAAAACGCGGCGGGTGACGGGGGAGGCGAGGGTGTCCGGTGGGAGTGGGTTCATTTGCGGTTCTCCTTGCTCGATCGTGATTGCTGTCTTCCACCCCTCACCCTGCCCTCTCCCCTCAAGGGGAGAGGGTTCTTGTGCGTGCTGATGCACGCGCACCTTTACGGAATCGGGGCCACGCGAATGTCTCGGAAGTGAATTTCCGCGCCTTCGGATTGCAGGCAGATCTTGCCGGGGTTTTCCTGCACGTCCCAGGCGTGGTTGATTTCGTCGCCGTTGACGATGACGCGGATGTCGCCGTGATCGACGATAATTTCGTAATCGTTCCATTCGCCGATGGGGCGCTCGGCAAAGCGGAGTTTTTTAGTGTTGCGGCCTTTGGTGCGGGTGGGATCGGTTTTCATCTGGTAATCATCGATGTTCCAGAAGTCGCCTGCGTTGCCGCTGTGGAGTTGGGCTTCAATGCTCTTGGGCCATACTTTGTCAGGCCCGATCATGCGAAGAAGGACACCGCTGTTGCCAGCTTCCTTGGTGATGGGATTGAATCGCCACTGAAGTTTGATGACGAAGTTGGTGAAATCTTTTTCCGTGCGGATGTAACCCGCGGGATTGCCCTTGCAGATGATGATGCCGTCTTCCACGCGCCAGGTTTCTTCCAGTTTGCTGTCGGGTTCAACGTGATGAGTCCAGCCCTTCATGGTTTTGCCATCGAAGAGTGAGATTTCGCCGGGCATAGCGGCGTTGAGATCGCGAATCTTGATGTTGCGGTACCAGACCTGATCGCCGTGGTCCTGAAGCGCGATGTGACCCCTGGGCTGCATGCCGAAGCCTTCGTAGGCCTTGAATTTGCTGGCGGCGATGCGGGCTTTCCAATCTTCGCCATCGGTCATGGTTTCGACGATCTTGACACCGTTGAGCCAGTGTTCGATTCGATTGTTCCGGACGAGAATGCGTGTCTGGTTGAATTCGCCGGCGGGTTTGGTGACTTTGGCGGCGTCCGGGGCTTTGAGTTCATAGAGCGCGCCGGCGGAGTGGATATCTGTGGGAGCGACGTTGGAGCCGGCGTCATCGAGAACCTGAAACTCCGGTCCGGTTTGCCAGGTGGCATCGTGTTTTTCCGTCACTCGATAGATGATGCCGCTGTTGGCCTTGGGTGCGACTTTCCATTCGAGGGTGAGTTCGAAATCGCCGTATTGATCACTGGTGATGAGATCGACGGTGTTCTCCTTGTTGCCGAGGGATTTCAGGCAGCCATCATCGACGACCCATTTGTCCTTGGGAAAATCCTTGGCGTGGTAGCCGCGCCAGTGCGCTTTGGATTGGCCGTCGAAAAGGATTTGCCAGCCGGTGGTTTTTTCGGCGGGAGTGAGTGTCAATGCGGCGGAAGCGGAGTTTTGGGCGTTGGTAATTGCTGATGTCATCAGCGCGATAGAAACACAAGCGAGATTCATCCATGGAGTGCTGGGCATTGTTGCTTCCTTTGTTGCGATGTTCGAAACGGCGCGATGCCGCCACCTGGGCGCGACGGAATCTTTTGCATTGTTCAAGTGAATTTAGTCTGGCCGGGCACGGGGATCGGCGGCACCGGCAACTCACCCATTTTCAAATCCGCAGGCATGAGGTTCTCTTTTGAGTTCATCGCCTGTTCCCACGTGATCGTCTGGCCGGTGTAGGCGGCCATGCGGCCCATGAGAGCCATGAGTGTGCTTTGGCACATGTGGACGCCATCGTTGATGGGTTTGCCGGCGCGGATGGAGGCGAAGAGGGCGTCGTGTTCGTTCTGGTACATGTCGCCATCGCCTGCACTTGGCGCTTCGTAGTTCCAGACGATCTTGTTGTTCTTGTCCTTGATGGAATGAGCGGCCCAGCTGCTGACGATGGCGGAACCGTTAGTGCCGTAGATGTAGTCGGTGTTTTCGCCGGGACAGTTGTCAATCTGGCGGCAGGTGTGGAAAGCGCGGCGGCCATCGTCGTATTCATAAATGACGGTGAAGTGATCGAAGACGTGGCCGGACTCCGCGCCTTTGCGAGCGGCTCTGCCGCCAAGCCCGAAGCAGCGCACGGGGATTTTGTCCTTCATGGCCCATGAAAGGCGATCGATGCTGTGGCAGGCTTGTTCGACGATATGATCGCCGGAAAGCCATGTGAAATGCCACCAGTTGCGAAGTTGCCACTCCATATCTGACCACTGCGGTTGCCGCGGCCGCTGGGCAAGCGTGCTGGTGTGATACGTGGTGTGAACGGTCACCACGTCGCCAATGGCGCTATCGTTAATGCGGCGATAAATTTCACGCTCGGCATTGGCGTATCGCCAGCAGAAACCGGCGACGACGGCGAGATTTTTTTCGCGGGCCCTTTCAACGGCCTGGAGCGTGAGTTGCACGCCGGGGGCATCTACCGCCATTGGCTTTTCAGTGAAGATGTGCTTGCCAGCATCGACGGCCGCATTGAAATGGACGGGACGGAAACCGGGTGGCGTGGTGAGCAGGACCACATCGACGCCGCTATTCAGAACTTTTTGATAGGCATCAAAGCCGGTGAAGCGGCGTTCTGCGGGAACGTTGAGTTTTTCGCTGGCCTTGTCGCCGAAGTGCTTTGTGAGACCGCTGAAACTGGATTCGATCTTGTCGGCAAACACATCGCCCATTGCGGTGAGAACTGCGCCGGAATCAGCAGTGAGAGCTTGCATGGCAGCGCCGGTTCCACGTCCGCCGCAACCGATAAGGCCGACACGAAGTTGATCCTGTTTGAATGTGACAGCAGCGGCGCGGCTCACGAGTAAGCCTCCAGCGACCATCGGCACGACGGAGGCGGCGGTGGTCTTGACGAAATCGCGGCGAGAAAGACCGTCTCCCCGCTTGGCGTTCGTTGTTGCAGTTGTGATGTTCTGGTCGGTATTCATTTGTCTTTTCCGTTTGAAGGAGCGGCAAGTTTCGGATTGGGCTGTGGAGCGGGTTGTGGTTTTTCCGTTGGTTCGCAGACGATGCGGAAACCGATGAATGGAGCATCGGCGAGCCACCACTGGCTTTTAGGGATTTGCGGATCGCTGGCGTTCCATGCGGGATTTGGTTTGGCACGGGATGTGGCGGTGACCTTGTCAGCGGGATCGCGATAGCAGCCGCCGCAGGTGATTGGAGAGCCATCGTCGGCGTTGCACCATTCGGCGACGTTGCCTTGCATATCAAAGAGGCCCCAGGCATTTGGTTTTTTCTGTGCAACGGCGTGAGGCGCCGCGTTAGCGTTGTCCTTGAACCAGGCTCGATCTGCCAGGGCAAATGACCCTTCAGGTTCACCAGCGCGGCAGGCGTATTCCCATTCGGCTTCAGTCGGCAGCCGATACTTCTTGCCCGATTTAGCCGAAAGCCACTTGCAGAATTCGGTGGCGGTTTGATGGGACATGCTGATGGCGGCAAAGCCCTCGTGGCCGAAGCCGCGGTCGGGCGGCAAGTAAGGCTTGCTTGGACGGGTTACCGCATCGGGTGCGCTTCTCACATGTGCTGGATCTGCTTGACTCGGTCTTTCGTTCTCATCGAGGCGATAGACGAAAACATCGAATGCTTCCCAGGTGAGTTCAGTGCTTGCGATCCAGAACGGCTTCATGTTCTTCGCTGGGTCGCCGGGAATGGGGACCATATCGAACTTGAACGCGGCGGAGGGAATGTCCTGCGAAAATGGCTTGAGCGGCGAATCCGGTGTGGGCGCATCAGGCGCAAACGCGGCCAATGCGGTGGCCAGACCAAGCACAATCACGATGGGCAACCCACGGATGAACACGGCAAGAACGGCAGAAGCCACTGATGTGGAGTTACCATTAGGGGACTGATCGTTCGCGGTGCGCCGGTTCAAAGTCATGGCATCAATTCTTCGTATCTTCTTGTACGCGCTTCTCGTGCTGGGAACCTGCGGCTGCGCAGGCCCGGCGACCACGCAACCGTTGAATCGGTTCGAGTTTACTCGATTGGAGATGGGTGTCCAAGCACGAATTGTGGTTTATGGGCTCGATTTTGAAGGGGCAGAGCAGGCTGCGGCAAAGGGATTTGCAACGATTGCCCGGCTGGATGGGATCATGAGCGACTACCAGCCGCACAGTGAACTGATGCGGATGTGCATGGAGGCGACGAAAACGCCGGTGCCGGTGAGCGTTGACCTCTATTCAATTTTGGAGACGTCAGAGGAACTGTCTCGTGCCACTGATGGCGCGTTTGATGTGACGATCGGTCCGCTGACGAAGTTGTGGCGAGAGGCGCGGAGAACGGGCAAGCCACCGGCGGAGCGGGAATTTGCAGAAGCACGGCGGCTGGTGAATTGGCGCAACGTGGAGCTCAACGCTGAAATGCACACGGTGCGGCTGTTGCAGTTGGGCATGTCGCTGGATTTGGGTGGCATCGCAAAAGGCTACGCGGCGGAACGAACTGTGCGTGAGTTGCAGCGATTGGGCTATGGCCGATGCCTGGTAGCGCTTGCGGGGGACATCGCGGTGGGAGATGCGCCGCCGAATTCGCAAGGATGGCGGATTGAGGTTGCAACAAGGCAGCAGCCGCGAAAGGATGCAAGGAATACTTTGGTGTTGGCCAACGCAAGTGTGTCCACCTCTGGAGACATCGAGCAATTCATTGGCTTCGATGGAAAGGTATTCTCGCACATCATCGATCCGCGCCGCGGGAATGGGGCCGATGGATTTGGCGTGAGCAACGAGATGCTGGTGACTGTAATTTCACATCGCGGCGAA
>CAZWJR010000200.1:2271-5755 GCA_964634655.1 uncultured Isosphaeraceae bacterium | reverse complement strand
CGCCAGCGAGGCAGTCACGCTTACAGCACCCCCGCCTCGCTGGCGCGTCGGCCTGGTGGGCAAATGCTACACATTTTCACGCTGAAACGGTTGATCGTTTCAAATGCTGCGCTGCAAGCAGCTTCTCAATAGTCTCCATCACCGTCTTGCTCACCCTGCACATCGGCAATCGCAGCGCGCCCGTGTCCCGCCCCAGCAGCTCCATCGCCGCCTTCACGGGCATGGGGTTGGTATCCAGGCTCAACAAGCCGCGCGAAAGCGGCAGCAGTTCCAGGTGTATCCGCCGCGCTTCTTCCCAATCGCCGCCCCCGGCCCCGGCCCCGCCCTCGGAATGGTTGAACGCCGCGCACAGCGCCGCGATCCGGTCCGGCACGATGTTGGAAACCACCGACACCACGCCCACGCCGCCCACCGCCGCCATTGGCAAGGTCAGCGAATCATCGCCGGACATCAACGCCAGTTTCGTCCGCGCCACCACTTCACTGGCGGAATCCAGCGAACCCGTCGCCTCCTTCACCGCCTTGATGTTCGGATGCTTCGCCAGCCGCTCCAGCGTGTCCGGCAAAATCGCCACCGCGCTGCGCCCGGGAATGTTGTAAAGACAGATCGGCAGATCGCACGAATCCGCAATCGCCATGAAGTGCCGGTACAGCCCCTCCTGCGAAGGCTTGTTGTAATAAGGATTGACCTGCAGCGACCCATCCGCACCGGCCGCATGCGCAAAGCGGTGCAGTTCGATCGCATGCGCCGTGTTGTTGGAGCCCGCCCCTGCGATCACGTTCAGACCCGCCGCGTGCGCGATGTCGATCGTGGTTTCAACCACGGTGCGGTGTTCTTCATCGGTCAGCGTGGGCGATTCGCCGGTGGTGCCGCAGGGAACAACGCCCGTGATGCCGCCATCGGCCTGAAAATGAATGTGCTCGCTCAAACGGGCCAGATCAAGCGCGGAACCGTCAGCGGTGAACGGCGTGACCAAAGCCGTGTACGCGCCGCGGAAGATGGATGCAGACTTCTTCATGATGGGCAAATTGTACACCGGTGACGGAAATTCATCGCAGAGCCGCAGAGGGCGCAGAGAAAGCGGGCCAGATACAATCACTGCGTGCCATTCCCGAAGCGCTGCCTCGGCTGCCAGTATTCGCTCGAACACCTGAGCGTGAACCGCTGTCCTGAATGCGGCCGTGAATTTGATCCAAAAGACCGCTCCACCTTCGATTCGGATTTTCCTGATCCCAAATCCTTCGACCTCTTTCCTATCCTTTTCCTCGTGGTAGTCATCTACTGCATAGCAGCGATGTGCTTTCCAGTTTTGCTCCGTCTCTTCCAATGGGGCGGCTGATTTCTCCATACCCTTCGATGCGCTGTCTTTCCTGCAAATATTCCCTCGACCATCTGACGGTGAGCCGCTGTCCCGAGTGCGGCCGCAAATTCAATCCGAAGAACCCGCGCACCTTTAAATCGGAGACAGAACCGCCAATGCCAACCTGGCGTGCCCTCGTCATTTGCCTGGGGGTATTCAGTTTTGTCCTCGTTTCCATGGTCATATGGTTTATATATGTGTTCCGGCAGATCGATACTTCAATGCCTTAGATTACCGCCATCGCAAATACCTGATCCATGCGCTGCCTCTCCTGCAAATACGATCTGAAACATCTCACGGTGAACCGCTGCCCCGAATGCGGCCGCGAGTTTGATCCGGCCGATGCGAGGACGTTTGATCCGAGCACGATGTCGCCAGCGACGCGCCTCGCGATTCGCATCACGATCATCGTGGTCCTGTTCATCGGCCTTCTGGCAGGCATTGCAGCCATCATCATTTATTACCTGTTTTCGTCCGCGCTCCGTAACTATCATCCATGAGTCCGATCTTGAGTTTCCAGACATAGATTTCCCTGCGCTCCCGTGGCGAAATCCCTTGCGTTGCCTCTCCTGCAAATACGATCTGAAACATCTGGCCGTGAACCGCTGTCCCGAATGCGGCCGCGAGTTTGATCCGAATGATCCAACGACATTCAAGGCCGGTCGCATGAATCCGTTCAAACTTATTCTGCCCGTGTTGTGGATTGTGCTTGCCATCCTGCTGTTCTTCGCCGCCGCGTGGTTTGTAGTGTTCGTACAACTGCTGCGAGGCGGTTTTCGGCAATAGGCAGTAGGCTGGGCACCGCCCACCTTTGTTTTGTTCGGTTCCGTAGAGAGGTGTGCAATGCACAGCCGACGAACTAGAGGGCGAGCGCCATGTTCTTGTCCCGTTCCTCAAGGCCAACAGCGGAATCGACGAATGCATCTGCAATGCGTTCGCAACCACGGAGCATCCGCGACATCATCGCGACTGGAGTTACGACCATTATGACAGCAACAAGCACCCCAATCACGGGTGTCCAGCAGACGATGTATCTGGCGCATTGTAGCTTTACGGCCTCATTGAGATCCGCATAACGCTTTGCCCGTTCCCTGTCTTTCATGGAATCTAAGCACGACTGAAGTTTTTCGTGCAGCACCATCGGAGCGCTCGAATCACGCTTTAGGTGAGGACGGAAGACAGTAGCGAGCATCAGATGGGCAAATGTGAATCGCGGCGCGATACCTATAAGACCATTTTGCATCATCCTGAGCATGCCATAGGCTGGATCATCGAAGCTCAGTTCGCCCTTTGCAGCCATGATGAACATAGCGTCGCGCAGCGCGAAAACGCGCTGGCGAAAATGATTCAGCAGTGCAGCTTGCCAGAGCGAATAGGCCAGCCATAGCAGAATCAGTGTTGTGGTCGCGACGATGACTTGAGTATCAGTGAACATTTTTATCCCTCAGCCGACGTGCCCTTTGCGCCGAGGCGCGACGAACTTCGAGCCGGATCAATTACCTTCTGCAATTCGGTGATTTCGACGGCTAACTCAGAGATTCTACTTCTGTACGTTCTCCGGCCCACGAGGATCGTTCCGCCTAGCAGGAAGATAATAAGATAATAGGCCCATTTACTGATGAGTACGCTCACAACACCTTGTATCGCCATTTCGACCCGAGTTTCGCGACCGGCAAGTTCAGGGGCGGATTGAACCCACCCCCAAGCAATCGCCCAGGCAATCCCGACAGGCCATCCGAATCTGCAAGCACGGTCTATAGCTGTGGCCAGCGCGTCTACCAAGTGGATCAGTACCGATCTACGAACTTCACGGCGAATCATAGCCGTCAGTTCGGATTCAGAATACGATTTCCTCTTGGCGTTAGACCCCATTGAGTGCCACGGATATAAACGCGTTCACGCTGCGTGTCAAGGCGGCCCAATGTGGCACTTTGGCCAATCATCGGCCTAATCGGACGGGCGAACGGTGTGCGTTGCCCAGCCTATCAACCTGATTACGCGAATGGTTTCACGTTCTTTTCAATCGCTGCAATGCGTCGGTCTTGCTCCTCAAGCTCGGCCACAATTGCATCGATCACCGACATTCCAACTGGACCGGATTCGCCGAAGACTACCATGCTCCCC
>CAZWJR010000200.1:0-2261 GCA_964634655.1 uncultured Isosphaeraceae bacterium | reverse complement strand
CTTTAGTTCATTCATTGACATGAAACGTCCTCCGAAAGAGACTAAAAACTAACCGAATGACTATAGGCAGGCACCGACCAAATTATCCATGGCACCCGTGCCACCGGCCTCAACCTGCCCTAGCACTTTCCCGTGCAGACTCGTACATTGAGGGCTCCCAAGGTTTTCCATGCCCCACCTTTCCTGATTTCCGCACCTCTTTCTCGAGAAGATCAAGCTCGTAATCTGACATAACGTGCATTCGCATCTGCGGATGTTCGAACCAGCCGTGCGGTTGGTTGTCCTGGGGCCAATGAACTTTGTACATGGCATTGGGGTGAAAAGGCTGGTTCGTTCGCGCGCCGATCCAAGCGACCGCTTCCTCCTCAGTCATCTTGCGGCATTTGAGGTCGTTGACAAGAATTGCGCCAGTAAAGTGCGTACACCACTGCATTAGGAATCTCCTCTGTGGTTAATCCCCCGAAGCCGCCTCGCGCATCAGTCGCTTCATCTCCGCCACCGCTTCGCGGATGCCCACAAAAACCGATCTGCTGATGATCGCGTGGCCGATGTGCAACTCCCGCACGCCCGGCAGTGCGGCCACCGGTTGCACGTTCACGTAATTCAACGCATGGCCCGCGTTGAAACGCATGCCCGCTTTGCGGATTGCTTCGCCTGCCTTGCGGATTTTTTTCAACTCCTCCACCACGGCCGGGCTTTCCGCATCGCGGCTGCCGGTGAAAAACGCGTGGGCGTAGGGGCCCGTGTGAATTTCGCACACGCCAAACCCGCAACCGGCGCACGCTTCAATCTGCTTTGGCTCGGCGTCAATGAACGCGCTCACGATCAACCCGCCATCGGAAAGTCTCTTAACCACTTCCTTCATTCTTTTCTTTTGCCCGGCAACATCCAGACCGCCTTCGGTCGTGATCTCCTGCCGGCCCTCGGGCACAAGCATCACGAGTTGCGGCTTGATGTCGCACGCCAGCCGCACCATTTCATCCGTCGCGGCCATCTCCAGATTGAGTTTGACGTGCGTGAGTTCAACGAGCCTGCGGACATCATCATCCTGAATGTGCCGACGATCTTCGCGCAGATGCACGGTGATGCCATCGGCTCCGCCCAGATGCGCCTCAATCGCAGCCCACACAGGGTCGGGTTCGTAGGTTCGCCGCGCCTGCCGAATCGTGGCGACATGGTCAATGTTCACGCCGAGTTCAATCATGGATACAAGGGTAGGGGGGAAGGGGGCTTTCGGCTATCGGCGGTCGGCATTCGGCTGGAGCGAATCCGCAGATGCCGCAGATGCCACAGATTCAGGGATTTTCAAGGGCAGTTCACCGCAGAGACGCAGAGAGCGCAGAGAAAAGAGAAATTGTTGACAGTGAATTTCGCAAAAGACTGCTCGTACGGTTGTCCAAACCAATTCTCTCTCTGCGTCCTCTGCGTCTCTGCGGTGAATTCAGGTTTCCGCACGCTTTTGCAGATCGCTGACAGCCGATAGCCGAATGCCGACAGCCTCCGTCTCCCGCGCTCTGATATACTTCACCCCACACGCATGATCGCCACCTTCACTCGCAAACTTGCTCAACTCAACGATGACCTGATGACCCAGGGCACGCGCGTGACGGACATCGCCTACCGCGCTGTGGAGAGTTACTTTGAGCGCGATGAGGTCAAGGCCCGTGCAGTGATCATGGCAGATTCCATGGTCGATCGCGTCGATGTGGAGATCGAACGTGCCTGCATCGACATGCTCAAACTTGGCGAGACCGATGAGCACGCCATCCGCGCGGTGCTGACCATCGTCAAGGTGAACAATGAACTGGAACGCATCGCGGATCTTGCCGTGAACATTGCGGAGGTCGCTGCGGTCTCCGGCGAAGCGAAGGAAACCGTCCCCAGCACCTTCCGCGTCATGGCCAACAGCGTTGTCGGCATGCTGCGCGACGCCACGCAGTCGTTGGCAAAAGTGGATATTCGCCTGGCCGAGCGCGTGCTGGGTTTTGATGACACGGTCGATCGCTTCAAGGTGGAAATCATGCTGGACGCCCAGCAGAAAGTTGCCTCCGGCGAGTTCAGCGTGAAGTTTGCCTTCCGCCTGCTCACCGTGGTGAAAGCGCTCGAGCGCATCGCCGATCACTGCACCAACATCTGCGAGCAGTTGATTTATCTGGAAACCGGCCACATCGTGCGGCATCTGCCCGAAGGCTGGACCAAACCCGCCCCGCCGGAACTGTGAGCCGCCGGCTCGCCGTGGTGGAACATGAAAATCACCGCAG
>CAZWJR010000199.1:0-5759 GCA_964634655.1 uncultured Isosphaeraceae bacterium | reverse complement strand
CCCGCGCACAATGTCCGGCAGGTCCGCGCGCACCAGCGGTTCGCCGCCGGTGAGTCGGAACTTGCGAAAGCCCATGCGCGACGCGACACGCGCGACGCGAAGGATTTCATTCGCCGTCAGATGGTCTGGTTTCCGCTCCCAACCCTTGTAGCCCTCGGGCATGCAGTAGAGGCAACGCTCATTGCAGCGGTCGGTAACCGAGATGCGCAGGTAATCAATCGTGCGTCCAAATGTATCCATGTGTATCAACGATGGTTTATCCGCCTGACACCGGCGGAATCAAGGCCACTTCATCCGTGTCAGCAAAAAGCTCCACCGAATTCACATACTCGGAGTTCTTTGCCAGCCGCACCGAGTTGCGATACCGCTCCAATCCGGGATGCTCGGCAACAAGTTTACGCCACAGCCCATCGGCATCCGTCTCCCCGCACTGGAGAGTCATTTCCGCGCAGCGGGTGATGTCTCTCAGGTGGGCGAAGAAGAGGATGCGCATGACAGGTGTTTTAGGAAACCGCTCTAGCCTTGTCCACTGTGGGTTGCAGAATGCAACGAAAGGTCCGCCGTCATTTTGTCTGCCGGTTTGACAAGTTCCTCGCGAATCCGCGCCAATACTCGCTCGGCCTCCTGGGGATCAAAATCCTCGTGCTTTCGTTTCTGCACTCCGAGCTGGCTCAAGTCGTAATGCTTGGCCGCTCGCAACCCGTGGCGTTTGAGGATATGCGCGACACAGTGTAGCGGACAACCGTCCAAGGCGATGATGGGCCTGCCCGACAGGGCTGTGCGCACCAAAGGCTTCACATCACCGCCCACTCCGGCAATACAAGACATCTCGGCAACTTTGAGCCGGTCGAGTTTCACGGCAAGGTGGTTGGCCAACTGCGCGGCGCTCGAAGCGCCGGAGCACGAATAAACCAATGGACGTTTCTTGTTGTCGCTCATGACCATCGTGAGCATAGACTCACAACTTCAGTTTGGACCATCCAGCGGTGACGAACCTTGACCGGGGTCAAAGCTTCGGGCCGCAACTACGGATCAGAGCAACGCAAGGATCGCCCAGCCTGCGAGAACCGCGAGAGTGAATTTGAGCAGGAGTATTTTTAGCATAGAAGCCAAAGGTTTGGGTTGTAACGATTTCAGCCGCGTTCGCGAAGATCTTCTTCGTGCAGCAACCTCATTCGCGCGGAAAGAATGGCCGCCCGACCAAGGTAGCCAACCACATGTCTTGGGTTGGCCTGATCAACCACGGGCAGGCGACCGATGTTTCTATGCAACATCCTGGCAAGCGCCGCGCGCAGGGGTTCATGTGATTGCGTAGTGACGAGATCAGTGCTGCCCGCCTCAGCTACGGTCATCCCCCCGGACGGGTCTTGCCGCAGTGCGCGCACCATGTCTCCACGAGTAATGATCCCAACGAGTTGCTGTTGCTCATCCACAATTAGCGTGCCCTGCCGTTGACTGACGGGAGAGCTTCCGTCGCCGACCAGGTCAGACAGCTCAGCGAGCTTCATGGTGGCGGGAACACAGGGCGCGTCCCGCTCCATCACGTCGCCTACGCGGGCCAGCTCGAACGGATCAATACTGTATTCACACGTGACGTGATGCCCGCGGCGCGCAAGTCTCTCGGTCAGGATGGAACGCCGCATAAGCAGAACGGTGACGCCGAATGCTGCCACCGTTCCGACGAGCAAGGCTGGGAGCATCATGAAATCATGTGTCAATTCCACGGCAAAAACCATGGCCGTCAGCGGTGCGCGCATCGTCCCACTCATCATTGCGGCCATGCCGATCAGCGCCCATAGGCCGGCCTCATGCCCGGGAAGCCATTGTCCAATGAGCGCACCGAGTGCGCTGCCGATGATGAGCAATGGCGCAAGCACACCGCCCGATGTTCCTGAGCCCAGCGCAACGGCCCAGACCAGCGCTTTGGCAATCATCAGTCCTGCCACTGCCGCGCCGATCATCTCGCCACGCAACAAGGTATGAATTGTATCGTAGCCGACACCAAGCACGCGCGGCTCGATGATGCCGCCGACGCCGACGACTACAGCGCCAATTGCCGGCCACCACATCCAGTGAAACGGCAGCTTCTGAAACAAATCTTCAAACGTGTAAACCAATTGCGTCAATAATCCCGCTCCGAGTCCGGCAACCAATCCTACGCCGCTGGCCATGATGAGTTGTGCACCGGAAGGAGCGTTGTGGGCAACGATTGGAAAGATTGGTCCTATACCGAGCAGCGGCACTCGCATGGCAGCCGCCACAATGGCGGCCACGGCCACTGGAATGAAGCTGCGCGGCTTCCATTCGAACAGGAGCAATTCCACCGCCAGCAGAATCGCGGCAACCGGCGTTGCGAACACCGCCGACATGCCTGCTGCCGCACCCGCAACCAGCAAGGTCTTACGCTCCGCCGCACTGAGGTGAAACTGCTGTGCGATGATCGAGCCAAACGCTCCTCCGGTCATGATGATTGGCCCTTCCGCGCCAAATGGTCCGCCTGTGCCGATGGAAATGGCCGCCGAGATGGGTTTGAGAATTGCGACCTTGGTTTGAATCCGGCTTCGTCCGAGCAGGATGGCCTCCAGCGCCTCGGGAATCCCATGGCCGCGTATCTTATCCGAACCAAACCGTGCCATCAGGCCAATAATGAGAGCGCCAACAACGGGCACGGCAATAACCCAGTATCCGAGATGATTGCCCTGCGGCAGAGCCGGCAGTGCGGAGAAGCGTTGATAAAACGACAGGTTGGTGATGACCGCAATAAGCCAGAGAAGCGCAAACGCCACCAACGAACCAATCACGCCAATGGCCGCTGCCACCGCCGAAAGAATCACGACGCGCCGATCCGTGCTGAAATCGGCCAGACCGGCATGGGACGCCACCCGCCCATCCAACCCGGCAGCCGGTTCGAACCGTGAGTCTTCATCATCCATAAGGGCGTAGAGATTATATCGTAGTGCGATATACGTCAATTCCGCAGTAGCGTCACGGGGATGGCTCGTGCTAGGCTTCACGTGGATGGCAGCACGCAAAAAACTGTCCCAATTGCAATACGAGAACCTCGCGGCGTTTCGCTATGCGTTGCGGCAGTTTCTTCGCTTCAGCGAGGATGCCGCGAAGCGCGCGGGCCTGACACCACAACAACACCAGGCGTTGCTGGCCATCAAGGGTTTTCCGCGGCGCGATGAAGTGACCGTGAGCGAACTGGCCGAAAGACTGCAACTTCGCCATCACAGCACGGTCGAACTGTTGGATCGTCTGGCCAAACTGAAACTGGTCGTCCGCGCACAATCGGACAGCGACCGGCGACAGGTGAATGTGCGCCTGACGCCGCGTGGAGAGCAAATCCTCGACAAGCTTTCCTCGGCCCACGAGGAGCAGTTGCGGCGGATTGGACCGGAACTCACCGGATTACTCAATCAGCTAGGCGCAGTCAGAGAATGACGGTTCTTTGGAAAGCGAGAACAAGCGCGAGTTTCTGTGCACTCAATCGCGCTTTGATGTGAGTCAATGTCGGCTGCGTCGCTTTCAGTTACGGTTCAATCGTGATGGGAATGCGACGCGCACCAAATTCTGCGCTCGTCATTCCGATGCTGAATCGACAGAATTAGCCAGAGTCCCATGTTCAACACGCTCAATCTCCGGGCCGCGTTGGTCGCCGCAGTAGCCACGGTGCTGCTGGTGGCTTCGATTCTCATTGGCTCGCGCAACCTGACGAACTTCGATCCGGCACTGGTGGCCTATCTGTTCGGCTGCATCTTCGCCTGCTTCGGGATTGTCTATCGTTACACGGTTTGGCTGCAACGACCGCCCACGTGGCGCTATTTCGCGCGGGGCTGGAAGTTGTTCTTCACCGGACGAACCATCGCTTACGGCTGGGAACTGGTGAAACATTTCATCGTCCAGTTTCTCGGTCAGAAATTCATCCGCAACCGGGGCAAGGCGCGTGGTTTCGGTCACATGCTCATGGCCTGGGGATGCCTCCTGGCGTTTGCCATCACGTTCCCGCTGGTCTTTGGTTGGATTCACTTTGGCTTGAAACCGGGCGGCATCAACATCTATGAGATTTTCGTCTTCGGTTTCAAGGTCATGGAATTTCCACTGCACACGGTGCTGGCGGAGATCATTTTCAACGGATTGAATTGGTCGGCGATTCTCGTGATCGCGGGTGTGATGATCATGATGCGCCGTCGCCTCACGCACGCAGGACAGATCGCGATCCAAACGTTCGAGGGTGACTGGCTGCCGCTGCTGTTGTTGCTGGCGATTTCGTTGACCGGCCTGGGCATCAGCCTCGACTACAAGTTCATGGAGGGCAAAGCGCATCAGTTCATGGCCATCACCCACGCCATTACCGTCATTTTGTTTTTGCTCTGGATGCCCTTCGGGAAGTTCTACCACATCATCCAGCGTCCGGCGCAACTTGGGATCGCCATCTATCGCCGCGCCGGTGCGGAAGGTCCGCAGGCGGTTTGTCCGCACACCACGAAGGAGTTCGACTCGCAAATGCACGTGGACGATGTCAAAGCCGTCGCGGCAGAACTGGGTTTCAATTACGCGCGCAAGGATGGCAAATCGCATATTGAATACAGCCCGCAGGGGAAACGCGCCCTGCTGGCCAAAGCACATCTCAAGGCCCGGCAAAAGGCCGGTTCGCTTTTTGGATAAATCGTCATGGCCACTTTACCTGTATCCGCCGAGAACCTGATCACTCAATTCGGGCCGTCGCTGAATTTCCCCCCCATGCAAGGCTACCCGGGGCGTGACGAACCGGATGACGTCGTCAAAACACATTGCTGCTTTTGCGGCATGCAATGCGGCATCAAACTGCTGGTGAAGGACAATCGCATCGTCGGTTTTGAACCCTGGGAGGAGTTTCCTTTCAACGAAGGGCGGCTGTGTCCGAAGGGTGTTCAGCGTTATCTTCAGAACAACCATCCCGATCGGTTGCTTGATCCGATAGAGCGCGTCGAAGGAAAAGGCTTCCGTCCCATTGCCTGGGAAGCAGCTTTTGAGCGCGTGGTGTCCGAGATTCAACGAATCCAAGGCAAATACGGCAAGGACGCGTTTGCCATGCTTTCCGGCGTCTCGCTCACAAATGAAAAGAGCTATCTTGTCGGCAAATTTGCGCGGGTGGCGCTCAAAACCAGGAATCTCGATTACAACGGGCGGCTCTGCATGGTGAGCGCCGGAGCAGGCAACAAGAAGGCATTCGGGCTCGACCGTGGTTCAAACAACTATTCCGACCTCGCGCACGCCGAAGTGGTGATGATCTGCGGAACGAACGTCAGCGAAACGTTTCCGACGCTCACGCACTGGATTTGGCAGGCGCGCGATAATGGCGCGAAGCTCATCGTGGTTGACCCACGACTCACGCCCATCGCCCGCACCGCTGATTTGCATCTGCCGATTCGACCGGGCCGTGATTCCGCCCTCTACGGCGCGATTCTGCATCAGCTCATCAAGCACGACTGGCTCGATCACGATTTCATCGCCAATCACACCACCGACTTTGAAAAGGCAAAAGAAGCGGTGAAGGACTACGACCTCGAATGGGCGGAGCGCACGACGGGCATCGCCAAGGAAAAGATCATGCAGGCGGCGCAGTGGTGGGGTGCGGCCAAGACAAGTTTTCTGCTGCACGCGCGTGGCATCGAACACCAGAGCAAAGGCGTCGAAAACGTGGTGGCCTGCATCAACTTGGTGCTGGCGACCGGGCGCATCGGCAAGCCTTATTGCGGTTACGCGACCATCACCGG
>CAZWJR010000198.1:4196-5769 GCA_964634655.1 uncultured Isosphaeraceae bacterium | reverse complement strand
CTCCCCTAATCCCGCTTCCTCAAATGCTCCTGGATCATCGCCCAAGCCGCCTCATCGCAAGCCTTCGCCGCCTTCTCCCCGCCTTGGTTGCAGGCGATCAGCACCGCAAAATCCCGCTCCGGCGCCAACCACGTCACGCAGAACCACATGGTGTTGCTTCCGCCGTGTGTCAGCACCTTCCCTGCGGTTTTCTCCCCGACTCCCTTTGCCCATGGCCGCGCCGCCACAATCCAACCCATTGCGTACTTGTCCTGATCCTCACTCGCAAACGGCGTATGCAACCTGACAAACGATTCCGCCTTCAGCAACTTGTTGATCTCCGCGCCGTTCTTGCCCTTTTCACCATTGAGATGAAACTGAATGTATTTTCCCCAATCCTCAATCGTGCAATGCACCGTACCCGCCGGCCCAATCGCAGCCGGATTGTCCGCGCCAATCCCCGGCAAGACCGCCTTGCCATCCTGCCGATGCCCGCGCGGTTGGTCGATCACTTCCGCAGATCCCGGCGCACCGAACCCCGCCGATTTCATCCCCAGCGGTTCAAACAGCCGCTTCCGCATCAAATCCTCCCAGGCCGTCCCCGTCACCTTTTCCGCCATCGCCCCCGCAATCGCAAATCCCGCGTTGGAGTAAATGTACTTCGTCCCCGGCGTCGCAGCCGGTGGTTTCGTAATCACTCCTTCCACCAGCATCATCCGTTGTTCCGTCGGCGTTCCATGACTCCCCCAAAGTCGTCCCCACAATCCATCCGCATCCAGATTCGCCGGCGCGCCGCTTCGATGTGTTACCAATTGCTCAATCGTGACAGCCTTCCACTGCGGATCAATCTTCTCGCCAAGGTTCGCAAAGACTTCGCCAACGGTGGTTTTCCAAGTCAGCGTTCCATCCTCCACAAGCATCGCCAACATCGTGGCCGTCATTGATTTTGTGCACGATCCAAGATGAAACTTGTCGTGAACCGTGACCGCCGCCGTGGTGTCATGCTCGCGCACGCCATCCGCTCCAATCGCCTCCAGACCATCGGCAGTAACAATCGCCGCCACCATGCCCGGCACCCCAGCACGCTCGCGGATCGGATGAATGATGGCAGAAACATCGCGCGGCCCCGGTTGTGCTGCACTGTCAACCTTTGTCGCAGCGGCCGGAGCAGCAGGCGGATTTGCAGTCAGGGCAGGCGTTCCGGTGCAGCACACCGCAACCATCAGCAGCCATGCCATCCAAACGAACGGATTGGATTTCCTCAAAGTGGTCTCCAGAGAAGGAGCAAAATTGCGCTCACAAAAAAGCGCGGAGATCGCCGAGAAGTGCGATCGAACATGCGTTTCTCTGCGATTTCCGCGGCTCCATGCGAGCCAAAAATGCCGGAGGAGGGAGTCGAACCCACACTCCTTTAAGGGGAACCGGATTTTGAGTCCGGCGCGTCTGCCAGTTCCGCCACTCCGGCGATTTCCATGGGATTCGCGTTTCCGCAAATGCCCAGCCCCGCATCATAGTCTCAAATCACATGTTTTTGCCAACCGCGACATTTCATCCAACGAACGTACTGCATGCAGAGTGAAAAGAACGATCGGCC
>CAZWJR010000198.1:0-4186 GCA_964634655.1 uncultured Isosphaeraceae bacterium | reverse complement strand
TCGCAAGAAGAACGCCAGCAGCCATCGGTTTGGCTACACTACCTGTCCTGCAAAAGGAGGCTTTTGATGAAGGTTCTGGGATTGTCCATCGCATTGGGTTTGTCTCTTTCCGTGACGAGTTTTGATTCGTCCAATTGGGCCCAGAACGCGCCCTCGGCTCCTGCGGCTCAAACACAAGTCAGTCCCACTCCCGCCTCCGCTCCAGCCAAAGGCGCGGCCCAAACCCCACCGCCACCAACAGCGCCGGTGCTGGGAAATCCGCCGATTGAATTCCGCCCCGCCATCATCGATCTTGGCACGGTGCGCCCAAATCAGCAGGTCACCGGCACAACCTACATCCACAACCTAAGCGACAAGTGGCTCCGCGTTGCCGCCACTCGCGCCAACTGCACCTGCACCAAGGTCAATCTCACCAACACCATGATTGCCCCCGGCCAAGCCGTCGCGATGGAAGCCGTGTACAGCAGCAACACCGTCATGGGTGAAACAAAGGGTTTGGTGAAGGTTCTCATTGAGGGTTACGACATCGTCGAAGTGCCTGTGAAGGGTTTCGTCACCATGCCGGTGCGTGCGGAACCGACCTACGTAACCGCGCTGGGCGATGAACCTCGCTTCGGCGAGTTTGATGTACTCTCGATCGACCAAAAGCCATTTTCAATTGTGGCGGTGAACAGCGATCCGCCGGTGTTTGTCGGCTTCGATCCCGCCAAAGACCAGCCCCGCAACAAGTATCGTCTGAAGTGGGACTTTCGCGGCTTCAACGAGCAAACGTGCGTTGACAAGAATGGCCGCCGACTTCCGGGTTGGATTGTGGTCGAAACCGATCATCCGGATTGTCCCGTCTTTGACCTGGAAGTTCGTCACGAATGCAATCGCCGTGTAGTGATTCGAGGCGACAGTTGGGCCTTGCAGGAAAAGCGAATTCTGCTTGGTGGCATGAAAGCGGGGGTGCCCCAGGAGTTTGAGGTGCTCGCCAAGTGGTGGCCAAACGCCGCCAAGACGGATGCGATTCAAACCGCGGTGACCGAATCCAACCGTTTCAATGTGGAATTGCTGGGCGTGCAACCGTTGGATGAAGGCATGATGTGCAAGATTCGCGTCACGCCGATTGGCGATTCGAAGGGCATGGTGTACGGCACGCTGCGCGTTCATTCGCAGAATCAAAGTTCGACCCTGACAATCATCGGCACCATGCGCTAAGCAAAAAAGAACTGCGCGGTTGACGCCGCTACTCACAGGAAAATCATGAAACAATCCATCTTGCGAGTCATGCTATTGTGCGCCGTTGGTGGAATCTGCCTGATGCTGGCCGCAGCGCCGGTTGAGCCACCAACAACCAGCGGCGATGAGAAACCTGCCGCCACCGATGTGCCGTCAATGGTCGCCACCGGCGTGCAGCGAATTCTCGCGATGCAGGAAGGCGATGAAAAGGCCGAATGGCCGTACGAAGGCGTGTACCGTGTCGGCGGGCAGATTCCCGTCGGCTATCGCATCGGCGGCACAGGAATCAGCGCCATGGCGTTGCTCCACGCGCCGGGATATGCCGAGGATCAAGTCCGCAAGGACGCAATCTCGCGTGCTGTCACCTTCATCATCAAAGGCGCGGATCATCCGCTGATGAATCCTGATTACGACGGCGGTTATGACGTGCGCGGCTGGGGATACACCTACGGCTTGATGTGTCTGCTGCAACTAAAACAAGCCAACGCCCTGCCCACTTCGCAGGCCGATGCTGCCGAAAAAACGATTCGATCCTTCATCGACTCCATCTGCAAAACTGAAATCAACAAAGTCGGCGGGTGGAACTACGCACGCGGCAAAGGCAAGGATGCGGTCTCGCCGCCCTCACCGTTCATGACCGCACCAACGTTGCAGGCATTGTTCCAGGCCAAGTCGCTCGGCTACGAGGTTGATACAGAAGTGGTCAAGCGCGCTCTGGATGCACTGGAGCAAGGCCGCACACCCACCGGGTCGTTTCGATATTCGGGAGTGGATGGCACCAGGAGCAAAGAGGCGGTCCCGGGTTCCGTCGGCCGCATGCTGGCAGCGGAAACGACTTTGTATCTGGCCGGGCGATCCAACGTAACGAACATCCGCGGCGCAATTGATGCCTTCATTGTGCACTGGCAATGGTTGGACAAGCGCCGCGCCCAGCAGGGCACCCATGTCCCGCCCTACAACATCGCCCCGTATTATTTTTACTACGCCCACTACTACGCAGCCCAGGCAATCGAATTGCTTCCCGAGCAGGAACGCGCTGAATATCGGCGACGCCTGCGGGACCTGTTGATATCTGTTCGGCTGCCTGATGGTTCCTGGAACGATCGCGTGTTTGATCGCTCCGCAAACTACGGCACATCCATGTCAATCATGGCCCTCATGATGCCGCAGTTGCCCGCGCCGGCGAAGTGGACGCAGTGAACAGGATTTGTCGAGCAGCCACCATCACGTTTACACTTTCTGCATGAACGTTTGCGTGATCATCCCAGCGGCCGGCCGCAGCACTCGCTACGGCGAAGTGGACAAACTAGCGCAGGACTTGGGCGGTCGATCGGTTCTCCTGCGCACGGTGGAATTGTTCACCAAGCGCGAGGAGGTCCGCAGCATCATCGTGGCCGGCCCGCCGGACAGCATGGATGAGTTTCGCAGCAAGTTCGGCCCGGCGTTGAGTTTCCACGGCGCAAAAATCGTCGCAGGCGGCCGAGACCATCGATGGGAAACCGTCCAATTGGCGTTGACCGCCGAAGATGCAATTCCCGCTGACACCACGCATGTGGCGGTTCATGATGCCGCGAGGCCGGGCACGGGCAACGATGTTCTGGATCGAGTGTTTCAGGCGGCGAGCCGGCTGCCAGCGGTGATTCCCGTCGTTCACATCAACGCAACCGTGAAACGATTGAGTGAAGAATCGATCGATGTCGGTGGTCACGATGATGATGCCGTGGCTGATCTAATTCTTGGAGATGCAGGCAAGGTTTCGGTCCCGGCGAGGCGGGTTCTTGAAACCGTGAATCGAGAAGGACTAGCAGAAGTTCAGACGCCGCAGATTTTCGAGATTGGCCTGCTCCGCCGCGCCTACGCGCAACCGAACCTGACCGGTGCGACCGACGATGCGGAACTTGTCCAAAGACTCGGCGAGACGGTGCACGCCGTGGAAGGCGACGCGCGAAACCTGAAAATCACCAGACCGACCGACCTGAAGTTGATGCGTGCGATTCTAGGAGTGGCGCCACCCGCAGAGCGGCCGGTGCACAAGCGATTTTGATGGATGCTTGAACGGCAGTGGGGGTTCGGCTACCATCCGTGCCTCGCCTCGTTAGCTCAGTTGGTAGAGCAGCTGACTCTTAATCAGCGGGTCGTAGGTTCGAGTCCTACACGGGGCACTACCCCAGTTTCGCACAGTTCCGCATCATCACGAAAATGCTCGCAACCCCCTGTAGCCACAGGGGTTTTTTCGTTTTGTGATTTTGACGGCTTCGAGTCGTTTCGAGGCGTTTCGTGCACTGACTGCGCCGGATCTTGCGCCGCTGGTTCGTGAGTCACACGAATTTCCATTAGGATTCTGCACTGTTTCGAGTCCTGCCAGGCACATGGCTACCGCTTCGTTGGCCAGTCGATCACCCAAGGCCGGAAGTAGCAAGAGATTGAGCGTCAATGGAATCTCACGCTGGCATCTGTGTTGTGGGTTCGTTCCTCCTCAAGAAGGGGCCTGCTGCCGCCCAATGTGAAGATGGAATTCAAAGCCGGGTTTGCCGCACCAGAAGGGTCGGACAAGGCCCCGCGCTGCGGCGGCAAACTTAGCGCAACGCTAACTATTCCGTCCACCCAGCACTTGCTCTATTGGCATATTGTTTTGGCAGGGTAAAACGCCATGAGTAAATCAATGCTGGTCGTTGAAGATGAACAGGAGATCTCAGAACTGCTGCGCTTCCACTTGGAGCGAGAAGGCTTCGAAGTTCGCGTCGTCCACTCCGGCCGCGCTGGCCTGACGTTAGCAGAATCCAACCCGCCCGATCTTCTGCTGCTGGACCTCATGCTGCCCGATCTGGATGGCCTGGAGGTCTGCCGCCGCCTCAAGCGAAAACCAGAAACCCGCAGGCTGCCAATCCTTATCGTCTCCGCGAAGGGTGAAGAAACCGACATTGTCGCAGGCATTGAACTGGGTGCTGATGACTACGTCACCAAA
>CAZWJR010000197.1:0-5777 GCA_964634655.1 uncultured Isosphaeraceae bacterium | reverse complement strand
CTTCCATGTATTTCTTGAGCGCACCATCGGCGTCTCGCCACGGCCCAAAGAAGTGAAATTTGTAATTGATCTTCTTGGCCCAGCGTCCGGTGGCGTGGGCAAACAGCGGGAAATCCTTGTATGGCTTGGCTGGCTTGGCTGGTCGTTTGGGGGTATCCTTTGTCGCCATTGGTTTCTCGCGCGGGTGGTGGAAATAGTACGAGGTGGTGTCAGAACGGGTGTCACGCACCTTACCGCAACCCGAACGGAAAGCCAGTAGAGTCTATAGAAATAGGCTTTTGCCACCTTGGCTCAGTTGGTAGAGCGGCGCTTTCGTAACGGTCCTTGGCGCGAGTCCCAAAAGGCGAACACTCTGCGGAAACGGCTAATTTTCTTGGCTTTTGCGCGATCACGGCTACTTTCACAACATCCCAGAATCGGCCCAAAGGTGCCGTTTGGTGGTGTCAGTGACACCACCCAAGGATGGCAGGGTAATTTGAGTCAGCCGTGTTGTCGGACATGGCACATCGCAATGATCACAGAAGCACAATTTGCGGAATTGCTGCCGCTCGCATGGGGGGATTTCAACAGTTTCTCCAGCAGTATCTACTTGAGTGTCTCACGATTGGATATCCGGATGCGCCAATGGAGCAGGAGGCGATCACTACAGCCTTGCGGATTTGTCCGTAGGGATGATCGGGCGGTTGCAGCAAACGCAGTTGGCTGGCTTGGCTCCCCGTTTTGGGGCATATGTGTATTCTGTTGTGGTGAGCATCTTGTTCGATTGGTCCAGATTGCGATCCCACCACGGCAGCCTTCAAAAGTCATTTGAGCGGCTGACTTCCGTTCTGGCCCACCACTCCAATGAGTTCCGAGAAACACTGAAGCCGGGTTGGCGATTCGTTTCGAACGGAGTTCCAGATGGCGGTCTCGAATGTTTTTGGGAATCTCCCACGGGCGAAATCCATGGATTTCAGGCAAAGTTCTTCCGCAATGCTTTGCGGTCCGTTCAATGGCAGCAAATCACCAAATCTTTTGACCAAGCGATAGCAAAATATCCCAAACTCGTTTCTTGGACTCTTTGCTTGCCGCAAGACCTACCAAACAGCCCTGTGAACGGCAAGTTCAGTGCGCGGCAAAGGTGGGAGGCTTGGGTGAAGAAGGCGGAAACAAAGAGTGGACATTTCATTTCCGTTCACTTATGGGGGGACCACCACTTCACCGATGAACTAAGACGCCATGAACACATTGGCACATTGAAATTCTTCTTCGACGCCAACGTTTTGGCGCCTGAAAGTCTGAGTCATCACATCGCGACGCAGATTGTCCTCGCCGGAACTCGATACCAACCGGTTCTTCACATCGCCAATCGCACGGAGCAATTGATACCTTGGCTCGTTTTGGACGGACATCACACCGCGACGCTGCTTGGACACGCACAGGCCACCGCAGCTTCGGTGGCGTCCCTGAAGAATGTGCGCGATCTTGAATTCACCAGCAAAATCGGGGAAATACAGATCAAGATTGACGAGTCATTTCACTCGCTGACGCTTTCGCTAGATTCATGCCACCGCCAACCGATTTCAGGGAACATCGAGACATTTTGTAAGTCGGTCAATGATCTGATCTCGGAACTCTATCGTCTCGATCCTCGATATGACAATGCGCAACCGAGCGACAGGGCCGAGCGTGACAAGAGAGACAACCGATGGAGGGAACTGTCGCCGATAATCGACAATCTTCATGCAGAAACCGCCAATCTACGCGACGGATGGGAAATGAACTGGTCTGCGAGTTCCGACAGCCGCGCGGCATTGATTACAGGGGAAGGCGGCTGTGGCAAAACTCATCTTATGTGTGAAACCGCCAGGCGATTGACTGAGCGAGGATTGCCGACTGTTTTGCTGCTTGGCCAGCAACTTCGAGCGAGCAAACTATCAACGGACGTGCTATCAGTCGTCCAGGGGTTTTCGACTGTTGAGGAATTTCTGGCAGCGTTGAATATTGCCGGCGAGGTCGCCGGTTGTCGATCGCTTGTGATCATCGATGCGCTCAATGAGGGAGAAGACAATCAACAGTGGAATAACCAGCTTGAATCCTTACTGAAAGGAGCGGGCTCATTCCCAAATGTGGCGTTTCTCTTCACCGTGCGAGACGCATATTTGGAGTACATCCGCCCCCAATCGGGCAATGAGCGACTACCAGAATTCCGACTTGATGGATTTGCAGGTACTACGGCAGAGGCAACCGGCAAGTATTTCGACCACTACAACATCGCTGCCCCCGATGTGCCAACGCTGCATCCAGAATTTGAGAATCCCCTATTCTTGTCGATGTTCTGTCAAGCCGTAGCCGGCCATCCCGATCCCGACCACCGCCGAGCGCCTCTCCCCTTTGTTGGCGGTATGACCGGGTTTTCCGAAGTATTTCGGGCCTTCATCAAACGACGGGACACAGAACTCGGCGCCAGATTCTCATGGGATCGCGATGTCGAAGATGAGCCGCTGGTGGCCGCCCTCGATGAAGTAGCAAAGGAGATGTCTCGTTCGAAGTCGCTGTCCATAACCAGAGAACGTGCGAAAGTCATTTTGGATCAGCACATCGTCTCTACCAAAGGCACTCCTAACTTGCTGGGGGTTTTAGAAAGCGATGGAATCCTTTTGAAGGTGCCGCGATCTGCGGGCAAGGGCCGAATGCGCGAACACGTTCAATTCGCGTATGATCGCATGGGCTCGCACTTCATCGTGTCTCATTGGTTAGGGACGGCCTCGACACGCCCAGCCGGTCGGAAGCTATTGCAAGGGAAAGCGCTCAAATGGGTCAAACATGACTCTGACTGGTCGGGTCGGAATCCGAGCCTTGCCGAAGAACTCTTAATCCAATGGTCAGAGCGATTCAAAGAGGAGCTTTTCGATGCACGCCCCAAGCTCATCAAATCGCGGCTTTGGACACATTCTTTTCTTCGCGCGTTGAGTGTCGCGAATCCCAGAGCATTCGGCGAGACCACTTCAAAGTGGATTCTAGCGGCACTACGAATGCTGCGCTCGGACGAGGAGCTGTGTCAGGTGCTGCGACAACTTCTGGCGCGTTATACCAACACAAAAGTGATTGACACAATCCATCAAATCATGATGGCTCAGTCTTTGCCTGCTCGTGATGCTTGGTGGTCCATCTTTCTAGCCCACAATCAAGATGATGCCGTTCTAGTGTCGTGGCCCTTAAAGCGAGAAGTTCCTCCCATGCCAAATCACATTGCATGTGCCTACTGCACCGCTTTGGCGTGGTTGACTGGCGTGAGCGCTCCGATTTTGCGAGGCAATGCGACCAAGGCAATCACCGCGATCCTTGAAAACAATTTGGGTGCTGGACCCTCGTTGTTAACGCGTTTTGCGGCCGTCAACGATCCGTATATTCTCCAGAGCGTAACACTTGCGCTGTATGCCGCTTGCATGCGAAGCGCGCACAACGTGACCGGCATTCGCACCATCGCCGATTCCGCCTATGACCTATTTTTTGCAAGTGCAAAGCTTCCAGTTGATGTTCTTATTCGACACGCCTTGGCGGGACTGGTGGAGTTGGCCATGCACAGGGATCTCACCTGCTCCTATGACATGGCGCTCGTTCTTCCTCCCTATAAGAGCAGATGGGTGACACCCATTCCATCGTGGAAGCATATCGATCCCAAAACACCAAAGGATAAAACGAAACGGTCTGGGGGATATGAGAGGATCGTGTCTTCATGTCGCCCGGAGAGTCATCCGCACATGTACGGCGATTTTGGCCGGTACATCGTTTCCTCGGATTGCCATCCGTTTTGGGATGACAAATTACTTTACGGTCACACACCGCACGGCAAGGTCAGGCCCTTTGCGTTGGATTTACCGCATCGCTTTATCATAAAGCGCGTTTTGGAGCTCGGCTGGACGCCCGATCGTTTCGATTCTTTTGATGCGGGCTTGTGGAATGATCGAATGGGTTCGCGTTCTCTTGAAAGAATTGGCAAAAAATATCAATGGATTGCGCTTTCGGAATTCCTCGCACGGGCGTCAGATCGCTTTCCATTGCATAACTCTTGGTCAGAGCCGCCCATTGTGACCTATCAAGGGCCATGGCAATTCGGTCGCCACTTTCATACCGATCCATCGCTTTTACGAATTGGCGAAAGAAACGGAGAAAGCACGTCCACGCCGACTCCTGATAACGACAAGTGGGCTCCGCTGAGCGATCACGCTCTCATTGTGAAGGGAGACGGTCATTCCTGGCTTTTGAAGCAACAAGGATTTCCCGATCCAGCCCAATACATTTTGCAGGAAGGTTCAGGAACCATTGACAAAGTCGCAATGCTTTCAGGATTCCTGACTTGGAGAAACGGCTCGCTCGCAAAACTAGACGAAGTCTCCACGAGAATATGGCTTCACATTCACGCTGCCGCGATTCACCAAGCCGATCTCGCCCCTATGAAACACTGGATGAAAACGAACAAGGCCAATAGCTGGCGACCCCACCCGGGACTTTCCCAAATTAGCAATCCATTATTTGGGGAGCTCTATTGGAGCCGAGCGGCTCGACCATGGGACGAACGAGAAGCTGATGACTGGTACAAGGGTGACCGGGATTTCGAATGCCCCGTCGCTTTGGGGTCACTGGCTACTCAATTCCTAAATGAATTTGACCCAACGTTTGATGGATCGTTCTATGCGGTCGTACCGAGTCGCTGGCTCGTAGAGAAGATGAAGCTATGGCCTGGCCGCGATGGTGTTGAGTTCGTCGATCCGACTGGAACTCGCGTCTGTTTCAATCCGAAAAAGTTGAATACGAAACATGACATGTGTTTTTGCGACTTTCATCGCGTGAGCGATGCATTAGCGACTGATGGCCTACAAATGGTCTGGATTGTGTTTGGCGAAAAGAACCACGTTCGTGGCCATAGGGATGAAGGTGGCCCTGTCTGGCCATGGCTGCAGGGGTTCTATTGGATGAACAAGGGGAAACTCAAGGGTTGGCACAATGTCTGGTTCGATGAAGATTTTCGCAATGGGAGACCCCGTAAATATCCTGTGGAAATCGGTCCCGGCTTCCCAAGAAAGCACGGCAGGACAACAGCGCAGGGCAAGGGGCGACGCCAACCCTAAAACTGCGCTGTCTTTGAGTAAGCGGTGGATTATTCCGTCAGTTCCGTCGTGATCGACGCAAACTGGTCAAGCGCGGTTTGCAGGTCCTCAGCAATCTCCCGCGCCAGCGCGTCGGGTTCCGGCAGGTCATCACCATCGGTCAGTGACTTGTCTCTTAGCCAGAAGATGTCCAAGTTTGCCTTGTCGCGCTTCATCAGTTCGTCGTAATCGAACGCCCGCCAGCGGCCGCCGGGGCCGACGCTGCCCTTTCCCTCCTTCTCGGCCCACGTTGGCTTGCGGGTGTGGCGGCTTTCGGGTTTGTAGCATGCGACGAAATCGTCCAAATCGGCCCGCTTGAGCGGCCGCTCCTTCTGTGTGAAGTGCATGTTGGTCCGCAGGTCGTACACCCACAGTTTCTTCGTCCACGCCGCTTCCTGCGCTGGTTTGGCGTCGAAGAACAGCACGTTTGCCTTCACACCTTGGGCGTAAAAAATACCCGTGGGCAGGCGCAGCAGTGTGTGTACATCAAACTGCTTGAGCAGTTTGCGGCGAACGGTCTCCCCGGCACCACCCTCGAAGAGCACGTTATCCGGCACCACAATGGCGCATCGACCGTTCACCTTCAGCAGCGTTTTCACATGCTGCAGAAAATTCAATTGCTTGTTTTTGGTCGTGGTCCAAAAATCC
>CAZWJR010000196.1:2959-5809 GCA_964634655.1 uncultured Isosphaeraceae bacterium | reverse complement strand
TTTGCGAACGCGCTCCCCATCCATCAACCACGTCATCAGCGGCTGCGAATTGGGCTGTTTCTCCGCCGCCGCATCCGCGCCTTGCATCATGCAAAGTGTCGTTGAGGAACCCTTGCTCATTGCAAGACCTTCAAGCAACCCCTTCAACTGCGATGCACGAATCGCCACCGTGTGCGTGGCGCCTCGGCTGGAGAAATCCAACTGCTGCGCCAGCGATGGTCCTTGATCCGCCGCTCCCGCAAGCACTCCGCTTGTTGTCACGGCTGAACCGGAAGGGCTCGCGTGATTTCCATTGCTGCTCAATCGCTGACGAACTCGCTCCGCCAGCGCGTTCATTTCCGGAGAACTCGCCGATCCATTCCTGTTTGATCTACCCGCCGAGGCAACCGCAGGATTGACAACCCGATCCGCCTTGCCACCCTGGGCCAATCGCCACTCCTCCGCCAATTGCTGCGCTTCAGCAAAGTTGAAATTCCGAACCAGCGCAACCTGCTCACTGCCTTGCGTTGCAGCAGCAACCAGCGCTTTTTCCGCAGCCGCTGAATCGCCTGCTCGCAGAACAATGGCAAACTCCGCTGCGATCGGTCCCGTCGCCGCATTCGTCGCCGATTCGCCATTCCCAACTGCCAAATGAGTCGCTTCAACCGGAATCGACGATGGCAAGTAATGATGAACCGTCCCAACCAGCGCGGGCTTTTCCTTCGACTCCACCACACCGGCAGGGCCGACCGCCGAATCATTCTTCGCCACCGTGCCGCCATCACCCGTCTTCAACGTCGGCAGCACCAATCCATTCACCACCGCCCAAATCCCCGCAGCAAGCGCCATCAACACCGCCGCCGCGACAGCCAGCCGCGACCAGCGGATTCTCCGTGTCTGCCGCCGATGCTGCCGACGGAACTCACCCGGCCGTGCCGCCTGCACCGGCTCCAACGGCTCCATCAACATCGGCCGTGCCAACAGCGCCTCCAGTTGGGCCACAACCTCCTGCGGCAATTCCGGCTCCGGCAACGAACGCAACGCCAATCGATCCGCACACATGCGATCAACCAGCGCTACCACCGCCGCGCCCTGCGGCTCACCCGCCAATCGATGACGCAACGCCGCCGCTTGATTCGCATCAAGTTCGCCTTCGATCAAGGCAAGCAGTTCGTTCTGGTCCAATCGATCAAGCATGGTTCTAAAAACTCAATTCAGAGGTTGGTAATTCTCTCACAACTCGCCGCGCGCTTCCAGCAACTGTCGAAGGGCCGCTCGGGCTCGAAACAATCTCGACTTCACCGTGCCGATTGGTATCTCCAGCACGTTCGCCATCTCTTGATAATCCAGGTCCTGTAAATCTCGCAGTACCAGAATCGTTTTCAGATCAACATCAAGGCTGTCCAGACACCGCACAATGGCGGAATTCGTCTGCTCCTGTTCGATGCGCCTTAAGGGGGAAGGTTCGCGGCTGTGCAAAATGCCCGATAAAGCCTCGCCCGTGGGCTTTTTACTTACAGAACCCGTCCGGCCCCCTTGCGGCGGCGACTGCCGGGCCATCCCCGCTGGCGCATCCAGGCTCTCATGCGCCCGCAACTTTTCCTTTCGCATGTGGCTCAAACAGCAGTTGATCGTCACCCGAATCACCCACGTGCTGAACTTCGATTGCCCGTTGTAACTCGCCAGCCCTTCAATCACTTTGATCAGCGCATCCTGCGTCAGATCGCTCGCCACATCCGTATTGCGAACCATCCGAAAGCACACACTGTAAATGCGTCGCTGATACGCCCGCATCAGTTCGTTCAAGGCGTCTGCCGCCTTTACCCCACCTTTGCGATGTTTTTCCAGCAGTTGCAGTTCCCGCAGTGGCGTCATCCGGGCCGGCCCCGTCGAAAGCGGCCTGCCCGATGGCTCATCATCGTCGCGTTCCTGTCGAATTGGTCGTGCGCCTGGGGCCACCTGACTCCTGTTCGCATGTAGGATACAGCCGGAATTACCGGTGTCCTAAGCCATAATCGTATTCCATGCCTTTTTGTCGCCGCAGAGACGCAGAGAACGCTGAGGCAATACTTTGAAATCTCTCCTTCTCTGCGTCCTCCGCGTCTCTGCGGTGAACATCGTTGGACTGACTTCCGAATGAACGACACCTACCAATCACCGCTGGAATCGCGCTACGCCTCCAAGGAAATGCGGGCCATCTGGTCTCCGCAACGCAAGTTCTCAACCTGGCGCCGCATCTGGCTGGCCTTGGCAGAATCCCAGCGCGAACTTGGCCTGAACATCACCCAGCAGCAGGTTGATGAACTCCGCGCACACCTCAACGACATCGACTTTGCCGCCGCAGAGAAGTACGAATCCAAACTCCGCCACGATGTCATGGCCCACGTTCACACCCTTGGCGATGCCGCACCCAACGCACGCCCCATCATCCACCTCGGCGCCACCAGTCAGGACATCGTCTGCAATGGCGATCTCCTGCTCCTCCGCGAAAGCCTGCAACTCATCACCTCAAAACTCGCCCGTGTGATCGATGCACTCGGCAGTTTCGCCATCGAATACCGCGATCTTCCCACCCTCGGCTTCACACACTTTCAACCCGCCCAGCCCACCACCGTCGGCAAACGTGCCACGCTTTGGGCCTACGACTTTGTCCTCGCATTGGAAGACATCGAAGCCCGCCTGCAACGTCTCCGCCTCCGCGGCGTCAAAGGCGCCACCGGCACACAAGCCTCATTCCTCGCCCTCTTCAATGGCGATGAACGCAAAGTCGATCAACTCGATTCTCTCATCGCAGCAAAACTAGGATGGCAAGCCGACTGTTCCGAAGGCCTTTACGCCGTCTCCGGCCAAACCTATCCGCGCCTCGTCGAT
>CAZWJR010000196.1:536-2859 GCA_964634655.1 uncultured Isosphaeraceae bacterium | reverse complement strand
TTCCTCGCCCTCGATGGCGTCCTCGATGTCATGCACAACGTCGCCTCCGGTCTGGTCGTCTATGAAAAAACCATCCGAGCCAACCTCATGGCGGAACTCCCCTTCATGGCTACGGAAAACATCATGATGGCCGCCGTACAGCAAGGCGTGGATCGACAGGACGCCCACGAAGTAATCCGCACGCATTCCCACGCCGCTGCCTTGCGGGTGAAGAGCGAAGGTGAACCGAACGATCTGCTCGAACGTTTGCGTGAGGAACCCATGTTCCGCACCAAGGGAATCAATTGGGATTCCGTCCTCGATCCGCGCACCTACGTTGGCCGAGCGCCAGAGCAAGTGGACCGGTTTGTTCAAGAGGTGGTTGAGCCGGTGCGGGGACGGTATGAAGCGGCGTTGCAGACGAAATCAGCCGTTTTGCGGGTGTAGGCCGTTCTGGGTATGTGGCTGGAGATCGCCGCAACAAGCCGGTCAAATACGCCCGTTTTTTGATTCTTTCTACCAAAACACCATATCAAAACCCAAACAAATCCGCAATATCCGGCAAAAACCCCTTGTCTTTGCCCTCCAACCACGCCCATAATTGACTGTTGCACCCGGCTGTTTCAATGCCGCCGGCCCAGCCAAGCCGATTCATTGGCTTGAAAACGCATTTTCGCACCCGTAAGGAGTGAGCACTCATGGAAGCATATGACCGACTGGTTCGCCTCGTTCACGAAGCCGGAGATGACATTCAAAAAGCCGAAGGCGGAAACAAGGCCGCTGGAACACGTGTCCGTAAGCACATGCAGAACATCAAGGCCGCCGCACAGGACGTCCGCGTAAACATTCTGCAAAAACGCGGCACCGAAACCCCTGCCGGCTGACCCCAAACCGCACCTGGCACGAAGGATGGCTTCTACTCACTGCGCCCTGTGTGCAGGCAAAGCCCCATCCACCCTCAAAAAACGCCAATCCCCAAACCGCCTCCGTTAATCCCGGAGGCGGTTATCCTTTCTCCCTGCTCAAATAAATCTCCCCACCTCGCTACCCCCCAAAGGAACCCCCGTGGCTGGAAAGCTGCTTTTTGACATCTCCAACATCGATTTGAAACAGATCGCCGTCTCCACAGATGAGGTCGGTCGCCTGAACCCCCAGGCTGGCGACATGCGTCACCTGGACCACATGATCTGGATGAACGCAGACCGCACCGAAGCCCTCGGTGTCAAAATGGTCAAACCTGATGAGTTCTGGGTAGCCGGCCACATTCCCGGCCGCCCGCTCCTGCCCGGCGTGCTCATGATCGAAGCCAGCGCCCAGCTCTGCAGCATCCTCTACAAAAAGAAAACGGACAACCTGGTCTTTCTCGGTTTCACTCGCTGCGAGGAATTCGTCTTCCGTGGCCAGGTCGTGCCCGGCGATACGCTCTATCTCCTTTGCAAGGAAGTAAAGTTCGGCGAACGCCGCTTCATCAGCGATGTGCAGGGCATCGTCAACGCCAAACTCGTCTTTGAAGGCCGCATCACTGGCATGGTCCTCTAAGGCATCAGCCAGCCGGCGCGCATCGCCCCGGCATGGCGGCAACAATCACAGGGCCTCAACGCTCCTCGCTGGTTTTTCCTTCCTGGAACACCCACTTGCTTCCCCGCCCTGAAATCTCGTTCCGCATCGATGTGCCCGCAACAGCCGAAGATGCGGCAACGCTCGATCTCACCGCCCTGCCAACAAAACCCGGCGTGTTCGTTCTGGAAGATGCCAACGGCGGCACACTCGCCCTTGCCATCACTGCAAACCTTCGCCGGATGGTCAAAACAAAACTGGATCCGCCGCCCACCGATGGCCCATCGCGCCGCATCGATTACCGTTCGCTCACCCGCAGGATCCTCGCTCTCCCCGTCGGCTCCACCTTTGAAGCCGATTGGGCATACCTGCAACTCGCCCGCCAGCGCCTGCCCGCAACCTACCGTGGCCTGCTCGATCGCTGGCAGGCATGGTTCCTCCATTGCGATCCCGCCGCCAAGTTCCCGCAGTTTGTGAAAACCTCTCATCCAACAGTGGTTCCGCCACGTTCTCACTCACCCCCTCACCCACTCACCCTCTCACCCACTCAAGATGTCTACCTCGGCCCAATCGCAGACAAACACGCCGCCGCAAAATACAGAGATATGCTGCAAGACGCCTTCGATCTCTGCCGCTACCACCACATCCTGGTACAGGCCCCCAACGCCACAGCATGCGCCTACAAAGAAATGGGCCGCTGCCCCGCTCCCTGCGATGGCTCAATCACAATGGATGAATACCACCGCAAGATCAACCAAGCCATCGACTTTGCCAGCACCGCCTTCGA
>CAZWJR010000196.1:0-526 GCA_964634655.1 uncultured Isosphaeraceae bacterium | reverse complement strand
ATCAGTGGCGTCAAGAAACCGAATCGCAAATGCGCGATGCCGGCTCCAACCTTCAATATGAAACCGCCCAGCACCTCCGCCAACTGCTCGATCGCACCGCCATCGCATCACGAGCCGAATTCGCACACATGGCCAAACTGGAAAACTTCGCGTTCCTCGCCATCATGCCCAGCCAAGCGCCAAACAACGCAACCATCTTCCTCATCCGCGGCGGATGGATCGAACCCCTCACACACATTCCCTTCGATGCACCACCCACCCAATTGGCATCCCTCATCACCGCGATTCAACAGCAAACCAAACCCAGCCCGGATGACTTCAGCGATTCAGCAATCGAAAACATGGGCATGGTCTGCTGGCACCTCTTCCGTCCGCGCACCGTCAAAGGCGGCGGCATGTTCCTGCGGCTGAACAACCGGGTGATCCTGACTGATGCCGGCCATGCGGTCTTCGCCGGAACGGCGGGGGCCTTGCAGGCGATCTCGGACACCTCGGGCGATCTGATCTCGGACCGGTCGCGATCGCG
>CAZWJR010000195.1:0-5879 GCA_964634655.1 uncultured Isosphaeraceae bacterium | reverse complement strand
AACTCCACGGGCACAAGCCCCCAATCTCTGATTCGGACTTGATCTCCCGGAATTGCGGCAACCAGCCTCCCAACAATCAATTTGTCCCCGCAATCCTCCCTACCGCAATTGAGCCGCCATCCCTTTCCAGTGCAAAAAATTCGGCAAACCCCCATCCCACGGCCGCAACAGAGCCTGGCCTAGCCCGTTGAACCTTCCAAAACCACGGCCGTATTACACATTGGAAACAATTACTTTCCGGTTTTCATCCCGGGTTCATGCACCAAAAGGAGTCTCATTCCATGACCAACCATTCAGTTTTCCAATCCACAAAATTCAGGGTGCTTGTCGGCTTAACGCTGTTCGCTGGCCTCTGCGCACCACTCACCATTCATTCAAGTGCACAAACCGCTGCCACCAAGCAGGTGCAACCAAGCATCGCCAGACAGCATGCGAACGCCTTGTCTGAAGCATTCCGCGAAGTCTATCGCTCCACCGCTCCTTCGGTCGTCAATATCCGATCCACCCAACGGATGGATGTTGGAAACATAGATGAAGGTGGGGAGTTACCCGGCAATCCATTCAACAATGACCAGTTCCGCCGCTTTTTCGGGCAGGACGCCCCGGAGGGCTTCAGGCAGTTCCGCTTTGGCCCCAGCACTCCAACCCCGCGGGAACGTATGGGTGAAGGCACGGGTCTGGTCGTTCGTGAAGATGGCTACATCGTCACCAATAATCACGTTGTTGATGGAGCCACCACCCTCAAGGTACGCCTCGACAATGAAACCGAATACGACGCCAAAGTGATAGGGACCGACCCTGAAACCGATCTTGCGGTCGTCAAAATCGACGCCAGCGGCCTCTCCCCTGCCCATTTCTCAAACTCCGATTCGGTTGAAATTGGTGATTGGGTTCTCGCCCTGGGCAGCCCACTAGGGCTGCGGCACACCATGACCGCCGGCATCGTCAGCGCCAAAGGCCGGGGCACGCTCGGCTTGGCGGAAATCGGCGATTTCATCCAGACCGATTGTGCCATCAACCCCGGCAACTCCGGCGGGCCGCTTGTGAACCTGGATGGCGAAGTCGTCGGCATCAACACCGCCATCAGCACCCGCACCGGCTTTTACATGGGCGTCGGCTTTGCAATCCCCAGCAACATCATCAAACCCGTCATTACAACCATTATCGATGGCGGAACCGTCAAGCGTGGCTGGCTCGGCGTCCAGATCGGACCGCTTTCTCCCGAAGCCGCAGAGTACGCCGGCTTTGAAGGCACCCGCGGCGTGCTGATCAGCGATGTGGTCCCGAATACCCCGGCCGAGAACGCCGGAGTAAAACCTGGCGATATCGTTACGCAAATCAACGGAAAGTCCGTGACGGAGCCGAACCAGTTGCTCAATACCGTCGCAGCCTCTTCACCCGGCGATGCTGCCAAACTCACCATTTTCCGCAACAAGAAGCTCCGCGAGATCAATGTCACACTCGGTGATCGTTCCGCAAAGCAGGTGGCCAACACCATGACTCGCGAGGTGCCAGGTCGCCAACCCGGCAATTTCAATCTTGGCCTATCGATTCAGGACATGACACCCGACATGGCTCGTCAGTTGGGAGTAGAAGAGAAGTCCGGCGTTGTCGTAACACGCCTCTCGGCAGGCTCCCCAGCCGCAGAGGCAGGTTTGCAAACCGGCGATGTCATCTCGATGGTGAACGAATCCCCCGTGGCTGGCGTGCATGATTTCACCGATGCAATTCAACAGGCTGATCTCTCCAAGGTCGTCCGCCTACAGGTGAGCCGCCAGGGGCAAACGTCATTCTTTTACGTCAAGGCGGGCAAGCGGTAATCGCAGCACGCTCCGTCCAGTTTGTCCTTCAAAGCCCAGGGACTTCAATCCCTGGGCTTCTCGCTTTTTGGCTTTCAGCGATGTACTCGCTTCATGTAGTTGATGACAATCTTTGCGAGGTAATCTGTTTCCAGATTTACCCGGGCGCCTACTTTGAGAGACCCTAGATTCGTCAGTTTCAAAGTCGTCGGGATCAGCGCGACTTCAAACCAATCTCCTTCGACTGCCGCAACAGTCAATGAAACGCCATGGACCCCAACGGAGCCCTTCTCAACAATCGAATCCATCAGCGTTGAATCAGTCGGCGAGATCCGCAATCGATATTCCGATTCACTGGCGACCACGTTTCGTACCGCTCCCACTCCATCAATATGCCCCTGCACAATGTGGCCGCCCAACATCGTCTGCGGCGTTACTGCATGTTCCAGATTGACCGCCGCACCAGCGCGACAATCGCCCAGCGCTGTCACATCCAACGTTTGACGAATCACATCAAATCGCAGCACGGTACCCGGCCCAACGTCCGCCACCGTCAAGCAGCAACCATTGACCGCAATCGATTCCCCCACGGCGGACGCATGCGGCCAACTCCCAACGTCAACGTGTAAAAAGGCGCCAAACGGATTGGGCTCAAACGTCTCAACTTTGCCAAGATATTGCACGATGCCTGTAAACATGAATTCAAACCATTCGGGCCCCTCACTGTACCGCGCCCCGTTCCTTGACGATCCATCCAAATGGCCGGATACTGGGCGATTCGTGCGGCTCTGGTATTTTGGCCGCATCGTCAGGAGATCTGCTTTCATGAACCATTCCCCGGCATCAATCCGGAACCTAATCTCTACCTGCCGCGCCGCCGCTCTGGTGGTGCTGTGTGCCGCTGCTTTCACTACTTTTGCAGGTTGCAGAAGCGCCGCCTCCGGCGATTCCAACACCGTGTCTGCTTCTGGTTCTTCCACTTCGATCGGTTCCCAAACCGCGGCAAACCCCGCCGTCATGGCCCAGATCGAACGCGACCACGTTATCGGCCCGGCCGGCGCTGGCGAACTCAACTACCGCGTCGCCTGGCAGTTCGTCGGTGCCGGTCGCAATATCAAACTCATGACCGTTGAAGGCGATTCAGTATTCGTCCTTGATGGCCTGAATTACCTGACCAGGATCAAGATTCAAGATGGCAATCACTTGTGGCGCATTCAAGTCGCTGAATCCAGCGCCCAGGCTGTCGGCATCAACTTTTCCGGCGATCGCGTCTACGTTACCACCGGTGGCGATATTCTCGCTCTGGACCCCAACACCGGCTCGCAGTTGGCCAAACAGCCGCTCCAGCAGATTGCCAATACCCAGCCTGTTATGTTCGGCCCCTATCTCATTTATGGCTCGCGCAGCGGCCAACTTATTTGGCATTCCGGAATTATCGGCTATCAGTGGCGCGGCTATAAGGTTGGCCACTCCATCAATGTCCCCGCCGTCATCTCCGATGGCCTTGTCGTTGCTGCCGGAAGCAATGGCGAAGTCATGGTTCTGGATGCCGCCACGACCCACCAGTTGTGGGGCAAGTATCTGCTGGCCCCCGTCGTCGCACCGCCAGTTGCAGGCGATGGTGCCGCATTTGTCGCTGGCCAGGATCAATATCTGTGGGCCTTTGACCTCCACACCGGCCGAAACACGTGGAAGGTCCTGATGGAAAGTCCCCTCACCGATTCGCCAACCCTCATCGGCGATCGCGTCTACCAAAACGTCCCTCGCAAAGGCCTCTACTGTTTCCTCGCCCAGCCGGAAGATACGCCCGGCGGCAAATTGATTTGGAATTCTCCCAAAGTTGATGCCAGCGTCATCCTGCAGCGCAATTCGCAACTGTTCGCTTGGAACGCCGCCGCCAAACGAATGACCATTGTGGATGCCACCCGCGGCGCAATTGTGAAGTCCATCGAGTATCCCTCCGTCAAGAAACTTGTCGTCGGCGGTGAGCACAACGATGAATTCTACGCCGTCAGCGATGATGGCCGAGTCGTGCGCCTTGTGCCTCGCAATTGAACGACCGTGGCCGCTCCCTCGCTGATTCCCATTCGCCGTGCCCTGATTTCCGTCAGTGACAAGAGCGATCTCGTCCCCTTCGCCAAGTCACTCGCAGAGTTTGGTGTGGAGATCATTTCCACCGGAGGCACTGCCGCCGCTCTCGCAGCAGCCGGCCTCAAAGTCATTCCCATCGATCAGGTCACCGGCTTTCCGGAAATGATGGATGGCCGCGTCAAAACCCTGCACCCCGCCATTCACGGTGCGCTCCTCGGTCGCCGCGATTTGCCTGCCCATATGCAGGCCATGAAACAGCACAACATCACGCCCATCGATCTGGTTTGCGTCAATCTCTATCCCTTTGAACGCACCATCCTCACGGCCGGCATCACCGAAGAGCACGCCATCGAACAAATCGATATCGGCGGCCCTTCCATGCTGCGATCAGCCGCCAAAAATTTCCAATTCGTCACGGTCGTCACTTCCACCGAACAGTACGATCGTGTCATCGGCGAAATGCACTCCCACGAAGGCGCAACCACCTTTGAACTCCGCCGAGATTTCGCCGCCGCCGCCTTCACACGCACCGCAGAATACGACACCGCCATCAGCGCATGGATGGGCACTCGCCGCGAACAGCCATTCCCCTCCATGCTGCGACTGACCTACGCAGTGGGGGAGGAGTTGCGTTATGGCGAGAATCCCCATCAGCGCGCCGCCGTCTACAAAAACCCCGCCTCCGCTGAACCCAGCGTCGTTTCCGCCGAGATGCTGCATGGCAAGGAACTTAGTTACAACAACCTCAACGATGGTGCTGCCGCGTTGGAACTCGTTCAGGAACTGGATGAACTGTTCCCGGATCGCGCTGCCGCCGCAATCATCAAACACGCCAATCCCTGCGGCGCGGCCATCGGTGCCACTGCCGCCGATGCATTCGATCGCGCCTACGAAGGCGATCCGCTTGCAGCCTACGGCGGCATTCTTGCGATGAGCCGACCCATCAACGCCGCCACCGCAAAACGCATCGCCGATGGTCAAAAATTCTTGGAAGTCATCATCGCTCCCTCACTCACCAATGAGCCAGCGTTTGATGCAACCGCGCTCGCAATGTTGCAGCAGCGGTGGGCCAACGTCCGCCTCCTCGCCACACGCGGCATTCGTCACACCGGCCACCGCAAGATCAATTACAAATCCATCCCCGGCGGCATGCTCGTTCAGGATCGCGATATGAAACTGGCCAACGTGGGCGACTGGACTCACGTCGCCGGACCAAAGCCCGATGATCGGATGCTCGACGATGCTGCGTTCGTGTACACCATCGCCAAACACCTCAAATCAAATGCCATCGCCATCGGCCGCGATCTGCAACTTGTTGGGGCAGGCATGGGCCAGGTGGATCGAGTTACCGCCTGCCGCCTTGCCATCGAGCGAGCAGCCATGCTTCTCAAATCTCAAAAGTCCCCATCGCCACTAGTCGCCGCATCAGATGCTTTTTTCCCATTCCCCGATGGTCCGCAACTGCTTATCGACGCGGGCATCTCCTGCATCATCCACCCCGGCGGCTCCAAGCGGGATCAGGAAACCATCGACCTTTGCGAAAATCGCGGCGTCACCTGCCTGATCACCGGCACCAGACACTTCCGACATTGAAGTTCAGCGTCCCGGAAGACGAGGCGAGATTCCTGCTTCAAAAAGCCACCTGCGGGACTCGAACCCGCGACCTGCGCTTTACGAAAGCGCCGCTCTACCAACTGAGCCAAGGTGGCAAATGCCTATTTCTATAGACTCTACTGGCTTTCCGTTCGGGTTGTGGTAAGGTGAGTGACACCACGACTGACACCACGAACGACACCCGCTGCAAACCGAACGAGAAACCAATGGCGACAAAGGATACCCCCAAACGACGAGCCAAGCCAGCCAAGCCATACAAGGATTTCCCGCTGTTTGCCCACGCCACCGGCCGCTGGGCCAAGAAGATCAATTACAAATTCCACTTCTTTGGGCCGTGGCGAGACGCCGATGGTGCGCTCAAGAAATACATGGAAG
>CAZWJR010000194.1:0-5928 GCA_964634655.1 uncultured Isosphaeraceae bacterium | reverse complement strand
AGTCGCAGGCGATCCAGATCATCGTTGCGGGAGGAATCTTTTTCGATGTAGATATCGCGCTGCGGAATGTAGGCTTCCGGCTGGTAGTAGTCGTAGTAGGAAACAAAATAACTCACCGCGTTGTTGGGAAAGAGTTCCTTCATTTCCTCATAGAGTTGAGCGGCAAGGGTTTTGTTGTGGCTGATGACGAGCGCTGGCTTTTGCAGGTTCTGGATGACGTGGGCCATCGTGAACGTTTTGCCGGTGCCGGTGGCGCCGAGAAGGACGTTGTGGCGTTTGCCGGTGGTGATGGATTCTGTGAGCTGTGCGATGGCGGCGGGTTGATCGCCGGTGGGCTGGTAGGGGCTGACGATTTGGAAGGGGGTGGGGGCGGGCATGGGTGGACGTCTTGGGGTCTAAGGGATTTTAGCGCACAATCCAACGAGGTCTTGCAAAAGCAGGTGACTGGCAAATGCCAACCCGGTCGTTACCCATTCCGTCCCCCCGCCAACAGCGCGCTGGGTTGTCGTTTGACGACTGAGCGCACGCCGGGTATGGCGGCGAGGAGGGTTAGTGCGATCAGCACGAGCCAGCCGATGGCTGTGGGCAGTTGCGGGAGGACGAGTGTGACGGGCAGGCCGGCGAGATCGCGGTAGTGGACGACGCCGACCCATGCCAGATGGATGCCCAGCAGCGTGCCGACGAGTGCGCCGGCGATGGCGATGATCGCTACTTCTGCAAGGATAAGTTTTGCGATGAGTGATTTGTTGGCACCGACGGCGCGCAGGACGCCGAACTCGTATTTTCTGCCGACGATGTTGGCGAGGATGACGTTGCCGACGCCGAGGCAGGCAAGTGCGAGTGCGGCGAAGGCGACGGTGCTATCGACGACGAGGATGCCGGTGGCGACGTTGTTGATGGTTTTGACGATCCATCGGCCGCTGTAGAACTGCACGCCGGGGGCGACTTCGGCGATTTGCTTGATGATTTCTTCATCGGTGATGCCGGGGGGTTTGCGTTGGTGAGTGGGGTGTGGGGTTTCGTCCACTCCCCCGGGGTCGCGTAGCGACCCGGCTATTTCGCCTTGCGAAAAAAGGGAGTCGTCGTCCCTGATATTTATCTGCAGAAGATGGGCGTCGCGGTTGTCGAATGTTTCGTTGAGGGTTTTCCAATCGACGAAGACGCAGCTGATGGAGTATTCCATGTACTGGCTGCGGATGCCGAAGGCCTGGACTGCGATGTCGAGGCCGGCGGAATTGACGGCACCGGCGATTTCAAAATCCTTTCGCACCTTTCCCACGCCGAGCGTGAGGTGATCGCCGATTTTCACTTTTTGGGTGGTGAGGAAACGATCCGCAACAATGAGGGCGGTGCCGGCCTTGAGTTTGGGGATAACTGTTTGCGGATCGCCTGCCACCCATTCGAGCGCGTTCATGGAGAAGAAGAGATCAGGATCGAAGCCCATGCAGGTGACGTTGGGCGGGGCGAGGCCCTGCACGCCGAAGATCTGTTTGTCGTACACGCGCAGCGGGAGGTAACTGATGGGGCAGAAGTCCTTCACGAAGGGAAGCGCGGCGATTGCTTGTTGTTCCTTTGGTGAGATGCCGGTGGAGCGGAAGGCGAAGCCGTCTGCGAATTTGATGCCGCCGAGCCAATCGTGAAGGATGGAGGTCATGTTGGACCATGTGCTGACGAGGATCGCCATGCCGACCATGAGTGAGCCGGCGGTGAAGCCATGGCGGAATGGCGTGGCGAAGAGAGAGCGGCGAACCATGCCAGCGGGAAGGCCGAGGATGAAGGAGAGTGGCGTGCTTAACAGCGCGGCGGTGCCGATGAGCAGCGGGATTGAGAGGATGAAGTAGCCAACAAGCAGGCACGGCAAACCGGCGTAGGCGTACGCGATGAAGCGATCCGATGGGTTGGCGAGGCTGAACAACGCCAGTTGAATGCTGATGAGGAGGAGAGCGATAATGGCGGCGAGGACGATGCTTTGCGGCCGGGGCGGTTGGGCGCGAACGCTCATGGCTTGCAGCGGTGGAACGTGGCTTGCCATCCATGCGGGGTAAAGCGCACCGAGAATGCCCGCGCCGATGGAACCGATCGCGGCGAGTTCAAAACCGAGCGGGTGCAGCGTTACGCCAACGGGCAGGTATTCACTGAAGTACCACGCCAGCAGTGCGGTGAGGCCGATGCCCAGCGGAATGCCAATTACCGCGCCGGCGGATGAGAGCAGCAGACCGGCGAGCATTTGTGAGCCGAAGAGTTGGCCACGGCTGGCGCCGATGCAGCGAGTGACGGCCATTTCTCGCTGGCGTTCTGTCACGGAAACAGTGAGAGCCGTCACGATGATGAACGAGGCGCTCAAGAACGTGAGCATGGAAGCGATGGTGAAACCGAAGCGGCTGGCCTGCACCTGACGGTTGAAACCGCTGCGGACGAATTCGGCGGGTTCCAGTGAGAGGATTTCCGGCAGTTCGCTCTGGTGTCGGGCGCAGAAATCCGCAACGGTTATGGAGAGTTCCGAACCCTTCGGCTTTTTGATGATGATGGCAATGGAGGTTAGTTCGCCGGTGCGATCAGAGGCCTCTGCCAGTGTGCGGCGATCCATTTCGATGATCGGTCGTTGCACGGCGGCAAGGCGTGGGCGTTCCAGGATGCCGGTGACGGTGAGGATGACGGGTTCGCCGAAGCGTTGGACTTCCAGCACATCGCCGACGGTTGCGTGCAGTTGCTCGGCGGTGATTTGATCGATCAGGATTTCATTTGCGGCGGCGGGGAGTTTGCCAGCGGTGAGATCGCGTTTGCGGAACCGGCTTTCAAGGGTGAAATCGACGCCGAGGGCGGAAGGCGTCATGCGCAGGAGTTCGCCGGTTTTGGGATCCTTGCGGTGATCGGCGTGGATGAGGGTGAGCGATGCGCCGAGGCGGCCGGTGGCGGCATCGACTTCCGGCCAACTCCGCACCTTCTCAAGCAATTCTTCTGAAAAGCGGCCGTTGCCCTGATGGATGATGCGGACATCGGCAGAGCCGACGAAACGTGTGATGCCAAACTCCATGCTGGCCTGCATGGTTGCGATGGCGCAGGAAACAGCCATGACGAGTGCGGCGGCGAGTGCGACCGCACCGATCATGAGGGCGGCGCGTCCCGGCTTACCGCCGAGCGTGTTCAGCGCCAATCGCCAACTTGCCTGCCAATTGGACCGCATTGATTCCATCCGTCTCAAAGTTTGATTCAATCCTGCCATCGCGAATGACGTACACCCGCTGACAGTGAATGGCAGCGCTGGGTTCATGCGTGACCATGAGCACAGTCAGGCGACGATGGTTGGCGAGTTCTTTTAGCAGCGCCCAAAGGTTCTGGCTGGTGGCGGAATCCAGATTGCCGGTGGGTTCATCGGCGAAGAGGACGGCGGGTTCAAAGAGCAGGGCGCGTGCGATGGCGACGCGCTGCTGTTCGCCGCCGGAGAGCGCATCGGGCCGATGCGTGGCGCGGTCTGAAAGCCCCAGGGAGTGGAGCAGTTCCATGCCGCGCTCGCGGCGCTTGTTGGCTGGCATGCCATCCAACATGGCGGGGAGCGTGACGTTATCCAGCGCGTTGAGCGTGGAAATGAGGTTGAACTGTTGAAAGATGATGCCGATGCGGCGACGGCGGAAGAGTGTCAATTGAGATTCGGACATGCCTTCCACATGAGAGCCATCAATTTCGATGGAACCAGCATCGGGGCGATCGAGAGCGGCAAGGAGATGGAGGAGTGTGCTCTTGCCGCTGCCGGATGGACCCATGATGGCGTAGAAGCCGGGTTCGGTGATTTCCAGGTTGATGCCGCGCAGAGCTTCGACGCGCCGGCCGTCGGTGGAAAATGTCTTGGTGACGCCGGTGGCGCGGATTGCGGCGCGAGAATTCACCTCACCTGATGGCGGCGAGGTCTGGCCTCTTGTGTTGTCGGTTCCGATTGTTGAAGACGGAGCGGCGGAGTGTTGTCGGCGGTCGGTGCTCGTCATTCGTCATTCATGGCCAGGCGAACTCAACCAATTCAGTTGGCCGGGAACTTTCGATCATAGGTCGCTTGATCGGTCAACTTGCTCAAAGGCGAGGGATCGGTGGTTTTGATTTTCACCAGCCAGCCTTTGCCGGTTGGATCGCTGTTGAGAAGTGAAGGATCAGCGGCGGCGGCGGCGTTGACTTCGACGATCGTTCCGCCGACAGCGGTGTAGATATCGCTGGTGGTTTTGACGGATTCCACTTCGCCAACGGGCGAGCCGGGTTTGAGGGTTGTGCCGGGTTTTTTCATCTCCGCAAAGGTGATGTCGGTGAGTTCGTTGGCGGCGTATTGGGTGATACCCATGGTCACCACATCGCCTTCCAAACGGAACCATTCGTGGGAATCAGAAAACCGCATTTCGTTCGGACTGGTCATTTCGGGTCGCTCCGGGGCAATTTGGGCAGGGGTAGGAGCGGCCATGATAGTCCGAGGCGCGGACGCGGCAACCGCGGTGGCGGTCTTGGCAGAATACCCCGAGAAATCGGCAAAATCATCGGTTCTTGGGTCAATAAGGCCGGTGTGGCGGGCAACGACCTGGGATTGAAAAAAAGTCTTGACAACACCCCTTTGGAAAGATAGGCAAATTTTACTTGCCTTTACATGTAGGAATTGCTATTGTTTTGTTGACGTCGGGTTTGGATTCGGCGTCCTGACTTTGGATCTTTCTCCCCTCCGGAAAACGTCGGCCTCACGGTCGGCGTTTTCTTCTGGGTCTCAAATGACAAGTGAGCGGCACTGAAAGCGAGCCTTGCGGTCTCGCCGGTTATCGCAGTAGACTCGTCGAGCCTTTCCGCGATGATGGGCGACGATGACCATGCTCCTGACGCTTTCTTCCGGTTCTCTGCGCAATAGCCTCGGCCGTAACGGCAAGGGTGGGCTTTCGGTGCTGGATATGCCGGCGTTCGTCATCAAGACGTTGCAATTGCATGGATTGAATCTTTCAGCCTCCACGCTGGCAGGTTGGAGCCTGGAGGATTTGGACAAGTTGCGGGACCGTGCGGACAAGGCCGCGTGCCCATGCCTGGTGCTGGTGGAAGAGACACCGCTGCCCTTTGGCCATGCGGATGAAGACAAAAGCCAACTTGCGGTGAATCGTGTGAAGCGGCTGGCGGTGGCGGCGCATCGATTGGGTTGCAGCGCGGTGGCGGTGAGATGTGAGGCGCCGGACACACCGGAAGCGTTTGATGCAGTCTCGGATGAGATTCGAGTTCTCATGCCGCAGATCGAACGCATGGAGTTGAACATTCTGCTTGCGCCGTGCGACGGCCTGACACGGACCAGCGTTCAACTGGCGACGCTGATCAAGCGGATCGGCGGGTTTCGCATAGGATCGCTTCCGAGTTTTGGGGCAGCAGCGGAACATGGCGACGGCGATCCGACCGAAGGCCTGCGAAAACTGGCACCGTACGCCGGGGCCATTCATGCCACGGTTGAAGGGTTCAACAAGAAGGGTGTGCACAAATCGTACGATCTGGCTTCGTGTGTGAAGGCGATCCGCAGCGTGGGCTTTCTCAACACGCTTGCCATTGATTACACCGGTGAGGATGACCCAATCCCCAACATTGAGATGGCGCGCGACATCATGCAGAAGGCCATCGACAGCGAGACCGCGTGAAGGGATTTACGATCTACGATTTACGATTTACGATTGCGATGCGGTCTGTTCGCAGTCTCTTTCAATTTCCAATGTCAATTCTCGGTTGAGCATGCCCAACTCGCATGTGATCATCACCATCGACGGGCCCGCAGGCACCGGCAAATCCACGGTGGCATATCTGCTTTCCAAGCGATTGGGGCTGGACTTTCTTGATACCGGAGCGATGTACCGTGCGGCAGCGCTGATTGCCATTGAACGGGGCATTGATCCAAAGGACGGAGCCGCGCTTGCTGAAGCGGTGCAATCGGCA
>CAZWJR010000193.1:3790-5961 GCA_964634655.1 uncultured Isosphaeraceae bacterium | reverse complement strand
ATACTCCACCATGCGCCGCGCCTTCTCCTGCACCATCTCCGCCACCTGAATGTGTCGGCTTGCCTCTTCATCAAACGTGCTCGCCACAACTTCCACACTGGCTGGCGTGTTGCGGCGGAAATCCGTCACTTCTTCCGGCCGCTCATCCACCAGCAGCACGATCACGTGCACTTCCGGATGGTTCGTCGCAATCGCGTTCGTCATCTTCTGCAAAATCACCGTCTTGCCGGTGCGCGGCGGAGCCACAATCAACGCCCGCTGCCCAAACCCCAAAGGCGTCACAAGGTCAATCACCCGCGTTTCAATCCCGTGCGGCTGACCGATCAACTCCAGGTGAATCCGCTTGTTCGGGTGCAGCGGCGTCAAATTCTCAAACGTCGGCAGATCATTCAGCGTCTGCGGATCGCGCCCGTTGATGGAATCCACCCGCAGCAACGCAAAATAAGTCTCTGCTTCCTTCGGCGGACGGATCAAACCCCGAATCACCTGCCCCTTGCGCAATCCAAACCGCCGAACCTGCGAGGGCGAAACATACACATCATCCGGCGAAGCCACGTACGAATACTCCGGACTCCGCAAAAATCCAAAGCCGTCCGGCTGCAAGTCCAGCGTGCCTTCACCCACCATCAGCCCCTGCTTCTGCGCCCGCGCCTTGAGAATCTCAAACACCAGTTTCTGCTTGGGCAGTTGCTGGAAGTCCTCAAGTTTTTCCTTCTTGGCAAGTTTGAAAAGATCCTCCGTCGTCATCTGCTGCAGCGCAGTCAGATCAAGGTCATCTCGCTTGGAAAGGTCGTACTTGTTCTGTGCCTCGGCATCCAGAGCCAGTGCTTCTGCTTCCAACTGTTCATCGCTCGGCACTTCTCCCGGCGCCAGCGTTACCACAGAAGGCGAGCCGCCGTACTGCCGGCCTCCGCCGCCTTCCATCCCTCCACGCCCACCCTTGCGGCGTCGTCGGGATTTCTTGGATGACATGCGGTGCTGCCCCTGATCAGAATAGGAAGGGCGGCCGGATGGATTCGATGAGTCGTTAGGATTAATGGGATGTGCCTTGTCTGAAATGTTGGACTGATTGGCCGCTTGGGCCGGGTATGGGCGATTACACAATCGCCGCGATGGCTGACGATCAGAACCGGCGTGACGTTTTCATCGCCGTGCCTGGGGTCCCGGAAGAACGGCCGCTAAGCCGATTGATTTTCAACGATTTGGTTCAGGATGCCGCGAACCTGTTCCTTCAGTTCGCTCCAATCCCCGTTGTTCTCCACTACATAATCGGCACGCCGACGCTTCTCGTCAAGTCCCATCTGCGATTCCTCCCTTTTGGCCAATTCCCCCTCGTTCCACCCCCGGGACGCCGCTACCCGCCCCAGCCGGGCCGCCGGGCTCGCCTCCACAAAAATCACCGCGTCACATTCCGCATCCAAACCCGCCTCAAACAGCAACGGCGCATCAATCACAAACGCAGGCACATCCTGTGGCGAATGCGCAAAATGCTCCCGCCTTCGCTCCTCCACCCACGGATGAACCAGTTGCTCCAGTTTCCGCCGCTGCCCTGCATCCGCAAACACGATCGAAGCCACCTTGGAGCGATCAATCTCGCCATCCCCATCCAGAATCTTCTCGCTCCACCATCGCACCAGTTGATCCCGTATCGGCACCTCCCGCAACGCCGCCCGCGCCAACACATCCGATTCCGAAACCACGCACCCCAACTCCGCCAGAATCCTGGCAACAGAACTCTTCCCCGCGCCAATCCCGCCTGCGATACCGATGATGGGGCGTGCCATTTTCACTTGACGACTTTCGCCCACGTCGTTCCCCCGCCCCCATCTTTGATCTCAATCCCCATTGCCAGCAGTTCATCGCGCAATTGATCCGCACGCTGAAAATCCTTCGATTTCCTCGCCGCATTGCGATCTGCAATCTTCCCCTCAATCATCTTCACATCCACATCCGCCACGCTCGCTTTCCCCTCCCGCTGCAAATCCAACACACCCAAAACCGAATTCATCTGCCGCAACGCCGCCAGTTCCCCCGCAACATCAACCTTCAGCAATGCCCCATCAAACTTGTACTGCCCCACCGCTTCATTCAAAGCCCCGATCGCTCCCGCCACATTCACATCCGAACCCATCGCCGCTTTGAACGAAACCAACGCCCCCGCCAACGGCCCC
>CAZWJR010000193.1:0-3690 GCA_964634655.1 uncultured Isosphaeraceae bacterium | reverse complement strand
CGAATCGCCGCAGGCGAAGCCCCGCGCGCAATCAAATCCCGCACCGTGAAAAAATTCCCCTTGCTCTTGGACATCTTCTCGCCCTCCACAATCAGATGCCGCGTGTGGAACCAATACCTTGAAAACAATCTCTTCCCCGTCGCAGCGCACGTCTGCGCAATCTCGCATTCATGATGCGGAAAAATATTGTCCTCACCGCCCGAGTGCACATCAATTTCCTCGCCCAGCAGACTCGCCGCCATCACAGAGCACTCAATGTGCCACCCCGGATACCCCTCGCCCCACGGGCTTGGCCACTTCATCACATGCTTGGGATCAGGCTTCCACAGCATGAAATCCGCCGGATGCCGCTTCAACGCCTGCGTGCTCTCGTTCACCCTTCCACCTTCACCAGACCGTATCGCATCCGGCGTATTCCCCGATAGCGCCCCATATTGCGGAAAAGACTGCACATCAAAATACACCACGCCGTCCTTCGCCACATACGCATGATTGTTGCGAATCAACCGCTCGATCATCGCGATCATCTGCTTGATGTACCCCGTCGGCCGCGGCATCAACTCCGGCTTCTTCTGCACCTCAAACGCAATCTTCAACCCCAGCGTACGCGCATCATCCAGAAACGCATCCGCATAAAAATTCGCAATCGCATACGGATCGTTCGGATCAAGTTCCACACCCGCCGGCAGTTTGCCGGACTTCTTCGCCTCCAGCAGCCGCCGCGCCGCCACCTGCATCTTGTCCTCGCCCCCGCCATCAGCCACATCATCATCCGTCATGTGCCCCACATCCGTGATGTTCATCACATGCGTCACCGAGTATCCAAACAACTCCAGCGTCCGCCGCAACACATCCGCATTCAAAAACGATCGAAAGTTCCCAATATGCGCATAGTCATAAACCGTCGGCCCGCAGGAATAGAAACCAACCTTCTTCCCCGCCGCATCCAGCGGCACAAAATCCTCTTCCGCCTTGGTCAACGTGTTGTAAAGCCGAAGTGTCATTGGTGAATCCGCGATTGGCCATCTACGATTGCGATCACTCCCCCTCCCTTGAGGGAGGGGGCGGGGGGTGGGTGAAATGCCCAGAATACTCTGGAACGCTCACCTCATCGTCAATCGTAGATCGTCAATGCCTTCCTCTCCCGCCGAAATCACATCCCACGACTACGCCGGCTTCTTCCGCGATTGCCCCGTCCTCATCACCGGCGGCGCGGGCTTCATTGGCTCACACCTCGCCCATCGCCTGATCCAACTCGGCGCAATCGTCCACATCATCGATGACCTCTCCGGCGGCTTCCGCGAAAACATCCCCCCCGCCGCAATCTTCACCCACGGCTCCATCCTCGATGAAAACCCTTTGAAGAAAGCCGTTTCCGGAACAGGGACCAATTCCGGCGGCTGTCGCTTCATCTTCCACCAAGCCGCCATGGTCAGCGTCCCCGAAAGCGTCGAAGACCCCCGCCGCTGCGCCAACATCAACATCATCGGCACGGAACTCGTCCTCGAAGCCGCCAAAGACACCGGCGTGGAGCGCGTCATCTTCGCCGCCTCTGCCGCCGCTTACGGTGGCTCACCCCAACTCCCCAGCCGCGAAGACCATCCCCCGGACTGCCAATCCCCCTACGCCGCCAGCAAAGTCGCCGGCGAACTTCTTCTCCACACCTTCGCCCGGTGCTACGGCCTTTCCACCGTCAGCCTCCGCTACTTCAACATCTTCGGCCCGCGCCAAAACCCCGATTCACCCTACGCCGCCGCAATCTCCGCTGTCCTCAAAGCCGCGCGAAACAACAAGCAACCCACCATCTATGGCGATGGCAAACAAACCCGCGACTTCACCTACATCGACAACGTCGTCCACGCCAACCTCCTCGCCGCCTCCAGCCCCCGCAACTTCACTGGCGAAGTCATCAACATCGGCACCGGCAAACGCATCAGTCTCCTCGATGTCCTCACCGAAATCAGCCGCGCCCTCAACGTCAACACAACTCCAAGATTCGCACCCACCCGTCCCGGCGATGTCAAAGACTCCGTCGCAGATATCACCAAGGCCCGCGATCTCCTCGGCTATCAACCCATCACCGACTTCCCCTCCGGCATCAAACAAACCCTCCAGGCATACTCACTTCAGTGAGTACATCCTGCTCCCTCTCCCACCGGGAGAGGGCCGGGGTGAGGGTGGCTCGCACTTCGACAACCTCAATCTGCTTAACTGATCCTCCCTGCGATCACCTATTTGCTCACACACTGCCAGAAACCCTAAAAACCACATTCCCACCCTTTTTCCCGACCTATCTCAACCCCAACCTCATTTTCGGCGTATCCTTACAAACAAGGAGGCACTCCCATGCGATCATATCTTGCGCGTCGGGCACGAGCCGCACGAAACGCTGGCTTCACCATTCCGGAACTTCTCGTCGTCATTGGCGTCATCGCCGTGCTCATCGCTGTCCTTCTGCCCGCACTTCTCGGTGCCAAACGCACCGCAGATATGGCGAAATCCCAAAGCAACCTCAAGCAAATCGCCACCTGGATGCGCATGTACTCCTCCGAAAACCGCGAGTACATCGTCCCCAGCCAATTCAACTACTCCGCTTCCGCCGCACCGCCCGTCGGTTACCCAGTCAAAGTCCGTTCCGATGCCGGCCTCGGCGCGCTCCGCTACCAAGGCACATGGTCAGACATCATCTGGACCTACGCCAGCCTCGGCGAAAGTGCCGGCGCCAACGCCCTCATGCCCGCTCAGTACGCCTACGACTCACCCGATCGCGCCGTCTATGACGCCAACGCAAGTTACGATGAAAACGTCCTCCGCGCCGCCGCGCCCAATTCTTCAGATTTCCCCCCTGATTCCACCGGCACCGGCCCCAAACCCTTCGGCACTGGCGCAGCAGAAATTACCCTCCCCGGCTTCTTTGCCGCCAACAACTTCTTCAACACCGGTCCAAACAACACAACATGGTTCACCACCGGCCAGATCAAGGCCCCGGATCGCTCTCTCTACATCGTCGATTCCTTTGCTGGCGAAACCATCGAACCCCTCGCCGCACCCTACGATAACGTCGCTCCCGGCCCCGGCCTCCCCAAAACCGTGGAAGTCGATTTCCGCTATTCCGGCGCCTGCCTGATCCTCTTCCTCGATGGCCACATCTCCGCCCAAACCGCGTGGACCAACCTCAATGAAGTTCAGGGCAACCGCCGCATCAAGGTCCAGAACCTTGATCGCAACTAAACCCCATTTCCAGGCCTAATCCATAGGTTTTCTCCTCCCAGTTCACTCGGCTTGGCAGGCCCGTTCCACCCCTCCGCCAGCCGCGAACAATCTGCCCCCGCCCCCTTGCCAGAACTCCCGAACCGGATACACTGTTTGTTCGTCGTCCCGTTCGTGGGACGTTTTTTTATCTCTGGTGAAAATAGGTCCCCGATCGAACCCGGGTTTTGACCGAAGATTCAGGTTCGGCCGGTATGGTTGCTGCCATCTTGCCACCGTAGCTCAGTGGTAGAGCACGCCCTTGGTAAGGGCGAGGTCACGGGTTCAAGTCCCGTTGGTGGCTTCCCAAGTGTCGTCAGTTTTCAGTCCTCGGTTTTCAGCCCTTCCTCTGAAAACCTGCGACTGGCAACTGACCACACGCCATCGTGGAAGGTCCACGCTGGCGCTTCCCTTAGTTTTTCGATCGAGTTGGAGATATTG
>CAZWJR010000192.1:0-6048 GCA_964634655.1 uncultured Isosphaeraceae bacterium | reverse complement strand
CGCCATCAGATCGTAGTAGATCTTTCCGCTGCACATGATGACACGGCTCACCGCGCTGCGATCGGCCACGTTGGGATCATCAAGCACGCGGTGGAAGCGTTCGCTGACCAACTGCTCCACGGTGCTGGTGGCCTTGGGATGGCGGAGCAGAACCTTGGGAGTCATGACGATGAGCGGCTTGCGGAAATTGCGTTTCATCTGCCGGCGAAGCAGGTGGAACATCTGTGCAGGAGTCGTGGGATTGGCCACCTGCATGTTGTTGTCCGCACACAATTGCAGGAATCGTTCCAGACGTGCTGAAGAGTGTTCCGGGCCCGCGCCCTCGTATCCGTGCGGCAACAGGCAGACCAAACCGCTGTGCCGCTGCCATTTGGCCTCGGCGGAGGCGATGAATTGATCGAAGATCACCTGCGCGCCATTGCAGAAATCGCCAAATTGCGCTTCCCAGAGAATGAGCATGCGCGGGTCAGCCAGCGAGTATCCGTATTCAAACCCAACACAGGCGCTTTCCGTGAGCGGGCTGTTGTGCACGCACAGCCGAGCCTGCTTGGAATCAATGTGGTTGAGCGACATGTAGCCTTCGCCGGTCGTTTGATCGACGATGACAGCATGCCGATGGCTGAACGTGCCGCGTTCCACATCCTGCCCGGTCAGGCGAACGGCGTGGCCCTCCAGCAGCAACGTGCCGTAGGCAAGCAGTTCAGCCGCGCCCCAATCCAGCGGTTGGTTCTGATCGATTGCGGTGCGGCGGTACTCAAGCAGTTTTTCGAGCTTTTTGTGAGATGCAAAACCAGCGGGAACGCTGCCCATCGCTTGAGCGACCTTGGACAGACTTTCTTTTGACACGCCGGTGACAACCGGCGCCGAAGTGTATTTCTCCGTAAGCCCAACCCATTGCAGGCGGAACGGATCGACAATGGGATCAACCGGCTGCGTCTTGGACCGCGTCTGCGCGGTGTCCATTTCGTTGCGCAGGTCTTCGTAGAATTTCTTGAACTGTGCTTCTGTGAGTACGCCCTGCTCAATCAATTGCTGGGAGTACTTCTGCAGCACCGGCACCTGTTTGCGGATGCGCTCATACATCAGCGGCTGCGTGAAGGTTGGCTCATCGCCTTCGTTGTGGCCATACTTGCGATAGCACCACAGGTCGATGACAACATCAGTCTTGAAAGTCTGCCGCCATTCCAGAGCGAGGCGGGCGATGAACACACAACCTTCCGGATCATCCAGATTCACATGAAAAATCGGCGCATCCACCATCTTGGCGATGTCGGTGCAGTATTTTCCGCTGAAGGTGTCTTTGGGATCAGTGGTGAAGCCGACCTGATTGTTGATGATGACATGGATGGACCCGCCGACGGTATAGCCGTCGAGGTTCATCATGTTGAACATCTCCGCAACGATGCCCTGCCCGGGGAAAGCGGCATCGCCATGCAGCAGGATGGGAACGACCTGTCGTCGTTCTGTATCGCCGCGAAGACGCTGCTTGGCTCGAGTGCGGCCGAGTTGAACCGAATGGCCAAATTCAAGGTGCGAAGGGTTCGCGCCCAGGCTCAAATGAATCTTCTCGCCAGATGGAGTCGTAAGATCGCTGCTGTATCCGCGATGGTATTTAACGTCTCCGCCGCTTTCGACAAAGTCCTCAACCCAGGCTTCTTCAAATTCTGTGAAAACCTGGTCGTACGTCTTTTGCAGAATGTTGACCAGAACGTTGAGCCGGCCGCGATGGGCCATGCCGAAAATGTATTCCTTGACGCCGTGGCTGGGGCCGCCGTTCACAATCTCGCTCAACATGGGGATGAGCGTTTCGCCACCCTCCAGGCCAAAGCGCTTCTTGCCCTTGTAGCGAGTGTCCAGAAAATTCTCGAAGCCATCCGCCTCGATCAAATCGCGCAGAATGCGCATCTGATCTTCCGAAGCGCACTTCGGATGGTTGCGAACGGATTCCATCCGCTGCTGAAGCCATTGCAACTTGGCGCGATCCTGAATGTGCATGTACTCCGCGCCAATCCTGCGGCAGTAGGTTTCCTGCAACAGCGTGAGAATGTCACGCAACGGCGATGGATTGGGCAGCGGCAGCGTGCCGGGATCAAATGACTGATCCAGATCAGTTTCCGCCAAGCCAAACGATTGCAATGTGAGGTCTTGTGGAGACGGCCGTTTCGTGCCCAGTGGATCAAGATCAGCGGCAAGATGACCAATATCGCGATAGTGATAAATGAGCGTGGCAACAAGGCTTTGCTTGCCACCGGTCGATGCGCTTGCACCCGCAGGCAGCGCCGGTTGAGTAGTTTCTTGTGTGTCACCCGCGGCAGGCCGATACCCCAATTCAAACCCGGCAAAGAAAGTACGCCATTGCGGTTGAAGTGAATCCGGATCGGCCCGCCACTGTTCATAGAGCGAATCAATGTATTCCGCATTCCAACCGTTGACGGCAAGGTCCGTGGATTGCGGAGGTTCAGGGTTGGCGGACGAAGAATCGGGAGAAGCCGGGGTCATCGAAGAATCCATCGTTCTGCTGGTTTCGGCGGCGGGTCGGTTTGGCGACGCACTTGCCGGGGTGGTTTGTCTGGGTGAAGCCGATCCGATCAGAACCTCATTCTAGCCGATTCCGGCAGGTTTTCACCGCCCGAAACGGCCTGCAGCGAGGAAAAACGCGGTCTGGATCATTATCGGCAGGTCCAAACCGCAACTATCGATGAAGTTCCACGCTACAGCAGCGCGATCGGATCAACATCAATCACCATATCCGCATCGGATTTGAGCAATGCAGCGTTGCGGGCCCGGGAGAGGAAACTTTGCATAATCGCAGCGTTGGGGGCAATGATCTCGATCTGCTGACGGTGTTTGTCCGCAATGCGGGAGATGGGACAGGGGGCCGGGCCGCGAAGCCGCACCGTTGAAAAATCGACGTGTTCGGGCGTTGATCCGGCAATTGCGTTCAATTCCATCATCAGTGTGCGTGCAGTTGCAATGCATTTCACGTGATCTTCATTTCTCACAACAATCCTGGCCATGCGCGTGATGGGCGGCAGACCGCTGCGTTCTCGCTCCGCCATTTCCTGCACCGCAAAAGTTTCATAATCATGCGCGGCGGCAAGTTGAATTGCCGGCGTGGTGGGATTGAATGTCTGCACGATGGTCAGGCCGGGATCATTGCCGCGACCACAACGGCCAGCCACCTGGCTCACCAATTGAAACGTACGTTCGCTGGCACGGAAGTCCGGAAGATTGATCGACGTGTCCGCATTGATGACACCCACCAATCGCACACCAGGAAAATCAAGGCCCTTGGCAATCATCTGCGTACCCAGCAGCACGCGCACTTCCCCGTTGCCGAATCGCCGGAGCGATTCGTGGTACGCCCTTGCGCTGTTCATGCTGTCAGAATCCATCCGCAGCAGCGTATTGCCTTCAATCAATTGCGGAAACTTGCGGCAAAGTTCTTCCTCAATCCGCTGTGTGCCCAAACCGAAGATGGAAATCTTCTTGCCGCACTGTGGGCACAGCGATGGAAGTTTCTGCTCCGTCAGGCAATGGTGGCAGCGAACGTAACCGCCACCAGCCGAGGCAGGCAGGCGTTTGTCCTTGTGATAAACGACCGTGACATCGCAATGATCGCACTGCATGCACCAGCCGCATTGCGTGCTGGGACATGCGATGTAACTGGCGTAACCCCGGCGATTGAGCAGGATCAATGCCTGCCCGCCACCGCCCAACGTGCGGCCGATTGCTGTTTCCAACGCCGGCCCAAGCAGATGCACCTTGTTGTCATGGCGCAAGCGGGCCTGCTCACGAAAATCAACGACTTGAACCTTGGGAAGCCGCAACCCCGGCGCGCGGCGGCGCAGGTAGTGGAGCGTGGATTTGTTCGTTGCGGCGTTGTGCCAACTCTCCAGCGAAGGCGTGGCGCTGCCCAGCACGATGGGGCACTTTGCCAGTTGCGCACGCCGGATTGCCACATCCCGGCCGTGATAGCGGGGAACCTGATCCTGCTTGTAGGAGGAGTCGTGCTCCTCATCCACGATGATCAGTCCCAGTTGGTCATCCGGAATGGGTGCAAACACTGCGGAGCGCGCGCCCATCACAATGTTGGCGCCCTCCGCAATGCCTTGTGCCGCCAAAGCCCACTGCTGATGCCGCTGTGCCGATGTCAGACCCGAATGGAGTATGGCAACACGATGATCCGGAAACCGGCCAATCAACCGCCCTGCAGTTTGCGGTGTCAAGGAAATCTCCGGCACGAGCATGAGCGCAACCTTGCCACTTTGCACAACTTCGTGAATGAGGCGAATGTAAACCTCGGTCTTGCCCGAACCGGTAACTCCGAAGAGCAAATGCGTGGAAAACCCTCCATGAAGTTGCGAACCCACGGCAGCAATGACGGTTTCCTGCTCATCAGTCAGTCTTTCCGGCACGCGAACAACCGTGGCATGTTCGGCCCATGCCGCCTCCACAACATTGCGATAAGAAACCGTAATGAGTTGGCGTTCCGCCAGTCGCTTGATGGATGCAACGGTTTTCAGCCCGGCAAGGTCTGCAAGCGCTTTGATTTCAATTGGCCGTGATTTTTCAGGTAGCGCCGACAGCACTTCCAGCACATGCTGTTGTTTGGCTGGAAGTTTGGGTGATGATTGCTCCCCCTGCGATGCGACGTCGATCAAAGTCTTACGCACGCCGCCAATGTTCTTTTTCACAGCCGCCGGCAGCATGGCTGCAAGGGTCATGCCGATCGGTGCGCCGTAGTAGTTGCTAATCCAACGAGCGGTTTCCAGCAATTGGAAAGTCAACCGTGCCCCGTGGACATCTCGATTGGAGATGAACTTCACGGTTTCGGGTTCAAGATTAACCGCCGCAAGCCGCTCCACCACATAGCCAGCCGTTGGCGTGTCACCTCGGCCCAGCGGAACAAGCACGCGCTCACCGGGTTGCAGGTCCGCCAGGTCAGTTGGAATGGCGTAGGTCAACCCGTCCGGGTAGCGGTCAACGCTGCGCTCCACAGCCACTCGCGCGTATCCGACGGCGATTTCCGTGGCAAACAAATTCGCCATGTGATTCCTTGAGCCAACGGCAACGATTCAACTGACAATTGTGATCGAACAAACTATACTTCGCTTTGATGACCACCTTGGATTCCGCCGTTCGTTCTCCCTCCGTTGTAGCCCGCCTGGCATTGGAGGATGGCGTGGTTTTCACCGGCCGGGGCTTTGGGGCGTGCCGAAAACCAGCATCGTCCACCGGCGAGGTCGTGTTCAACACTGCCATGACCGGCTATCAGGAAGCCCTCACAGATCCCAGTTACGCAGGGCAGATTCTCACCATGACCGCTCCGATGATCGGCAATTACGGGGTGGCGGCGGAAGATGTCGAATCCGGCAAGCCCCACGTGGCGGGGTTCGTGATTCGAGAACTTTCCCGGGTCTATTCAAACCAACGAGCCATCATCGATCTTTCCACATGGCTCCAGCAGGCTGGAATCATTGGAATTGAAGGCATCGACACGAGAGCCTTGGTGCGGCGGTTGAGGCTCCAAGGCGTCATGCGGGGCGTCATCAGTTGCGATTCTTCCAAGACCGATGCCCAACTCGTTCAAGTTGCGCGTAATGCCCCCACGATGGTCGGCCAGAACCTTGCCGCAACCGTCAGTCCATCTGCAGAATCAGAGTGGAGCGAGGGGCTTGGTGAATGGGCGATGGACCGTAAGGATCAGGAGGCGCCAAAGTCCGGCCGCCCTTTGCGAGTCTTGGCACTGGATTGCGGTGCCAAGCGAAACATCTATCGCAATCTCACCGACCGCGGCTGTCTGGTTCACGTGGCCCCGCACAGCATGAATGCGGAGCAAATTCGCCAGTTCAAACCCGATGGATTGTTTGTTTCCAACGGACCCGGCGATCCGGAAGTGGTCTCTGCCACCATTCAAACATTGCGCACTATAGCAGGTGAAATTCCTACCTTTGGCATCTGCCTCGGTCATCAACTGCTGGCACTGGCTTTGGGGGCGAAAACCTACAAACTGAAGTTCGGCCATCGTGGCGCCAATCAACCGGT
>CAZWJR010000191.1:0-6124 GCA_964634655.1 uncultured Isosphaeraceae bacterium | reverse complement strand
CGCGCGCACAAAACCCCTTGTTTTGCAGCAAAAAATTTTTGAAAAAATGTCAATTTTTACTTTTTGCGCTACCCCCAACGGCGCGCGCAGAATTGACATGAAAGTGCAGCGGAGGCTGTAATTTCAGGCAAATGAGTGAGTTTTGTAAGTTGGGTTGAGTTTTGTGAGTTTTGGAGAGTGGAATGAGCAGGCGATGGACTGCCGATTCAGTGGCATGCCATCAGCGGATTCCGCAGGATCGAACCCACCATTTGGCGCATGCGAGGGCGGAGATGGCGGTTGCACGAGGTAGAATGAAGCGATGATCCAGCCGCCATGCTGCGAGGGTTTGCGAAGGCGAAAGAAGGCGATGGTGCTGCTGGTGCTGCTACTGCTGGCGGGTGGGGCGGTGATGAATGTGGCGGTGGCGTGGGGGTTCGCAAGCCCGACCTGAGCACCGGAACTGTCATGGAGGTATCAGGCGGTCGCTTCTGGGGTCCCAGCACCAGATATATAGATTGGATAGTTCACCATCGCAGCGTGTTTGGATCAGACGTGACAATCTCGACTTGGGATGGGCCTGCCGGGGGCGGTATTGGAGGAAGCGATCCACCCGATCCTCCAGAACCGTTAGTGCCTGTCTGGGCACCGGAGTTATCACCCGAATTTCATCTTCCAATTGACAACTCTGCCGCAGTGATAATTGCACGCGAGGATGGATGGCCCTTTCGTTCAATGCGCGGAATCGACGGATATGTGGAGTTTGAAGAATACCTCGTAGATACGGACAGTTTCGTCTCGCACCAGATTCGGCTCAATCGCTTGTCAGTTGGACCCCATGTTGCATCGCCGATCAACTCCGATGCGAGCCGCCTGCATTTCGTGCCGATTGGCCAAATCTTTCCCGGCTTCGCCCTCAACACAATCTTCTACGCCGCGATCCTCTGGCTGCTCTTCGCCGCCCCCGGCGCGGTGCGTCGCCGCATCCGCACCAAGCGCGGCCAGTGCCCGGCGTGCGCCTATCCGATCGGCACAAACAAACTCTGCACCGAATGCGGCACTCGGTTGCCGGGTCCCTCGGGAGTCACCGATCAGCCGCCGCGAAATTGAAGATGCGTCATCGCCCCTTCCAGACTCCTGTTCGCATTTCGCTAGGCATTTTTTGCTCAAAAACAACAAGAAAATATCTTGCCACCGTGAAACCACGGAGTTACGATGCCGCCGTTTTGTCTGCTAAGTATTTTGTCGCGGCGCCAGAGCCGCATTCCAAAACTTTCAGGAGAACTCTAATGAACCGGATCAGACTTGCATTGATTTCGATGGTGGTCGGCGCGTTCATGCTGGCCAGCGAGCCCAGTGCCCGTGCGGCCTGCCCTGCCGATGTCTCCGGTGACGGCGTCGTCAATGAATTTGACATTCTGGCGATTATCGGGGCGTGGGGGCCCAATCCGGCGGATCGTGCGGATACAAACTGCGACAACATCGTGAACGTGCCTGATCTGCTTTACGTCATCAGCAACATGGGATCGGTGTGCAGCCCGGGCAGTTGGCGGGAGTTGATCGCGCACTTTCTTTCCCATTCGGAAGTGAATCAGTGCATCATTGATGGACAGGCTTCCAATCGCGGCACGGTTACATCCATCTCGCAGGCGGTCGAGGAAATGGTTGATGGCGCCGCGTTTGTTGATTACAACAGAGGTTGCCAGGTGCATCGCATTGCGGACATTGCGGACCCGGATTTCCAGGCGCAAGTGCATGCGATCTATGCCGCTTATGTGCAGCAGTACATTCATGTTGGAGATCAATTGGTGCTGCTGACGTGGACGTTGGCCGGCGGCGGGCAGTTTACAACCTTGGGTGTGGATCCAGGGCGGGGCAAGGTGAAGTTTGAGCCGTTGATTGATGTCGTGCTGGATATGGAACAGCGATGCGCCACGTTTATCGATGAGAAAGCCGCAGGCGGTGCATCACAGGGGACGGATACGCGGGATTTTGTGAACGGCTTTGGACGATTGAAGGCCACGCTGGGAATCCGCGTGAGGGCGGCAAGCACCTCCAACGATCGATGCAACTCAACCGCCGTGCCGTTGTTTGATGGTCTGTTTATTTGCTCTGCCGCGTTCCCGTGGAGTTGCTCGGCCAACAACGTGAATGTGCCGCCAACGCTTTATTGCAAGTCCAAGCCGAACTGCACGTGCAGAATCAATACCAGCCAGCCCCAGCCGGGCAAGATGGATTGCGCCGATGCAAGTTATACGTGGCAAATCAATCTTATCGCGACGGCGTGGTTCGGCGGGGCGAGTTTCCAGAGCGGCACCGTTATGGCGTGGTGCTGTGCCGATGGAACCGGCGGTTCGGGTAATCCCGGCCCGTGATTCTCTTTTGTTGAAGGCGAACGTCGTGGTGTTCACATGGTGCATCCGCGCGGTCGCTGCGTGTTCTGCTTCACGTTGCGGCGCGATGGCTTTTACGAATCATCCTCCAGCAGCGAACCCGGATCAACAAAGTCGCCGTTGAGCGGTCGTTGGTTTTCCGCTTGATCGCCTTCGATAAGTTCCTTGGCGGTAATGCCCAGCGCCAGAAGTATGCTTGCCTCAACGCCAAACTCCACACCGATAAGGTACGCGCCGTCAGCAACTTCGCGGCAATAGCGACAGAACGTGGGCAACGCCGTGATGCTCAAATCGCCATCCACCAATTGCATCTGCCAAAAGCAGCCGCGTGTAACGGGTTCGTTGGAAAGCAGGCCCGCGCCGCCGCGGCTGAAATCGCGCATCTGCACGGTAATGGGAGATGGCGGATTGGTGATCGCTTCGCCGGGCCAGAGCCTGGCTTCGCCGCGCACTGCAAAACGTTTGAAGCGCCGCTGCAGACTTGCTGGCGGCTTGCCCTGCGTTTCATCCAGACTGCGAAGTGCAGCCTGCAAACTCGTAGACTTCTTGGTCATAACGATCCTCCGGGTATGGGCGATTCGGCACTTCCTGGTGCCGGGTATCGCGATATTGCGTCCGCACACCGGGGGCAGGGCGTCCCCGGTGCAACTATTTTATCGGCGATTGATCCGGCGTGTGTGAAACCGATCCACTTTTTTCGCCCACTTGCAGCAGTAGGGACGGGGTCCGGTATCATGCGGGAACTGCATTTTGAAAGGACAAAGATGATGCCGCGCCCAGCCGTCTCGATGAAAGCCCGAAAATTCGCCGGAATTCTGGCGATAGGCTCCGTGGTTCTGGCTCTGGGCCTGGCCCTGTGGCTGCTACCGGACCGGGCTTTCGCCCAAGCCCCACCGGTCAACGGCATGCGGCCAACCGATCTCCGCACCCACGCCATCGTTGATGCCACCGTCATTACCGCCCCCGGCGAGAAACTCGAACACGCCACCATCATTATTAAAGATGGCGTGATCGAGGCGGTCGGCCCCAAAGACAACATGACCATCCCCGCCGGCGCTCGCCAGTGGAAGGGTGAAGGCATGACTGTCTATCCCGGCTTGATCGAACCAGCCCTGCTCATCAGTGCCGGTGATGCATCCGCCAGCGTGGGTGCGCACTGGAACGGGCGCATCCGGCCGGAAATCAACATGGCCGATCAACCCGCCGCAGACAAGGCCCTTCGCAAGGACATGCGCGCGATGGGCTTCACTGCCGCTGCGGTATATTCCAATAGTGGAGCGATGCGCGGCAGCGGTGTGCTCATTGCACTTGCGGATGAAAATGAACACGTCCTTTCCTATCGCGACAAAACCGCCATGGCCATGGCCTTTGATTACGGCGGCGGTGGAAGGCGAGGCGGCGGGACTCCAGGCACACCCAGAACCCCCGGCGGCGATGAAGGCCCCAGCAGCGCGTATCCCGGCTCGCTCATGGGCTCCGTCGCGCTCCTTCGCCAAACACTTCTCGATGCCCAATGGCATGCCGATTCCATGCGCATCTGGAAGAATCACCCGCAAGGCAACGAGCCGCCCATTCGTGCGGATGCACTGGAAGCCCTTGGTGGCGTGCTGGATTCTCAACATCGTCAACAGGTTCTCTTTGATGTCACCGATGAACTCAACGCGCTGCGAGCCGCAAAACTCGCCCGTGAATTCAACCTTGATATGACGTTGCTCGGCTCCGGTTATGAGTTCCGCGAACTCAACGACATCGTGGCAACCAAAATGCCCATCATTGTTCCGTTGGAATTCCCCAAGCGACCGGATGTTTCCACACTGGCCGCCGCGGATTCCGTCACCCTGCGCGACCTGATGACATGGGAGCAAGCGCCCACAAACGCCCGGCGGCTGACCAAGGCCGGCGCCACCATCGCCCTCACCACCAACCGTCTCAAATCGCGCAGCGATTTTCCCGCCAACATCCGCACCGCCATCAAGCACGGCCTGACGGAAGACCAGGCCCTTGCCGCGCTCACCACCACACCCGCAAAAATGCTCGGCGTTGAGAACATGATGGGCACGATCGCCCCCGGCAAAGCCGCCAACCTCATCGTGGTGAAGGGTTCGCTCTTCGACAAAGACCGCAAGATTTACGACACCTGGGTCAATGGTCGCCGTTACGAAATCTACTCCGATGTACAGGTGCAGTTGAAAGGAAGCGGCACCATGAAAGTGCAACCCAGTGGCAGTGGCACGGGCGTTCCGCCTGTGCAGGCCGCTGAATTCAAAGTTGATCTCGATACGGTGAAATCCTCCGTCACCATTCACTTGCCGGATAAGAAAAAAGTCTCCGCCAAGAAAGTCGTCGTTCAGCAGGATCAGATTTCGTTTGTCACCGATGGCCGCCCGTTCGGTGTGGAAGGCTACGTGCGCTTCAGCGGCATGATTGAAAAGAACACCGTTACCGGCACCGGCGCGATGCCCGATGGCTCTGCCTTCACGTTCACCATGGAAATCACTCCCAAGGCCGAAGGCGAAAAAGAAAGCGACGCCGACAAATCCGATGCCAAAGCCGAACCGAAAGCCGACGACGCCGCCCACGATGAAAAGCCCGAAGCCGCCGACGCCAAACACGAAGCCGCAGCACCAAAAGACCCCGTCACCGGCGCGTGGAGCATTCGCTTCGATCAGATGCCCGAAGGAATGTCCATCACCTACAACCTCAAACTTGAAGGCAACAACGTCTCCGGCACCGTTTCCATGATGGGCCGCGAAAGCGAAATCTCCGGCGGCAAGTTCGACCCCGCCACCGGCAAACTCACTTACACCACCTCCTCACCGCGCGGCGGCGATTCCTCCGCACAAGCCGTCATCTCCGGCGACACCATGACCGGAACCATCACCGGTCAGCGCGGCGACCGCGCCTTCACCGGCACACGAGAGGGTGGCGACGCCAAGAAAGGCGATGGCAAAGCCAAGGAAGACGAAAAATTCGTCATGCCGCCGGAGGAGTTGAACTATCCGCTTGGTGAATACGGACGAACCACACCACCCGCCGCAGAAAATCTCCTCATCGCAAACTCAACCATCTGGACTTGCGGCCCGCAAGGCATCATTCAAAATGGCTGGCTGAAAATCGAAAACGGCAAGATCGCCGCCATTGGTTCGGGCTCCGCGCCAAGTGCTGGCAACTTCAAGGTCATCGATGCCAAAGGCAAGCACATCACGCCAGGCCTTATCGATTGCCACTCGCACACCGGCATCAACGGCAGCGTGAACGAGGGCACGCAGGCCAACACCGCCGAGTGCCGCATTGCAGATTGCATTGATCCCACCGATATCGATTTCTACCGCCAACTCGCCGGCGGCCTTGTCGCGTGCAACCAACTCCACGGCTCCGCCAATCCCATCGGTGGGCAGAACTCCGTCGTCAAACTCAAGTTCGGCGCAGCCGGCGGGCCCGAGGCATTCCCCATCCGCGATGCCATCCCCGGCATCAAGTTTGCCCTCGGTGAAAACGTCAAGCGCAGCAGCGGCCGCTATCCCAACACGCGCATGGGTGTGGAATCCTTCTACCGCGATGCATTCACCGCCGCCACGGAATACAAAGCCGCATGGGACCGTTACAACGCGCTGCCCGCAGACAAAAAAGCCCAGACCATGCCGCCCCAGCGCGATCTGGAAATGGACACGCTTGTTGAAATCCTCACCGGCAAGCGCATCATCCACTGCCACAGTTATCGCCAGGATGAAATCCTCATGCTCATGCGGCTG
>CAZWJR010000190.1:652-6181 GCA_964634655.1 uncultured Isosphaeraceae bacterium | reverse complement strand
ACTTGCCGCCCCGCAAAACCCCAAACTCCTCCAACCCGCAGAAAAACCCCTCGATCCACGCATCACCAAGCCGGAAAAAATCACGGAACTCGATCTCCCCAAAGCCAAGCCCATTCCCCCCGTCGTCCCCCATCCGCCCGTCCATCGCATCACCGAAAATCCCGCCGCCGTCCCCATCAAACCGGAAACCTACACCAAAGCCCTCGAATCCATCAAACGCGGTCTCGCATACCTCGATCAGCACACCGATCCCCAAGGCGGCTGGGGACGCAGCACCACCGCCACCGCCACCGATCAACCAGATAAACCCGCTCCCGCCGCACTCGCCATCACCGCCCTCATCATCAAAGCCTTCGCTCAAGCCGACATCGCCGGCGCAGATCACCTCAAGAAAGACTCCGTCAAACGTGCCCTCGCTCTCCTCCGCGCAGAGCACCGCCCCGATGGTTCCTTCAACGATGGCCCCGTCGCCAACTACGTCAACTCCACCGTCCTCCAGGCCCTCGCCGCTATCGATGACAAGGAAGATTACAACCTTCGCATGGATCTCATCACCTTCCTCCAGAACTCCCAGTGGGACCAAGGCGAAGGCCTCAACCCCCGCCAGGACTGGTTCGGCGGCGCAGGCTACGGCGGCGGCGGTCGCCCCGATCTCTCCAACACCCAAATCATGCTCGATGCCCTCTACGAAGCAGGCCTCTCCCCGGAAGAACCCGCCTTCCAGCGCGCCATCGTCTTCGTTTCACGCGCGCAAAACCTCACCACTACCAACTCCGCACCTTGGATCAACACCGCCGCTCCCGAACAAGCCAGCCCGGATCTCCATGGCAACAGACCAAAAGTCACCAGCCATCCCAACGGCGATGGCGGCTTCATCTACACCCCCGCCAACGGCGGCGAATCCATGGCCAGCGAAGCCGCCGACGAAGGACGCTACGGCGAAAAACTCACCGCCGCTGGCCAGCCCCGCACACTCCGCAGTTACGGCTCCATGACCTACGCCGGCTACAAATCCATGCTCTACGCCGGCCTCTCACCAAACGATGAACGCGTCACTGCCGCCCTCGATTGGATCACACGCAATTGGAACCTCAACGAAAACCCCGGCCTCGGTCGCCAGGGACTCTTCTACTACTACCACACCATGGCACGCGCACTCTTCATCGCACAGCAGAATGAAATCACCGAACCAACCTTCGAAATCAACAGCAATCGCGGCGGCGTCTCTTTCACCGGTGGCGGAGACAAACACAACTGGCGCGAAGAACTCATCGACGCAATCATCAAACGCCAGTACACCGATGGCCATTGGCAAAACACCGCCGACCGCTGGATGGAAAGCGACCCCGCCCTCGTCACCGCATACTCCCTCCTCGCATTAGAAGAAGCCCTCAAACCCGTCAAAGACTGAACCCGGCTAAGCGGTGAAATATGTTCCCCCTCCCTTGAGGGAGGGGGCTAGGGGGTGGGTGAGAGGCAACGAATTTCTTGGGCGAAAAGTGCAAGCCCAATAGCCGGGTCGCTACGCGACCCCGGGTGATCCACCGCAATCCACCACCGCCCCGCACTCCGTGCAAACCTCACTCCTCCCACACAACCAGCGCTATTTCCGCTTCGCAGTCAGGGCGGCCCCGTTATCGTGAAGAACAAAAGTCGGGGCTGGCTTGTCGCCAGCCAGATCGAAGACCAATCGCGCACTCTTGTCATACAACAAGATCCTGAATTCGCCCTTGCCCAGGTATATCATCTCGGAATCAGGGTCGCCGGGACTCTGTGAAAACAGCTTGCCGCCGCGCCGGACGATCGTTATCTCCCAATCTGTATCGGGGAAGGCGTACACACCTTCGCACCGAACCGCCTCCGCTTCGGAGATCGCCACAGCCACTGGCGCAGCAGGCTCGGAAATTCCAATCGCCTCGCGGCTAAGGGTCTCGGCAATACGGATGACAGAGATCGTCTGACCGTTGGATATCACCGCGACCGTCACGCCGTCATCGGGGAATCGGGCCAACATTGAGTTAAATCCGAAGATGTTGCCGCCGTGCTGGAGGCGCGCGTGGCCATCGAGCGAATCGATGAACAGCCCGAATCCGTAATCGGTGGCGCCGCCGCCCGCGAGTTTGAACGGGGTGGACATCAGTTTGTACGACGCGGGGGAGACCACCTTGCCCGCAGCCAGCGCATCAGCCCACACCACCAGGTCATGCGCCGAAGCCAGAAGCCCACCCGCCGCAAACGGCGTGCCCGACGCCAGCCCGCGATCGTTCACCACCTTCTCTTCCACGACGGTGTAGCCCTGCGCACGGCCCTTGATAATCTCCGTATTGGAATCGCAGCGCGTGTGCGCCAGACCCAGCGGCCCAAAGAACTCATCCTGCAGATACTCGCAGTAGCCTTTGCCGCTGACCTTCTCGATGATCATGCCCAGCAGGTAGTAGCCGGTGTTGCAGTACACGGATTTGGTGCCCGGCTCAAAAGCCAGCGGCTCGTTCTGCACCATCTCCAGCATTTCATGGCGCGTGAACTCGCGCTCTGGCTCCTCCACCATGATCCGCTTGATTTCCGTGTAACTCTTGATCCCCGATGTGTGCGTGAGCAGATGGCGAACCGTGATCTCGCGGCCCTGCGTGTTGTACCCTGGCACGTGCGTGGTGATCGGGTCGTCAAGGTTGATCTTGCCCTGCTCAACCAGTCGCATGATGGCTGCAGCGGTGAACTGCTTTGTGATTGAGCCCATGCGGAACATGGAGTCCCCATCCGCCTTCACCTCATGCTCAACCTCCGCCAGTCCATAGCCCTTGCGAAGAATCACCTTTCCGTTGCGCGCGACCGCCACCGAAAGCCCAACAGCCCCCGTCTCGGAAAGCGTCTGCGCCGCCAACTTGTCCGCCGCCGCACCAATCGCGGCATCGGTCGGAGGCGCACAGAAGGCAATGCAGGCAGACACAATGGCAGCAGCAATGGACAGCATGTGGGGCTCCTTGGGCAGGCTTATTGGGATGCGGAGGTGCCGGCTTTCATATTCAACATCCGACGCCAGTCTCCAACGAAATTTCGGTTCTGGTCAAGTTCGGCGTCCAGCGACCGCAGGGCAACCCGTGGAAGCCAATCCCCAACCCGCCTCTCGCCCCGCCGATCCCATGAACATGCGCCAACCGCCCTCGCCCCAACGGGGCGCAGGAATGTAGCCACGGGTGCAGCGAAGGTCGCGCCAGCGACCGCAGCGCAACCCGTGGAAACCAATCCCCAGCCCGCCACTCGCCCCGGCCGGGGCGAAGGAATCGCGCGATCGCCAAACCAAACAACGAAACGCCCATGAGCACCGCATGACAATGCGGTGCCAGAGCCCATCCGCACCGCCGCACTCAAATTCCCCTTCCCCGTGAAGGCAATGGCCTAGATCACAGACTCGTCGCGGTGAAGTAAGGGTTGCCCCTCGCCCCTCACCACCGCAACGCCACACTCTGTACAAACACTGCTCACCCCCACCGGATATCCACACGCTGCACACTGCCCACGCTTGATACGGATGCGCCGGCGCACAACGCCAGGCACGGCGAAAAGCAACCAGAGAATCACCACATAAAAAAACGTGTTCAACACAAACCCCGGCCAAATGGGTTGGCAAGGCAGTGCATTCAGATAGTCCGTTCTCGCAACGGGTGGCAAATGCGGCAGATCGCGTATCTCAATTCCTCGAATGAATGTAACTGCATCCGGAGCGGTCGCTGGCGTATCAACCGCAACCATTCTGGTCCAGCACCACCGGTAGAGCATGCATCGAAACGGCCACCCACTTGCATTAACGCTCATGACCGCTTCCTCGCCAGAGAGATCGTAGAACGTCTCAAACGAAAACCAATACGGAACGATCGCCGCAGCCTCGGGCATTCGCTTCCCATTTTGGTCCGAATAGCCTCCATAGACGTGATTTCTCGTATTGCCCAAGGATTCGGCGCGTTCCACGATGTGATCAATATTTCTTCCACGGTGGTTCCTCGGCGATGATGGCGCAAGCCAACCCTCAGTTCGCGTACGTCCCTGTAACGAAGGAATAATCAAAACGCACCCCCACGCCACCGCAACATTCACAACCGCCCCCAGCGCCAGCAACACAACAAGTTTGATTGCGCAACGCTTCAAATATTGCCTTCCGTCTCGCTTAGGCGGGCGGGGGTCGCAGGGGGCGGCAGCCCCATGCATTCGCGCGCTGATATCGATGTCTTGCACAAAATGTTACCGCACTCCGTTCAAACACTGCTCCCCCCCGAACCAATTCCCTCCATCAACTCCAATGATTGATCACCATAAGCAGATCATTCACATCCACCATGCCATCGCCGTTGAGGTCCGGCGAACCTGAACCGTCCCCGCCATTGCCGCCGCCCTGAAAAGGCAAACCGCCCCACGCTCCAATTACGGCCAAGAGATCAATGACGTTCACAACCTGATCACAGTTCACGTCGCCAATCACTGCCGCAATGGGCGTCAGCACAAGGCCCTTCGTATGCAGATTCGCATGACCTACAATAACACCGCTACTGTCGATTGAACGAATGCCGAAATCGGAAAGCCCAACGTTGGGTGTGATCAACTGATCGATCCGGTACATGGTGCCGGATCGCCATAAATAATAAGCATTTCCATTTCCCGCGCAGGATCCAATCACATCGCCAGCATCGTTGATGCTGGTTGTGTAACTGCTCGTAAATCCCGGGAGCACGCCAAGCTCAATCATCTCGCCGTTCTTCCAGACCACCGCTCGGAAGCGATATCCTGTGCGCCTCACGTCCGCAATGCGGTAATACCCGCAGATCGACCCTGCGTTGTTGATCGATGTAGCAACTCCCGCTTGAGCATTGGCCGGAAGGCTCAACTGGGTGCATGTGCCATTCTCCCACAAGAATGGATACGACACATACGGCGCAAACGGCGCGACACCCATCCAGCCAACGATCTGTTTCTTGTCGTTGATGCTGTTGGCAGTGCTGCTTGGCCCAATTGGAACATTGAGAGCAACAACCCCTGGATCCCAAAGCACGGCGTGCAAGCCTCCTCCAGTTGCGCCCGAATATCCGCAAGCCACACCGCTTTGGTTGATGCTTATCCCCTGTGATTCAGTTCCGCCGGGCAGCAACGGTAACTCCACTACTTGTGAACTCGGATACTGATATAGAAATGGATGCAGCGGAGCGCCGTTGGATTCGTTGTTCATCGACCCCACCACCAGATTGGTGTCGTTCACTGATGACGCCCATCCGTTCGGACGACTTGGAGGCAGTGGAATTGATGAAAAGCCGCCAGCGGGTCTCCAGATAAACGGACGACTTGAAAAGAACAGACACCCATATCCCCCTATGACGAAGCCCGCCGAATTTGATCCGTTTGTATAGAAGACTGTGTCATTACCACATGGGCCGTTGATGATCTGGACCGAATACCGCGGGCATCCAGCGGAAACCATTGAGTCACCCCACCAGGCCAATGCCATCACCGCTGCAAGGACGGTCCATTCAAGACAACTCTTGC
>CAZWJR010000190.1:0-642 GCA_964634655.1 uncultured Isosphaeraceae bacterium | reverse complement strand
ATCGGCCCATAGAAATGCAATCAAATTGACGCGTGTGGTTCTCGATCACCTAAGCCTACATCTCGCAACTATTCGGTCAAGACAAATCATTCGCTAGACGGGGAGGCATGGGTGGGGTGGCAAGTGTGCCACAAGGTGAGTAAGCAGCCCCGAACTCAAAACAATCGCAATTCCAATCACAAACCAACCAGGCCGACGCGCCAGCGAGGCAATTACCCTTCCCCTCCCCACATCGCGAAAGACCAAGCCCTCCTCCCTCCATCGAGGTCGAAGACTCGCCGTGGCGAGGAGGGGGCCAGGGGGTGGGTGAGAAACCCGAATACCCAAAACCAGACCCCGTCCCCAGCGCGCAAAACCGAGCCATCCCAAAAAACAAATCCCGCAATTTTCTCAAAAATATTTACGCGATTTTCCGCCGCAAAACACCACATTCCACCAAAACATGTCAATTCTGCGCGCGCAACCAACGTCTTCCACCCCTCAATAGAAGAACCCTTTTTTGGCCATCGGCCCTAGGCCGTCGGCTATCCGTCCAAACCCTCTGCCCTTTGCCTCAATGCCTCCATGCCTTCATGCCTCAATGCCTTCCTGCCTCAATGCCTTCCCGCCTCATCTCTCCCCATGCCCCCCCATTTTTCCATC
>CAZWJR010000189.1:0-6196 GCA_964634655.1 uncultured Isosphaeraceae bacterium | reverse complement strand
CCCCGCGAATCATCCAGGTAGCCCCTGCAACCCCAGTATCCGCCGTGAGTATCATTGCCATGCCAAACTCACATGCATCAAAAGTGACTTCACATCTCAAGAGTCGTCGCACTTTTCTGAAATCCTCAATTGCGGCTGGCGCGGTGCTCGGCATCGGCGGCATCGGAACCCATGTCGCCCACGCAACCGCCCGTCGTTTTCTCTCACCGGGAAAAAGCATTCTCATCCTCGGCGGCACAGGCTTTCTTGGCCCCGCCCTCGTTGAAGCTGCCCAGGCCCGCGGCCACTCCGTCACCATCTTCAATCGCGGCAAGACCGAAGAACGCATCGGCAGACTCCCCGGCGAAATCACCCGCCTCATTGGCGATCGCGATCCCAAGAAAGGCGATGGTCTCAAAGCGCTTGAAATCGGCGAGTGGGACGCCGTCTTTGATGACTGTGGCTACTACCCCCGCATGGTGAAAGCCTCCGCGGAACTTCTCGCCCCGCGCGTCAAGCAATACATCTACGTCTCCAGCATTTCCTGCTATGCCAAAAACGATGTACTCGGCGCCGATGAATCCGCCGCGCTCGCCACGCTTGATGATCCCACGGTCGAGACCATGGGAAATGAATACCAGAATTACGGTGGCCTGAAGGCGCTTTGCGAACAGGCCGCCGAAGCAGCCCATCCCGGCAAGACTACCATCATTCGCCCCGGCTTCATCGTCGGGCCCGGCGATCCCACCGATCGCTTCACGTATTGGCCACTGCGAGTTCAACGCGGCGGCGAAATTCTCGCGCCCGGCACCAAGGACGATCCCATCCAAATCATTGATGTCCGCGATCTCGCCGCATGGATGATTCACACCGCCGAACAAAACATCACCGGTTCTTTCAACGCCTGTGGTCCGGAGAAGAAATTGACAATGGGCGAAGTTCTCGCTGCATGTCAAACCGCTTGCGATAAACAACAACAGGCCGCCGACACAAGAGTTACATGGGTTAGCGCCAAATATATTCAGGACTCCCCGGATCCCATTGATCTACCCATCTGGGTACCCGCCAGCGGCGAGAGCGCAGGCTTCCACACATGGTCCAACGCCAAAGCCGTCAAAGCCGGATTGAAATTCCGTTCAGCAACTGAAACGTGCAAAGATTTGCTCACATGGTGGCCAAAAGAATTGGATCGCCGCAATCGCGTCGGCATGCAGATGATCGAAGACGCAACAAAGAAAGGCGAAACTCCGCCGACAATCGAAGACCTCACCAAGCTCCGCGCCGGAATGACACCAGAGGCTGAAGCCAAAGTGCTCAAAGCCTGGCACGAAAGTCAAAAGGGCTGAAAACTGCAAGTGCGATTCTGCGCAAGCGATTAGCCGGACGATTTCTGGTCTTTCTTCTGCTGCTGTTCCCGCGCCCGCCGTTTCGCTGCAAGCAAATTGCTCGTCGTCTCCACCGCCATTTTACCCGCATCGACTGGCTTCGCCTCATCGCCCTTCGATGCCGGCGGTTGTTTCGCGCGACCCAAAAACGCATTCAAGGCATCAGCCACCATTGATTCATCCGGCCCGCGCTTTGGTTCCGAACGCGAATCGGCCACATCATCCTTTGAATCGAATTGCTCTGCCGTTCGATAATCCGTCAGCGAAGCCTCGGATTCAGTGGCTTCCAATCGCTCCACCGCCACCGATCGGCTTTCTCGTCGCGTTCCAACATCCTCACTCACTTGTCGCAACGTAGCCAGAGTGGCTGCCGCTTGGGCTCCACGCACCCGCGCGGGAGTAACCCGCTCCAGGACTCTCCGCACAAAACCTCCCACCACCAGCGAATCCCACGCCAATCGCCGACTCGCCACATCCAGCAACAGCAACGCTAGCAGCCACCATAAGATCGTTCGCCACGCAGGCAACGATGAAACGCTCGGTGCCATGCCCGTACGATCGAACAACCCAATCGCTCTGGGGTCCGCAACATTCAGTTTCCGCCCACCTGTTTGCTGAACAATTTCCTCCAGCAGCGCAAGATTGGAAACATACTTGCGAAACTCCGGATTACTCGTGCGATTCACCCCGCCAATCGCTGGCGAAAGCAATCGCGTCCCCTGCCGAGGACTCAACGCCACCACATAATTACCTGCAAGTTCAGCATCTGCACGCGCTTCATACCGTCCGGGGGCCGTCTGCCGCAGTCGCACCGCCTCTGTCGTTCCATCGGGCCGATACACCATTCCGCCGACCTGAAGATAAGACATAGTCGCCGTTGCTTCAGTTGCACGCGACGCATCGGCCGGACCCATGTCAAATGCGATATTGAGTTGGTCACCATTAATCCCAACGATTATTTCCGCATCTTGCGACATCGCTGGCCGAGAAATCATTCGCACCAGTTGCGTCCAGAACGTCGCAGACGTCGGCCAGTCCTCCCACTGCCGCGACCAGGTATTCGCTCCCGGCGCAGCCGAAGTGAATGCCGCCACACGCCCAAGTCCGATCTGCCAGTGTGCCAACAGCGGTTCGCCATCCGGGTCAGCCATCTCCAGCGAAACCTTCGCATCATTTCGCGCCGATGTAATGATCAACCCCTCCAGCGGCGGCGCGGCATCCATCCCGATCGTCAACGTCGATCCGGTTGGCAGCACGCGCGGCACAAACGAAATCTCCTTCACCAATGGCTTGTTAATGATCTGCACAGAATCCAACAGCACCCGAGGCAACTTGCGCGGATCACGCACCGGATAAAACGATCCTCCCCCGACTTTCGCCAGTTTCGCCAGCACTTCGTGGTCCGCATCATCGCCCACCGCAATTGTTGTCAGTTGAATGTCCGAAGCCGCCATCATTCGCGCCAGGTCTTCCAGCCCCTCATCGGAACCCGAGCGGCCATCCGTCAAAAACACCACCCGTTTCTTCGCCACCTTGGCTTCCTTGATCATGTCATACGCTTGCCGCAGTGGCGCTTCCAGGTTCGTCCCGCCTTCCGCAGTAATCGCCCGAACCATGTTCGCTATTTTCTTCGGCTCCACGTTCGGCTGCAGCGGCACAACCGTGTGGGCGAACAAATCAAACGAAATCACCCCCACCAGATTCTCCGATCGCAACGATTCAATCGCAAGCGCCGCCCCTTCATTGGCAATCTGTTGCTGGGTCGCCCTTGCCCCAGCCACCGGATGATTCATTGAACCCGATTTGTCCAGCACCAGCACCAGCGCTGCCGTGGGCAAACGCAACTCCTTGGATGGATCAAGTTCCACCGGCAGCAATTCCGCCACTGGCGAACCCTTCCATCCTCCCGCACCAAAACTGTTCTCCCCACCCGTCATAATCAAGCCGCCACCCAGATCATTCACATATCGCGCCAGCAATTCCTGTTGCGTCGTGTTCAATTCATGAGCCGCAATATTGTCCAGCACAATCAAATCGTAATTCTGGAGCGATAGCAGATCTTCAGGAAACTCCAGCGGCGACTGCGCCTTCGCAACGATCCCCGCATTCTCAAGCAGCGTTGCCAGTCCGTTTTCCCGCCGCCCCGCTTCCGCATCCACAACCAGTACCGAACCCCTGCCCGGCGTCGTCGTAAACGCCTCCGCCCGATCATTATCCGGCAACACATTGTCCGTCGGATCATCCGCCTCAAACACAGCTTCAAATCGATTAATCGGTGTCTCCCCAAGCGTCAACTGCGCCACATGCACAGACTGCCCCGCTGGCAGCACCAAAGGTCGCGAATTGCCCGCCGCACCGCCATTCAAATCCGCAACCTGACCCTCGCGGCGCAAACTCAAACTTCCCGCAACCGGCGCGGTCGATTCCAAAACTATTCGCACCGTCACCGTTTGCCCCGGCTGCGCCGTGGGCGGTGCTTCCACTCGCACCACCTGCACATCTCGATCAATGTGATAAGCAATCGGCAGCACGTCAATCGGAATGACGCCCTGCTGACTCCTCCGCGCCTTGGCTCCCGCACCTGAAATTTCTTCGTCAATGTCCCCGCCGTTGAAACGCTTGATCGCCTCCAGCACGTTGCCGGCCGTTTCATTCCCATCCGTCACCAGCGCCAATCGCTTGCCCGTGTCCGGCGGAAACATCGCTCGCGCCAATCGAAGCGCATCCTCAATGTTTGTTCCCGGAGCAATCGGCACATCCAGATTGTCATCCACGTACTGCGATCTCGTCGGAGCCAGTGCCGCAATCGCTTTGCCATCAAACACCACCAAACCAAACCGGTCATCCGGCGATTTGATCTGCGTCGCGCTTCGAAACCAATCACGAAGGTATTGAAGATTCGATCGCCGTTGCCCTGCATCCTCCGAAAGCGGCGGAAAATCAGCAAACCTCCGCACCGATCCGCTGATGTCCAGCACTCCAATGATCGTCAGATGATCGTGCTCCTTCCACATCCGAGGCCCGGCAAGTATCACCGCAAACACCACCACCAACATCGCACGCAATCCAAGAATCGTCGCTCGCCGCAACCCATCCGTCAGTGAAAGCGCCCGCCAACCAAAAAACAGCAGCGGAATCGCCAACGCCGCCAACAGAAGAAACAAAGGCTGATCGAATCGCAGGCTCACTGCTTGTCCGGAACCGCAATTGGTGTTGCTGTCGGCTTGGATGATGCTGCTGGCTCCGGTGTATCCGATGACGCCCTCCGCACCGTTTCATTCAACCGCCCGAAGTACCGCTGAATCCCCTTGTGATACCGCTTCTGCACCGCGGTTTCATTCACCGCTCGCTCCGCAATCTGCTGCGCACTCTGAATTCGTCCCGATGCCTGCGCCGAGCGCCCTTCCGCTGCCGATCCATTCGTCGCTTGATCGCTCAACCACTTGGCGATCACTTGATCGCTCGCAAAAGGTGTTTCCCTACCGCGCAAATCCAAATCCTCCGTCGCAAACTGCGGCGGCGATTCTGACCCGTCCGATTCATTCATTGAACCTGGCTCACCCGTCGGCGATCCTTCGCCTGACGGCCGCTGCGCCAACGAAGGCGGACGATTCTTATCACCGAATTGTTCACCGGCGTTGCCCTGTTCCTTCTGCCACTGCTTTGCCCATTGCTCGCGCTGCTCCGGTGTCATGCCCTGTGCCACTTCGCGCGCTGCATCCCGCAAACGCTCACTCAACTGCTGCTGTTGCTCGGCAGTGCCACGCCTTTGAGCAAGCCGACGCAGCGCATCCGATGGTTTCGATCCGCCGGATTTCTCATTCGCCGATTTTTCATCCGCCGATTCCGCAGCAGAAGTTTTCTGATCCTGCGATCGCGAAGGGGTCGCCCGCCGCTGCTGTTCTTGCCGCCCCGGCTCCATTCCATTGGGCTGATTGCCTTCTTGCTTGCCCTCCTGCTTCACTTCGCGAGTTTCCCCGGTCTCTTTCCCTTGCGCCACTTCTTCCCGCCGTTCAGCGGATTTGTAATCCTGCGTATTCTGCGGTGAAGGCTGCTGCCCCGATTTCTCCTCTTTCTGCCCAGACTCATCCGATACCGCCTGTGATTTCCCCTGCTGATTCTCTTCAGCAGATTTCTCATCCGCCTTCTCGTTCTTCGATGCCCCGTCCGATTGCTTGTCCCCTTTTGATTGCTGTGGCGACTTCTGCGCATCGCTCGCATCTTCAGCCTTCGGCGACTGCTCGTCTAATTGCTCCCCCTGTTTCCCAGAACTCTCCGGCATTCGCTTTTCCTCGGAAGGCTGTTGCGACTCTCTCGGCTTCGACGATGACGATGGCTTCAACTCCTCCGCCGCTCGTTTCAGCGATTCTTCAATTTCCTTCGCATCCCGACCAGCCTGCTCATTCACCTTCTGCTCTTGCTTCTGCTGCTGAAGATCGCTCGCCATCTGCCGCGCGGTCTCCTCATCAATGTTTTGTTTGCTCAATTCTCGCTGAAGGTCCTGCTCCGATGGCGGATTCTCCACCAACTCCCGCGCCGTCTCTTCATCCATCCCCTGCTCCATCAGGTTCTGAATCATTTGCTCGCGCGCATCCTCTGCCTTTTTGGCCGTCGTTTCATCTGCCTTCTCAATCTTCGATGCAAGTTCTCGCAGATGTTCCGCCGCCTCTTTCTTCTGCGTTTCGTTCAACCCCTCCCCATCCAACAGGCGATCCAATTCCTTTCCCGCCTGATCGAAATCACCCCGCTTGAGCGCATCCGCAAACTGTTGTGCTGATAATGGTGGCTTCGGCGCACCGTTCTTGTCCAACCCCGCAAACCGTCTCGCCACT
>CAZWJR010000188.1:734-6272 GCA_964634655.1 uncultured Isosphaeraceae bacterium | reverse complement strand
GGCGTGTTTGCGAGTTACCCGTATCCGGAGAGTTTGAAGGTGATGCGATCTGGGGGGTTTTAGGAAGCGATTGGCGATCAGCGAACGGCGAAGCCGGGTTTGCTTATCGCTTATCACGTATCACTTAGACGATTAGCCCGGCGGGGATTTCTATCAATTCCCGCAGCGTTTGCAGGTATTGGGCGGCGGTGGCACCATCAATAACGCGGTGATCGCAGCTTAGGGTGCCGCTCATTTCGTGGCCGATGGTGAGTTGGTGATCTCGGACGACGGGTTTTTCGATGGCGGCGCCGACGGCGAGGATGGCGGAGTTTGGCGGATTGATGATGGCGGTGAAATTATCCACGCCGAACATGCCGAGGTTGGAGATGGTGAAGGTGGTATCGCTCATCTCATCGATGGAAAGGCCGCGAGTGCGGGCTTTCTCGGCGAGGTTTTTGCTTTCAAAGGAAATGACACGCAGACTTTTTTGATCAGCGTTGCGGAGTGTTGCGACGACGAGGCCGCCGCCGCGCTCTGCGGGGAGTGAGATTGCGATGCCGATGTTGATATCGCCGTGGACATCAATGTGATCGCCGGCCCAACTGGCGTTGAAGAGCGGGTGGCGGTACATGGCAAGGCCGCAGGCGCGGACGAGAAAATCGTTGACGGAGAGTTTCACGCCTTGCGACTGCAGTTGTTCGTTCAATTGGGTGCGCATGGCGAGCAGCGGATCCATGTTGAACGTGGCGGTGACCTGGTAATGGGGAATGGTGGTTTTGGATTCCACCAGGCGGCGAGCGATGGTTTGCCGCATGCCGGAGAGTTGGATGCTGCGATCGCGCATGGCACCGGGTGCGCCCATGGGGAGTTCGGGTTCCGGTGCAGTAACGCGCGTGGCGACGATTTCTTCGGTGCGATTTCGCTGCACGCTGATGGCGGAGCGTTGATCGCCGGCGGCGGAAGGCGGAACGGCGGCGACGTTTTCTGCGGCGCCATCAATGGCTTTGAGGACATCGCGCTTGATGATGCGACCGCCGGGACCGCTGCCTTCGATGGAGCGGAGGTCGATTTCGTGTTCTTCGGCCAGATGGCGGGCGACGGGGCTAATGCGAGTGCGGCCGTGGGGTGCAGGTTGGTCTTCGTGATCGCTGGTTTCGGCATCGATGATGTCTTTGTCGATGACGGCGGCGGGTTTGGTTTGGCGCGGCGATTCGGTTTTGGCGGCGGGACGGGCTGGTTTTAGCGGCGCGGATTCGACTTCCGCATTTTCCGAATCGGCGGCAGGTTCGGTGGATTTCTTCTCGGCGGGCTTTGCAGCGGATTGGCTCTTGGTTTGTGAGGCAGCGGGCGGTCGCTTTGCTGTGGAGGCGGCGGATGGAGCGCTTTCACCTTCGCCGGACATTTCCGCGATGACGGTGCCGACGCTGACGGGCTTGCCTTCCGGCACGGAGAGTTTTGTGACCACGCCATCGTCGTAGGCGGACAACTCCATGGTGGCTTTGTCGGTTTCAATATCGGCAATGACATCGCCGGAGGAGACTTGATCGCCTTCCTTCACGTTCCACTTGATGACGGTGCCGGTCTCCATGGTGTCTGAAAGACGCGGCATTGTGATGGTGATGGGCATGGATATCGATTTCAGATTGACGATTGACGATTGACGATTGAAAAACAGACGCCACCTCGACCGGGGCGTGAACTGATTTCAATCGTCAATCGTCAATCGTAAATCGTAAATTTCCTCACGCATTGTAGGTCGCGGCGCGGACGGCTTCGGTGATCTTGCGTGCGTTGGGCAGCATTTCCTGTTCGAGGTTGTAGGCGTAGGGCGCGGGAACATCATCGCTGTGGACACGGAAGACGTGATTATCCAGATCATCAAAACAGCGTTGGTGGACCTGCGCTGCGATCTCCGAACCGACGGAGGCAAACGGCCAGGATTGATCGACGACGACGCAATAGTTGGTCTTGCGGACGGAGTTGACGATTGAATCGATATCCAGCGGCCGAATGGTGCGGCCGTCGATGACTTCACATTCGATGCCATCCTTGGCGAGGGCCTCGGCGGCTTCGAGGCAGAAATACAGCGGGCGGCCGAAACCGACGATGGTGCAATCGGTGCCTTTTCTGCGAGTGATGGCTTTGCCGAAGGGAATGGTGTAATCCTCTTCCGGAGGCGGGACATCGCCTTTGACGGAGAGCAATCGTTCGCTTTCCAGAAAGAACACTGGATCGTCATCACGAATGGCGGTCTTCATCAGACCTTTGGCATCGTAGGGATTGAACGGGATTGCCATCTTCAGGCCTGGCACGTTGGAGAAGAGCGATTCCACGCACCATGAATGGGTTGAACCAAGTTGGCCGCCCGCGCCGTCGTTGCCGCGAAACACGATGGGGCAGCCGAATTGTCCGCCGGACATGTAGAGCATCTTTGGGGCGTTGTTGAGGATTGGATCAGCGGCGACGAGACTGAACGACCAACTCATGAATTCAATGATCGGACGAAGGCCCAGCATGGCTGCACCGATGCCGAGACCGGCAAAGCCGGATTCTGAAATGGGTGTGTCGATGATGCGCTGCGGGCCGAATTCTTCCAGCATGCCACGGCTGACTTTGTACGCGCCGTTGTACTGGGCGACTTCTTCGCCCATGAGGAAGACGCGCTTGTCACGCCGCATTTCTTCGGACATGGCTTCGCGAATGGCGTCGCGGAATTCGATTTCTCGGGTGGTCATGAGGCTATCCGCTGTCGGCTATCGGCCGTCGGCTGTGCAGTTTTCAATCGTTGGATAAATGACGTGAGCATGCGCTTCACTCTCTGGGATTCGCTTGCGATCAATTCAAAACGGGCTTCATCGAAATAACCGAGATCTCGGGACAACAGAGCAAAGTACTCCAGCTCTGATGCAGACCCCAAAGAGTTGTAGAGGAATCGAGCAAAATCAGAATCACTGCTGCGAACGCAGCCTTCGGCGATGTTGGCCGCGATTGATGCGCTTGATCGTCGCATTTGACTGGTCAATCCAAATCGCTCTTCTGTGGGGAATTCGCGCGTGATCTTGTAAACGCTCAACGTGAGTTGGTGAGCGATCTGCCATACTTCAATTTTCCGAAAGTCCTGCATTGAGTTTCTCTTGCGTAACCTAGTTGCCGATGGCCGACAGCTGAGAGCCGACAGCCGTCACTCCTTGAGCATTTCTGGCTTACTTGTTCCCGTGTACGGCCCCCACTGTTCCACGTACACGTCCCTGTACAACTCTTCGATTGGTGGAACGGGTGATTGCTCGGCCCATTCCACGGCTTGGCGCACCTGATCGCGGACATCTTTGAGCATCTGGTCGTATTCCTCTTTGGATACGCCATGCTGCTCGGTCAGATGGGCGGCGAGTTTGTCGATGGGGTCCTGATCTTCGTATTGGTTTTCTTCCTCTCTTGTCCGGTACTTGCGGGGATCGGACATGGAGTGGCCCTTGAAGCGGTAGGTGCGGATATCCACAAATGCGGGGCGGCTGGTTTGGCGGGCTTTTTCCACGACGGGCTTCATGCCGTTGTAAACACTCAACACGTTCATGCCTTCGATGACCGCGCTATCCATGCCGTAGCCGATAGCCTTGCTTGTGATGTCGTGACCCATGGTGGTTCCGCGGCTGATGGCGGTACCCATGGAGTAGCCGTTGTTCTCGCAGATGAAGATGACGGGGAGATTCAACACGCCTGCGAGGTTCATTGCTTCGTGAAACGCGCCTTGATTGAGCGCGCCGTCGCCGAGGAAGCAGAGCGTGACTTTCTTGGACTTTCCGCCGTTGATGACTTCATCGATGTACTTGGTGGCGAAGGCAAGGCCAGCACCGAGCGGTGATTGGGCGCCGACGATACCGTGGCCGCCGAACATCCAGTGCGGCTTGTCAAACATGTGCATGGAGCCACCCTTGCCCTTGGCACAGCCGCCGATCTTGCCGAACATTTCAGCCATGCAGTACTTGGGATCCATGCCGCGCGCCAGGGCGTGGCCGTGATCGCGGTAGGCGGTGACGATTGGATCATCCGGGTTGACGGCGGCGGTGCAGCCAACGGCTACGGCTTCCTGCCCGATGTACACATGGCAGAACCCGCCGATTTTCTTGTTCTGGTAGGCCTGCATGCAGCGGACTTCAAACTCACGAATGAGCAGCATGTCGCGCAACCACTGTTTCATGGATTTGAGTGGCGGCCGGGAGGCTTTGGCGGATTCAGCGGTCTTGGAAGGTGCCTGGGACATAGTGAGCATCAATCGATCCTTGGCGTTCTGGCGGTATCGGGGTTCAGAGCACCCCTTGGGCCGGCAATCCGCCACGCAAGGGATCATCCTAAGCGCGCTCGGCGCGCTGCGTCGGCTTGACGGGCCGAATGTCCACTATCGGCTGTTTGGCCCGAAATCGGATGGTTTTGCGCCCCCGAGCCAATGGCCAGAAAACGAACGGAACGCGAGTGAAAGGACTCGAACCTTTAACCTCCGGCTTCGTAGGCCGATGCTCTATCCAATTGAGCTACACTCGCTTGCCGCGGCAAAAACCGCGATTTGGGCCCCTACGATAGCAGGGTCCGGAGGAAGCCTCAAATGAGAGGCTGGGGGAGCGGGTTGATTTTCCACCAATTTCGACGATAATACCCGGCTCGAAACTCACCACAGGAAAATCGATCGTGCCCAATACAAATTCAGCCAAGAAGCGCATGCGTCAGGACGCCGTCAAGCACTCCCGCAACCTGTGGAGGAAGCGCCGGGTCAAGGATCAGATCAAGAGTTTTCTCACGGCGGTGCATGATCACAACGTGAAGAACGCGGAAGAGGAGTTTCGCAAGACTTCCGCACTGCTGGACAAGATCGCCTGCACCAAGACCATTCACCGCAACACTGCTGCCCGGCGCAAGAGCCGGCTGGCCCGGCGGTTGAAGGAAATGAAAACGAAGAAGCCCGCCTGACGTAGGAGGTGGCGGACAAATTTGACGTGGAGCGGGAAGCTGTCAGTGCGCTCGGCCGGCACAGAGGCCAGCCCCACTGCCGCAAATCTGTTTTCTGCGCGACGGGCGTGAAGCGGCGGGAATGGTACATTCTGGCCAGTCTCTCATGCCGGTGCGTTCCACAAAATCAAAAACACCACGACCGAACCGTCGCACGGCGATGGATCGGTTGTCGTATTTTGAACTTTCCAAGCGGCCGCTGCAGATCCTTGTTTTCCTGCTGCCGCTGATCCTGGCGTATGAGATAAGCCTGATCGTGCTGTTGCGTCATGGCGATCAGGTGCTGACGAACAAAGCGCACCGCACGCTGCTGGATTTTTTCCAGGCGTTCAGCGTGAAGCCAGCAAGCGGTTTTTATCTGGGCGGGATTGTGGTGGTGGTGGTGCTTCTGTTGTGGCACCTGCTCAACCGCGATCCATGGTGGATCAATGTGAAATCTCTGGGAGTGATGGCAATAGAGTCGCTGGCTTTGGCGTTGCCGCTGCTGGTGCTGGGGCAGGTGTTGCAGCGAGCGCTGGCGGTTGGGCTGTTTGTGCCGGCCGGTGGAAGCGGCGGACA
>CAZWJR010000188.1:0-724 GCA_964634655.1 uncultured Isosphaeraceae bacterium | reverse complement strand
ACAATCACTGGCGGAGTTGGGATTTTGGTCCAAGGTGGCGATCAGTCTTGGTGCGGGGCTGTATGAGGAGTTGATGTTCCGCATGCTGCTGATCGCGGTGCTGCACACGATTCTGGTGGACCTTGGAAAGGCCTCCAACGGGATCGGGGCGGCGGTGGCGATTGCGGTATCTGCGGCGGCCTTTACGTGGTACCACCCGCTGAACGGCTCCGGGCAGCGATTGGCGTTTTTCTTCCTCGCAGGGTTGTATTTCGGGGCGATTTACATGGCGAGGGGCTTTGGAATCGTGGTCGCGGCCCATGCGTGGTACGACATCGTGACTTTTGCGGTGACGGGGCCATCGGACAGCAATTGAAAGTTGTGGGACTCTTTTTTGCCACTGGGCAAGGTCCAGCCGGTATCATCAAGGGTACAGGCAGCACTCGAGTACCCTGCGCCGGCGTGTGCCGTTGGCGAATCGATCGATATTCACACAAGGAGCACCAGCATGTTTTCCAAGTCCGCGTTCTTGTTCGCATCCGTCATCGCGCTGAATAGCGCCGCGTTTGGTCAGACTGAAAAACCGAAGACGACTGAAGATGAAGTCAAGCCTTTGACCATTGGCGACCCGGCCCGCCCCATTGATATCGAGCACTGGCTCAAGGGCAACAAGGTTGCGAAGTTTGAGGATGGCAAGGTGTACGTGGTTGAGTTCTGGGCGACCTGGTGCGGGCCTTGCAAGAAG
>CAZWJR010000187.1:0-6273 GCA_964634655.1 uncultured Isosphaeraceae bacterium | reverse complement strand
AGGAGGTCATCCGCGGCGCCAAGGGCGTATGCGTCACCAGCTCCGGCCGCGCCAAGATCGATGCCGCCACTCCGTGGACCTTCGATCAGCCCAACAACAATCCCTACGTGCTGGAACACGTCGATCTGATCAAAGCCATCACCACCGGCAAACCAATCAACGAAGCCAAACAGGTCGCCAACTCCACCCTCACCGCCATCATGGGCCGCATGTCCGCTTATACCGGTAAGACCGTGACGTGGGAGCAGGCGATGAATTCCAAACTTGATCTTTCGCCTCCGAGTTATGTCATGGGAGAATTGGCAGTCGCGGCCGTGGCAGTTCCAGGGAGAACCCCGTTGACGTAAGTGCAAACTGACGAGTGAGACATGTCAAAATCCGGCATCAAGATCATGTCTGAAACTCTTGGGACAGGTGCGGTAGTTGCCAAATCTGATCGAGTTCGTGTGCTGTATGACATTCGTCTGAGCGGTGGCGATGTACTCGTTCAAGACGAATGGCGAACACTCGCTCTGAACGATCGGGAGGTGATCGCGGGGTTCAGGTATGGTCTGGAGGGAATGCGCGTAGGGGGTACACGCACCTTTAAAGCCTCACCACACCTTTGTTATGCCGACAAGGAACTTGATCGCATTCCAAAAAACGCGGTATTAGTGGTCACCGTCAAAAATGTGAAAATCGTCAAGTGAAACGTAGATTCCCCGCATCTCTCACTCCACTTTTCGCACCTTCAAATCCCGAAACCAAACCTCATCCCCATGATCCTGCAGCGCGATGTGCCCGCGCCGCTTCCTGCCAAAATCCGCCATCGCCGCAAACTTGCTTTCCGCGCGCAGTTTCTGATACGCCTCGCTGTCCAGATCGCACTCCACAACCTTGTAACCATTGAGCCAGTGCTCGATCTTTGAGCCCTTGGCAACAATCCGCGCCTCATTCCACTCACCCGCCGGCCGGGCCACGTCCGTCGCGCACTTGATCAATCCATACAGCGTCCCCGCGCGAGTCTTTTCGTTCTTGCCGTCCGCGTGCCCCGCATCATCCAGCACCTGCAACTCCAAACCCGTCTGCCACGAGTATTCGTGTTCCTCATCGCAGCGATAAATGATCCCGCTGTTGCCACCGGCAGAGACCTTCCATTGGCAGACAAATTCAAAGTTCTCAAAATCCGCATCCGTGACAAGATCGCCGCCTTCGGCTCCCTTCACGTGATGGATGGCACCATCCTTGATCTCCCAACCCTTCGCCGGAAATCCTTCTTGCTTGAACCCGCGCAGTTTGTCCGCCACCGTTCCGTTGAACAGCAGTTCCCATCCCAACGCCTTTTCCTCTTCATTCAGCACGTTGTGTGGCCGCACATCCTTCCACTGCGTCCCAAGCGTTACCGCGCCCGTCGCTGCCCATTCCGCGCCCCTGCAAAGCAGAATCTTGAAATTCGGATCGCAGATCGATCCCTTCGTGTCCGTTGCGTTCACCCACACATGCCCCAACGGCGTCGCAAACACTCGCCCCTTGCCATACTCCAGCGTGATCGCCATCGGCTCATCGTTCCCCGTCCCGCCAGCTTCTGGTGCAGAATGCGCCGTTGCCAGCACATGAAAATCCACTTTTTGTGAATTCACCAGCTTGTGATACAGCTCATCCGGATGATCTGCAAAACCAGCGAGGCCGCGCGTAATCGGGTGATCGTGATCGGTGATCGACACACCAAACTTGTGAAACCGTCCATGCCCAGTGCCCTCGCGCCACATCAGGCCGATCATTTTCTCATACTCGGCCCAGCCCTCGAACGCATTGTTGGCTGAGTGAATCGCCACCACGCCAGTGCCGTTCTTGACCGCCTCTTCAAAGTTCCGCTCCGCCGCCTCACCCCAACGCTTGGGATTGCCCATGTCGTTGTAATCCAGCACGAACAGTTGGTATCGCCGCAGCGCACCGCCCTGTGCCAACCGCTCGCCGGGCGTATCCGCAATGTCCACAACAAACCGGCCCGTCGCTTCCAATGTGTCCTTGTGAACGCGGCTGGTGTACTGCCAGTTGTGATTGTTGTGGCCTGTGATGAGCAATGCACGGATCGGTGGCGGCCACGTTCCATCCGGCGCGGGCTGACCGATGACCACACATCCAATGAAAGCAGCAATCAAACTCACAAGAACCTCCTCAATTTCTTCTTTGCGCTTCTTTGCGCCCAAACGAAGTCCCTCGACATCCTTCACGCCGCAATCGCCTCGACCCGTTCCTGCTCAACCAGCCTACCGCGCGAACTCTCACCCTGCGAAATCTCCGCCGCGAAAGCCGCCGATCCTCTGCACGAAAGCGCCGCAATCGCCGCTTCCACCTGTGAAACCGTCGTCTCGCGCGTCACGATCGTCAGTTCCTCCTGATTCAATTCAACATCCGTTATTGCGATGCCCAATTGCTGCAATACCGTCAGGAACCGCTCCGGCCGCCGCAATTCAGGAATCACCGGTAGCCGCACAAAGAATCGGCCAAGGTGCGAGGCCGAACGAGCCGCAACGATACAAGTGCGCAATCCCGGCACACGCAAACCAGAGGCCGCCGCCTGTGAGGGGGCCGACTGCAGCAAATCACTCAAGATCGCCGCCGCCGTGGGCCGCGGCCCCGCGCCTTTGCCCTGCAATAGCAATTCGCCGCCAAGATCACTCTGTATCGTCAGCGCATTGTTTTCCTGTTTCACCGCCGCCAGCGCATGCCGCTCCGGCACAAACGTAGGACACACGCGCGCCACCAGCGATCCATCCTCAATGTTCGCGCTTGCGATCAACTTGATTACGCATCCCTGCCGCCGCGCCGCCAGAACGTCGCTGCGCGTGATTCCCTCAATCCCGCGCACTGAAACCTCGCTCGGCGAGACGCTTCCAAACCCAGCGATCGAAGCCAGAATGCACAACTTCTCCGCGCTGTCCCGGCCGCTCAAATCCGCTGATGCATCCGGTTCCACCAGACCGCGCTCGCGTGCCTCCTTCACCGCATCTTCCAGCGAGATCGCCGCTTCAGTCATGCGCGTAAGAATGTAGTTGCACGCACCGTTCACGATGCCCGTGATCGATCGCACCGCATCGCCCTTCATCCGTCCCAACGCGCTCAACACCGGCACGGCCGCACACACACTGGCTTCATACGCAAGGGTCGTGCCGTTGTCCGCAGCCACTCGCGCCAGATGCTCGCCGCGATGTGCGATAAGCGTCTTGTTCGCGCTGATCACGTTGACGCCGCTGGCCAGCAATCGTTCCACGTACGCGCCCGCAGGTTCAAGGCCGCCCAGAACCTCGATCACAGCATCAACGTCAGAGCGCAGCACGTCCTCGAATCGATCAGTCAACAACCGTCGATCGATGCCGCGATCCCGGCCGCAATCGCGCACGAGAATCCTCTTCAGCCGCACATCGATGCCGCTGCGTTCTGCGATCTCGTGCCGCTGCTCAATCAGCAGGCGTGCCACTTCACTGCCTACCACGCCACAGCCCAGCAGCGCCACGTTCAGCACTCGCGTCTTTGTCCTTGGTTCGAGAGTGTCAATCACGTGAGCACCGCCTCTCGTGCCTCGACACCAAACGTCGCCAGGCTCAAGCCGCGATCCAGGTCCTCAATCAAATCCTGCGCGTCCTCGATGCCGACCGAGAGCCGGATCAATCCATCGCTGATGCCGACGCGCCGCCGCTCCGCTGCGTCCACTGAAGCATGCGTCATGGTGGTGGGGTGGCAGAACAGCGACTTCACGCCGCCCAGACTTTCTGCCAGCGTCCACAGCCGCGCGCCTCGCACGAATCGTCGCACTGCCTCCACGCCGCCGCGCAGTTCCACGCTGATGATCGCGCCGAAGCCGGTCATCTGCCGCTTGGCCAGTTCATGCTGCGGGTGCGAATCCAGTCCCGGATAAATCACGCGCTCCACCGCATCGTGACCTTCCAGAAATTCCGCGATCTTCGCTGCGTTTTCCAGGTGCCTGCTAATCCGCAGCGGCAGCGTCTTGATTCCACGCAGCAGCAAAAAGCAATCCTGCGGCCCGGGCACTGCTCCGCATGCATTCTGCAGAAACTTCAATTCCTCATGGATCGCCGCATCGTTCGTGATCAGCGCGCCGCCCAGCACATCACAGTGTCCGCCGATGTATTTCGTCGTCGAGTGCAGCACGATATCCACACCCAACTCCAGCGGCTTCTGCAACAGTGGCGTGGCAAACGTGTTGTCCAGCACCACCCTCACGCCGCATGCCTTGGCAATCGCGCTGCACGCCGCGATGTCGGTGATTCGCAGCAGCGGATTGGAAGGCGTTTCCAGCCACAGCAACTTCGTGTTCGGCTTGATCGCCGCACGAACTTGCTGCAAATCGGTGGTGTCGATCAGCGAAAACTCCACGCCGAATCGTCGGTAAATCTTCGTGAAAATCCGGTAGCACCCGCCATACAGATCCTGCGATGCCACCACGTGATCGCCTGCGGAAAGCGAATGCAGCAGGCAATCCACCGCTGCCATTCCGCTGGCAAACGCCAGGCCAAATCGCGCGCCCTCCAACGCCGCCAGATTTTCCTCAAGGGCCCGCCGCGTCGGGTTCCCCGTGCGCGAATAGCAATACTCCGGGCTTCCTTCCAATTCCGATTGCCCAAACGTCGTCGTCTGGTGAATCGGCGTGACGACCGATCCGGTCAGCGCATCATTGGGCTGGCCGGCGTGAATTACGAGCGTATCAAATCGATAAGACATGACTGAACTCCCTGTTTCCCCGGGATGAAAACAAAATGGAAAAGCAGACGCGGGTCAGCCGGTTCTTCCGGGGGCCCAGGCGAGGGAGTCAGTTTTCTGCGGTTGTGTGGGAGGGTCAGTCGCGATCGACACCAATCCACACGCAGGAAACTCCCGCGCCTGGGCTGGTCATGGACATCATCATCATGTCCGTCGATTTGAACGTGCGAAGACTCATGGCTGGCTGCAGTTTAGCACCGACTCGCCCATGGTCAAGTCTTTCTTGAACTGGCCAAAAAATCTCCACCCGCTACCATTCCCTTCCCCAAATTGGAAAAACACATGGCCAAGCAAATCGCTACCAACATCACCTGGCACGAAGGAACCGTCACCCGCGAGGAACGTCAAAAGAGCCTCGGCCAGAAGGGCGTCACGCTCTGGATGACCGGTCTATCCGCCTCCGGCAAGAGCACCATCGCGGTCGCGCTTGAACAGGTCCTCGTGCAACAGGGCCGCCACGCGTATCGGTTGGATGGCGACAACATCCGCATGGGTCTCAACAAGAACCTGGGATTCTCCGCTGCGGATCGTGCGGAGAACATTCGCCGCATCGGTGAGGTTGCCAAACTCTTTACTGATGCAGGCATCATCACCGTCACCAGTTTCATCAGCCCGTATCGCGCGGACCGCGATCTGGTTCGCAAACTTCACGAAGACGCCAAACTTCCGTTTCTTGAGGTGTACGTAGATTGCGACATCAGCGTTGCGGAGCAGCGCGATCCCAAGGGTCTGTACAAAAAAGCGCGTGCGGGCGAGTTGAAGGGATTCACGGGCATTGATGATCCCTATGAAGAACCGCTTAAGCCGGAACTGCATTTGAAGACGCACGAATTGAGCATTGAGCAATCCGTGCGAAAATTGCTCGAACTGCTGGCAGCGCACGGTTCGATCTGACACACATCAATTGTCGCCGACGGCAAAGGGCGACCAGCGCGACATCTGTGTCTTCGGATTCGTGGCGCTTGGTCCCATGCTTTCCCACAGGTCAATTCCAACGCTGCCATCCAGATGCGAAACCGGAACCTTGCCTTGACCGAGGCGATCACTGGGTACGCCCGCGGCAGCCGCCATTCCGTTGAAAACGATCTGGCCGGTCGCGTCAAATGACCATTCCGGCAGCAGGGCGGTTTGGGTGTCACGGTTGAAATTTGCATAGGGCGGGCTCAAAACCATGTAACCGAGAGTCACCGAAGTGCCGGGGTTTGCAGGGGGAACGGTTGCTCGGGTTGGTGCAAACACGATGATCTTTGCCGGACTCTTGACTTCGGAAACCCGAAGCGCTGCGATGCGTCCCTGCGGATTGGTCCACGGATTGAAGATCGGATCGCCGTGCGCGGTATCGCCGCCCAGATAGACGGAGTTCAATCCAAAGGATGGCCTCAACGCGATTCCAAGCTGCAACCCGGAAGTGGTGCCCGGACCGTAGGCGCCTGCGGCGTATTCTCCGTCCAATTGCGATTCGAGAGATGCGTTGTGATAGTCTGTCATCAGCGTCCTCCACGAGTGGTCCAG
>CAZWJR010000186.1:2553-6277 GCA_964634655.1 uncultured Isosphaeraceae bacterium | reverse complement strand
AAGACGCACCGGCGGATCAGCCAACCCCGACGCATCCGCATCAAACACAAACATCCATCCGCCACCGCTCTCGCGCGCAATCTTGCCGCGCCGGTTCACCAACGAACTTTCCTCCGGCAGAAGTTTTCCCGTTCGGTTTGCCGCCGTTGCACCTGCTACCGTGCGATTGGCTTGCGTAGAAGTGACACTTGACGTCGCGCGATCAGTTCGCGGTTCAACAGCCGTCGGGTTGTGCGTCAACGCGCCAGCAGCCTTCTCCAGTTCCTGCATGATCTCTGCCGCGCTATCCGCAGCGTGACCCGCAGATTCGATTCCAGGCTTCTCGTCCGTTGGTGATGCACCAGGAGGCTCAACCCCCGGTGCTGCATTGGGTGGTGTCGTTGACTCCGGCGGCTTCGGCGAAACAGTCTCCTGCTCAACCAGAACCGGTGCATGCGTGGGAAGCACATAGTTCGCACCACGAAAAACAAACACCGGTCCGTTCACCGAAAAAACAACCTGCCGTTCCGGCGAAGCCTCCACCAATCGCTGCATCTCCGAAAGCCGCGTGCATGGCATCAACCGCAACCGCGGCGCAGGAACCCTTGCGTTGGCCTGTTCAATCACCAGATTCCATACTCCACGCGCCGCGTCATGCTCCAACCTCGCTCGCGCCTCAACAATGTGGCTGCCTTCGCGCAGCAAAGGCGAGCGAAACGTCGCCAGCGCATCCGTACCTGCATTCGAAGAATCCGCCGCGGGCGGCTCCGCCAAACGATCTTCGGCCGCCAGCGATTGCGCTGCACCCAGTGCCAGTGCCGCACAAGTCAATAGTGAAACGCGATATTTGCTCATGAAGAGTCCGATAGACAATAGCATCCATCGGCAGAATCGCGAAAAGTCTGAAAAACGACCCCTATCCCTTCGCCGAGATCCAAACCCCACCGCGGCACCGTTCTTCACAAGGTCCGGCGGTCAACTCACCCAACGGCTGATTGAGCAGCGCTTCCACCCGATATTGCCTGTCCCAGTCGCCTCAATCCCCTGGGGCTGGTCATCGTTCAGTCATTCAGAAGACCCGTCACCATGGAAATCCTCCCCGGCATGTCTTTTGTTTGGCGCTCCATCCGCAAGTATGAATGACACGAAACACAGGAATTCGTCAGACGAGAATAATCGGCTGCCACAGCATGCAAATTCCTGGCCCCTGCATGACTGACCAAATCGTCACACACTCTTCGGAACTCCGCGCTGAACTCAAAATACGCCGCCGACTCCTGTTTCAGCCAGTCGCCGCCCTCGCTGATTCGCTTCAGAGCCTTTGCGTTCCCTTCAATCTGATTGAAGTCTGACAAAGCGAGTCCCTCCAGAACCGCCTGCGCATGCGCCAACTTGGCTTGCATGACTTTCGAAACCGAATCCCGCGGCACTGGCACCTCGTACTGGTCATCACCGGGCTCAATCATCCGTGCAGTCGCTGCTGGGGCCGTTGTTGAAGCGCCATGTTCACGGTTGTGATTGCACCCCAACAACAGTACGAAACAGGCAAGTGTTGTGACATTCAAAACGCGGGCGTTCATGGAAAGACTCCCTACTTTGGGTGAAGCGTATCTCCGAGAAAACAAGCCTGTGAATCCCAGGTGCGCATCAGCACAGGACAAAACACATCATGCCCGGCGCGGTTCATCAGAATCACACGATTCAGGCTTGCGAACAACCAGCACCGGGCAACTGGAATGGCGCAGCACACGCGCCGCCGTGCTGCCCATGAGCAGCCGATGGATTCCCGTATATCCTTGAGAACCCATCGCAATGAGATCGGCATGACTCTCCGCCGCGTATCTAAGGATCGCATCCGCTGGATCCCCCGGCACTATCTTCATTTCCACTAGAAGCGAATCCGCGCGAATGCCGTTGGCCAGACGCTCCATCTGGCGGATTCCACACTGCATCGCCTCATCCCAAAACCGTGGAACCGCAACCGGAGCCCCCGAATAGTCGTTGTTGACGGGAAATGGCACCGCATGAAACAGAATAATCCTGGTCGGCTGGTCGCACTTCTGCGACAGGCGAATTGCCATGTTGGTCGCCAATGCGGACTCATCAGAAAAATCCGTGGCAACAAGGATGGTCTTCCTCGAACCCAGTACCGGTGCCCTGTCGCGATGAATAATGACCACTGGAATTGATGTGGATTGGATGATGCGGGTCGCGGTGCTGCCAAGGAATCGTTCCTTGAAATCCGTCTTTCCGTGCGCGCCCAGCACAATCAAATCAGCGGCGTTGTCGCGAGCAATCTTCGGAATTACCTGCCACGCCGGGCCGCTGCGCGATTCACTTTTCCCATCGATGCCACAGGCCTTGATGAGCCCCTGCAGCGAATCCAGCCGCTGCCGCACTTCCTGAAGAAGCAATTCGCTGGCTGGATTATCGCCGGGCAGGCGTCCCTCAATGGAGTGCGCGAGGATGATCTTGGCGCGCCGCGAGTTGGCAAGGTCGGTCGCCCACGTCAACGCGCTCGCCGAATTCTCGGAAAAATCAACCCCGACAAGAATCCTGCGAATCGCCGCAGTGTCGGAAATAGTTTGCGTTTGCCGGATCTGCGACATCGTGGCCGCCACCCCACATCGTTCACACGTTTGACCAGTGCACATGAGGCAACGATTCCTTTCGGGAGCGTTTGGCAAGGGGCTGCAACGCAACGCCTTGTTCCAAGCCTAACGTCTGCCGCAGCGGCAAACCACAGGGAATTTGCCCCGTCCTGATTCCTCGCCTTGGCACGCCATTCCGCGTTGCAACAGGGTGAAATCCGGGTGTTCCCGCTTCCAAAACAAACGTACATATATCTCCAGCCGATGGCTTTCTTCCCGACTGCCCGACTGTTTGGAGACCACACTATGTCCGCCAATGCAATCAACTTTTCACACTTCGGCCTTCCATCGCAATCGCAGCCGATTCGCTCATCTCACCAGCAGATGGAATCTTCTCCCTCAATCGAAGCCGACGACGCAACACGATCGCCGGAGCCTGAAGTGAGCACGAGCCACTTGGCAAGGTCAATCAAACTTGGCGCCACGATTGTCGGATTCATGGGCGTTGGTGGCGGAATCGCCGCAACCGTTTCCCTCAAATCCGGCCTCGTCTTGCCCGGGGCGTGCATTGCATGGCTAATGATGATTTTCATCGGCATGCCTCTGATCCTTGCCTCCATCGCCGATGCCCGTGATGCCGCTGAATGATCGAGGGTCCTGTTCGGCCAAACCCCGCCGCGGGATGGCAGAAACATGAGCGGCGATTAGCGGTCGACTAGAATTCTCACATGGGCCAGCATCTCAAGGACACAAGCGCCTCCCGGTCACTCGCTTGCCACGGGTTTGCTTGGGGTTTGTTCCTATCCATTGCAACGGCCTTGATTCTGATTGCCTGCAGCCCCGCTTCTGCCGGTGCGACGGAAAATCGAGCGGCTGGAGAGTTGCAAGATTCACGGGCAGGCAAGATCGACACCCCTCCAGTCAGCGACCCCGAAGACACGCCCGATGAGCGCCGTTCCATTACACACGTAGGCGACGCATGGGCACAGGCGCTCATGATTGCTCTGGCGTGTGTGATGATGGTCGTCTGCGTCTTGATCCACTACGAGGCGTTACGCGGCATCTCCAAAATCCTTCCTCGATTGCACGCCAGACCTCGTGCGCGCGTCATCGGTCTGATCGCAGGACTCGCTTTCGGCGCCGACCTTCTGGCG
>CAZWJR010000186.1:0-2543 GCA_964634655.1 uncultured Isosphaeraceae bacterium | reverse complement strand
ATCTTCGGCGTCCTGCTCGCGCACTTTGTGGAGGTCTGGGTATTCGCTCTTGGTTTTTTCATCACCGATGGCCGAATCGGCCTCGGCCAGCTCCGCGGCGATGTCAGTGAAGGCCCCTTCGATTACGTGTATTTCTCCGTTTCAACATACACATCGGTTGGGTTTGGCGATCTCGTTCCCGTCGGACCCATTCGTGTGCTTGCCGGCGCTGAAGCATTGGCCGGTCTGGTGCTCGTCGCGTGGTCCGCCTCGTTCACCTTCCTCGAAATGCAGCGCCATTGGCGGCAGGAATAGCAACAACAGCACGTCACGCATCACAGCGAATCAACCAAATCTCCAATGCCCCGCACGCCCTCCAACTCCGTTCCCGCCAAGTCTGCTTCCGAGCGCACCATCGCCGAATATCGCGCTGTTCTCGCGTCAGCTCTCGATCCAATCATCACGATCGATGCGCATGGCGTCGTTCAATCCGCCAGCAACTCCCTTGAACGGGTATTCGGTTGGAAGCCTCATGAGGTCATTGGCCAGAACGTTCGCTTGCTGATGCCGGATCCGCACCGCTCCGCTCACGACACCTATCTGGCGAATTATCGCCGAACCCACAAGACCAACATCCTGGGAAGGACACGCGAATTCCATGCCGTGCGAAAGGACGGAACAGAGTTCCCCATCGAATTGTCCGTGTCTCGAGTCGATATCCCCGGCGAGTCTGAACCATGGTTCATGGGAATCATTCACGACATTTCAGAACGCAAAGTTGTGGAAGATGAACTCACAAAACATCGAGCCAATCTCGAAGAAATGGTCAGGCGAAGAACCGCGGAATTGGAAGCCTCTCACAACCAACTTCGGCAGGCGGATCGCCTGGCTTCAATCGGCACGCTCGCTGCCGGGCTCGGGCATGACATGAACAACGTCCTCCTGCCAATCCGCGCCCGCCTGGATGCCTTGGACGCCGCAGAATTGCCGCCTCACGCCAATGAACAGTTCCAGGCCGTGCGCCGTTCCGTCGCATATCTACAGCAACTCTCTGATGGCCTGCATCTCCTTGCCCTGGACCCTGACGATGCGGAGGCCTCCGCTGGTCGTACGAACATTGTGGAATGGTGGAAGCAAGTTGGGCCGCTCCTGACCAAGGCGGTCCCCAAACAGATTCGCTTTCAAGTTGAATTCTCCCAGAACCTTCCCGATATCTGTCTGGCTCCGCACCGGCTGACCCAGGCCATACTCAATCTCGTCGTCAACGCTAGCGAAGCAATCCATCACGAAGGTGTTGTGAAATTCGTCGCCCGCCCCGCGCCGTCGGAATTCGCCGTCATCCTGTCCGTAAGCGATACCGGCCACGGAATGTCGCCGGAAGTCAAGGAACATGCCCTGGACCCGTTCTTCACAACCAAGAAACGCGGCCTCGGCACCGGGCTCGGCCTTTCTCTTGTTCGTGGCGTGACCCAGGCAGCCGGCGGATCAGTGGAGATTCAATCTCAATTGGGCGCCGGCACTACCGTGACCCTCACGGTCCCAGCCGATCGTCATGCCAACAGATCATCGCGGACAAACAACGGTGCGCAACGTGTGGCGACGGTGTCAATTCGCGATCGCCGCATCGCTTCGTTTGTCTCCGCCATCCTGCAAGCGTCCGGATTCGCGGCAGAATTGGGAACGCAATCCCAGGCCCCTCACACTCCACTGTGGATTCTTGAACCCGGTACTGTCAGCCCTCACATCGCCAGAGAGTATCTCAATCTTGGCCGGCACAGACGTATCATTTTCTTCGGGGCTGCCGATGGGGAATGGGCCGAATTGGGAGTTTCCACAATCGAAGATACCACCAATCTCGAATTGATAAAACAAACGCTGGGCCTTGCACTTCAATCCATAAGGAGTACAACTTCATGACCAGTAACAAAATTCGCATCCTCTGCGTCGATGATCATGCGTTCCTTGTTGAAGGCCTCGGAGCGCGTTTCGCCCTTGAGCCTGACTTTGAAATTGTTGGGCGTCTGTCCACCGCTGAAAACCTGGTGGATGAAGCCAAACGAGCCCGCGCACAAATTGTGCTGTTGGACATCGAGATGCCGGGGCCGGACCCCTTCGATGCGCTTTCTGAACTTCGGCGTCAGAACGAGAACGTTCGCGTCATCATGCTCAGCGCTTACATCCGCGATCATTACATCGAAGCCGCCTACAAAGCCGGCGCGTGGGGCTACTTCTGCAAGAGCGATGAAATGAACGAAATAGTCGCAGGCATTCGCAAAGTCGCTGCAGGCGAGTTCGCCCTCGGCCCCAAAGTTCAGGAGCGATGCCAGCCGACCATTGGCAGGAAACCCGGTACCGACAAGACGCCCAAATCCAAACTCGACCTTCTCACCCCGCGCGAGCAGGAAGTGCTCCGCCTCATCGGCCGAGGCATGTCCCGCATCGAAATCGCCAAATCTCTATCCCGCAGCCCAAAAACCATCGATGGCCACCGTGAATTGATCATGAAGAAACTCGATCTTCACGATCGTGGCGAATTGGTCCGATACGCCATCCGCGAAGGTCTC
>CAZWJR010000185.1:0-6325 GCA_964634655.1 uncultured Isosphaeraceae bacterium | reverse complement strand
TTCATTGATGCCATTCACAAAGCTAAGCCGGTGCTGCTGGAGCCTTATGTGAAGTTGGAGATCACGGTGCCGGTGGACATGATCGGCGATGTTTCGGCGGATATGTCTGGCAAGCGCGGAAGGATTTTGGGGACCGACATGCTGCCGGGCAACCAGGCGGTGGTGACGGCCGAAGCGCCGCTGGCGGAGATGATGAATTATTCCAGCCAGTTGAAGTCAATGAGCGCGGGCGCGGGCTCGTATTCGATGGAATACAGTCATGATGAGCGCACGCCGCCCAACGTGCAGCAAGCCGTGATCGCGGCGTTCAAGCCACACGAAGAGGAAGAGTGAGTTGGATCGGAGCGAGCATGTCTGCAGCCGACGAGCATCAACAACAAAGCGACAAGCACCGTCGGATGCGGCATCTGCGCATTCGGTTGATGCGGCTGGCGTTCGTTCCATTTGTGTTTGTGGCGATATTCGGTTGGAGATCGTGGCCGGATGATTCCATGCCGGAACTGTTGCTGGAAAGCATCGGCTATGTGTTTCTCATGGTGGGTGTGGCGCTGCGGTTGTGGGCGACGCTGCACATCGGCGGTCACAAGAGCACTGAACTGATAACAGATGGCCCGTTTTCCATGTGCAGAAATCCCCTCTATGTGGGGACGATGCTGTTGGCTATTGGTGCATCGCTCTGTCTGGAAAACATCCTGCTGCTGGCAATGACCGTGCTGTTCCTGGTGCCGATTCACGCTGCGATGATCATTTCAGAAGAGCGGCACCTTGCGGAGATTTTCGGTGCGCCGTTTGAGGCGTACCGAAGTCGTGTGCCGCGATTTCTGTTCCGGTTTCGCAACTTTCACGAACGTGAATCATTGGTGATTTCCACAAAGATGCTGAAACACGCCATTGCGGGTTCGGCGGTGGCTGTCTTGATCCCCCTGATGGAGGATGTGCTGCAAATGCTGCACAACAAGGGCATGATTCCAGTCTTGTGGAAGTTGTTCTAGCGAATCAGCCAGAACATCGCTCATGCCGGAAAAGCCGTTAATCGAGCCCACGAAAGAACCGGCCCCAGCGCGGCGCGTAGCTTTGATGTTGATCCAGCGAAAACGCCAGCGCCACCGCCTTGCCGACGATCTGATCGCGCGGCACAAACCCAAACACGCGCGAATCGCCGCTGTTGTCGCGGTTGTCGCCCATCATGAAGTATTGATCAGGCGGAATGGTGATCGGTCCGAAAGTCCGCTGGGCGACTCGACCGGGTTGAGCCATGACGGCGTGATCCGTGAGGCCGAGCTTCTCCATCGCAAAGATGAAAGGAGCGGGATCGGATAAATCCCTGGGATCAAAATTGGCCGGGGTGTAGGGCTGGTACTGCAGCAACGTGCCGTTCACGTACAACTGATTGTCGCGCAGCAGGATCACATCGCCGGGACCGCCCACAACTCGTTTGACCATCCGCTTGCCGGATTGCGGTGCGAAGAAGATCACAATGTCGCCGGGCTGCGGATCGCCCCATCGCGCCAGTCGCCAGGTCGTGAAAGGAACCTTCAGGTCGTAGGCAAGTTTGTTGACGAAGATGCGATCGCCTACGAGGATCGTCGGCTCCATCGATTGACTTGGCACATCGTTCCAGTCCGCCACCGCAGAGCGCAGCGTCATCACCACCAGCACCGCTGCGCCCACGGGTTTGATCCACGCGCTCCACAACCGACGCCACCACGATGGCTTGGCGGCCTCAACCGCAGTTTCAGTCTGTTCCTCACTCATGCAAAGCCTCCTGATACGGACCCCTGCGATCGACCAACCGCGCCACGCCAGCGATCAACGATACGCTGCCATGCCCAGGCCGGTTCAACGAGCATACATTACGAAACCGCCCGGCTGAAACTACACTGCCCAGGTGAGTGAAAAAAACGTGGACATTGCCATTATCGGCGCGGGAGCGGCAGGCCTCATGGCGGCAATCTGGGCTGGCCGTACGGCTGGTGCGGGGCGTAACGGTGGCGCAGGGACCGGTGGAGGCAGCGAGAACAGCGATCAACCTCTCATTGTTCTCCTGGATGGCGCGAAATCACTCGGCGCAAAAATACTTGTCGCAGGCGGCGGAAGATGCAACGTCACCCATGATGTCGTTGATGAACGCGCCTTTGCGGGGTCTTCACCCAATGCGATCAGGAAAGTGCTAAGGCGCTTCGATGTGCCGCAGACAATTGAGTTCTTTCGTGAGCTGGGCGTTGACCTCAAACGAGAAGACACCGGCAAACTGTTTCCCACCACAGACAAGGCCAGGACCGTTCTCGAGGCGCTGATCAACGCAGTGCAAGCGGCAGGTGTGGAAATCTGCAATCCCTGGCGGGTAGAAGCAGTGAAGAAAGCATCCGGCCCATTTCCGTTCATCATCACCGGCCCTTCAGGACAGATCGCTGCGAAGCGCCTCATTCTCGCAACCGGCGGCAAAAGTCTTCCCAAGACCGGTTCCGATGGCCATGGCTATTCGATCGCTCGCAGTCTCGGCCACTCGATTGAACCTGCCAACGGGCGCGTCTTTCCCGCGCTGGTGCCGCTGACGCTGCCGGGCAATCACTTCATCTGCAGCTTGAGCGGCTTGTCTGCGATCGCAACACTGGAAGTCCGCACCGGCACCGGCAGAAAACTCCACGCCTTCACCGATTCCACACTCTGCACGCACTTTGGCCTCTCCGGCCCCAGCGTGCTGGATATCAGCCGCTACTACACCGATGCCAGAACGCATGATCCCGCCACGCAGTTGATCATCAACTGGCTGCCCGATGAAACAATGGAAACGGCCGATCGGGCTTTGGCGAGTCTGGGGAAAATCAGTTGCGGACGCTGGCTGCGCGAATCGGGATTGCCCGAGCGATTGGCCAAGGCGTTGTGCGATGCAGCAGCGGTGGATGCCAGCGCACCAGCCCACACACTGGTGCGCGACAAACGCCGCGCCTTCGCTGCCATCATCACGCAACTGCCCCTGCCCATCACCGGCGACCGTGGCTTTGTGCACGCAGAGGTCACCGCAGGCGGCGTGCCGCTTGCAGAAATCAAACTGGAAACAATGGAATCGCGAATCTGCCCCGGTCTGCACATCATCGGCGAAATCTGCGATGTCGATGGCCGCATCGGCGGCTACAACTTCCAATGGGCCTGGGCCAGCGGCTATGTGGCGGGCAGTGCCGCGCTGGGGTGATGGCGAGTTCGTCCATGCAGCAACTTACCGGTTGAATCGTTTGAACGTCTTGCCATCAAACCGAGTCACGCCTTGTTCAGTGCCGAACCAGATGTTGCCATCTGCATCTTCCACAATGCCAAAGACTTGTCCGGCTTCATCGTGAACTATCGTGAGATTGTCCTTGCCAGTGTGTGGTGTGTCAGAATCAACTCGGTACAGCGACATGTCATAGCCTTGCGGGCCGTCCATGGCGCTGACCCAAATGTTTCCATCGCGGGCTTCGTAGATGTAGCCTCCAAACTTTGTGGAAAGTTGGGTGTAGGTGGCGCCATCGAATCGCCACAGTCCGTCGTTACCGCCCCACCAAATGTTGCCTTTCCGGTCTTGAATGATGCAGCGAATGTTCTGAAACGTCAGGCCATCGTGGTTGGTGATGGGGGCGAAGGTGGTGCCGTTGTAGATGTAGGAATCGCCGCGCGTGCCGATCCACATGCGACCCTTGCGGTCTTCAATGATGGAGTTCACATCGCCGCTGATCAAACCTTCCTTCGCGGTGAAGTTGCGAAACGCCTTGCCATCGAAACAACTGATGCCCTTTTCGGTTCCAATCCAGATGATGCCCTTGGAATCTTCCATGATGCAACCAACGCGGTCATTGGCCAGCCCGTCATTGGCGGTGAAATTGCGGAACGTCTTGCCGTCATAGAGGTAGATGCCCGCGCCAATGGTGCCAAACCAGAGGTTGCCCTTGCGATCCTCATGCACCGCAAAAGTGTGATATCGCCGCAAGCGGTCTTTGTTCGTGTGATTGGTGAACGTCTTGCCGTCGTAACTGATGATGCCTTCCCACGATGCAAACCAGAACGTGCCATTGCGATCCTGCAGAATGTTGCGCGTGATGCTGTTGGGACCGTCAGGGGAAGCGGAGCCGGTGCTTTCTGTGAAATAGGGGTCAAAGTCGCGCAGCAGCGACACCTGCGGTCGAGGTGGCATCCCCGCAGCAACCTTCGGCGTGCTTTGCGGCGTATCCGTCCTGGTTGGCCCCGCACACGCGGCCACCATCACCAGCAGCCCAGGCAAGACGCTATTCCGCAACATGTTCTTCATGAAGAGACTGTACCAAGGCGGCCGGTTGCGGTTGTAACGTGAATGTAAAACCGCTCGCCGATGGCGAGTTCGATCCTTCAGAACCCGCTGACGGCGGCGCGCTGTTCCAGTAGCGCGCCGCCGCTCAACCAACCCATCTGCAAATGACTGAATCCACGCGCTGCCTTCCCTAAAACGGCCGCGAGCCGAACGCGCCCACCACCCACAGGATCAGCACAATCAGCAAAATAGTGCCCAGGCCGATCCCACCGCCGCGATATGGACCCTTGGAATAGGCGCTGCCTCCGAACAGGAAGAGAATTACAAGGATAAGCACGATGAGCATCAGCATGGCGAACTCCTTTGTCTTTCAACGATTGAATGAGTGAGCGATGACCAAGTCAACGCAATTTCGCAGCGCGCTCAGCAATCCGCGCCAGAAACGGCGCGAAACACACCGGGTGAGTCATTCACGCACGTTCGCGCGCGCAGATTGGGGCAAAGTACTTATGTCTCCAAAGACAACTTCGGCTTATGTTTCATGGCTGCGCCGTGAACAATTGCGACGCTGCACAAGCGACGCCGTTTACACGAAGGAGATCTGCACATGAACGAACCAGAACACACCCACACGCCCATCACCAAAACCCGCGAGACCAGAACCCCTGACGCCAATCGCGATCCCATCAGCGGAACGCACGGCGCACATCCCGTCGGCACAGGCATCGGCGCCGCCGGCGCCGGTGTTGCAGGCGCGGCAGTCGGCGCGGTCGTTGCCGGACCAGTCGGCGCCATCGCCGGCGGAGTCATCGGCGCTGTTGCCGGCGGCCTTGGCGGCAAAGCCGTCGCCGAAGCGATCGATCCCACCGTCGAAGACACCTATTGGCGAACCGAGCATAAGAACCGTTCCTATTACGACAGGTTCATGGGCTATGAAGACTACGCTCCCGCCTATCGCTATGGCTGGGAGAACCACGCCAGGGACTTCGCCAAGGATGAAGCCGATCTCGCCAGCGGCTGGGAAAAGGCCAGAGGCAAGTCTCGTCTGACCTGGGATCGCGCCAAGGCCGCTTCCCGCGATGCATGGGATCGCGTCCGGCCCGAACAGGCCAAACGCAACGGCTGTGGTTCGTGTGATTGAATAAGAGCCGCAATTGTCCACTCAATCCCGCGCCCGGCAGTGTGCTTGCACCTGCCGGGCGTTCATTTGTTGCTCCATGCCGCATTCAAAATGGCTTGAACCACACCGGTCGAGCAAGAAATCGCCCTGCGATTGCCCCAACATGCTCGCTCCCATTCGGTCGCCGACATTTAATGAAGGACAATTCCCATGTCAGATGAACGATCCGCACCGACCCGACCAGAAATCCCCGAGTCCGATCGGTTGCGGCAACATGCCAGAGATCGCTTCGCGCCGCCGCAACACCCGTATGACCTGGACGAAGTGACGGCAAACCTTCGGCACGAACTCGAAGCCGGTCAGGCAGGGCATCGGCAGGAAACGCTCTACAAGCACGGCGCCACCACCATCGCGCTGTTTCTCTTCGGCCATCTCACCGGCTTGTCCGCTCATCGCACCCAAGGCGTCGTCATGATTCATGTGCTCGATGGCCACATTCAAATCACCGCCGAAGGCCAGGTGCACGACCTTCACGCCGGCCATCTGCTGGTGCTGGCCCCCGGCGTGGAGCACGATGTATCCGCGCGAACCGTCAGCCGCATGCTGCTGACCGTGCATCTGGACGCAAGCGCCGCCAACCCGACCGCGTGACCGCTCGCCGATGCCTCGGTGGCGCATCGCCCTGCTGCGACACTCGATGTTTACTCCCGGGATGAACCTCGCCAGATCAATTTCCGGGGGGCGACATAAGAATGATCCGAAGTTGGTGGAAGCAGCGAGGGAGTTGCGGGACCGTTACTTGGAGCAGGTGAACACGAACATGCTGCTGCCGCCAAGTGCGTGCGGGAAATACGATGTGAGTCGGCAACTGGAGGGCGCGCCTTCATCGATGAAGGTCGAACCGGTGGCACTGCTGAAGGCGGCGTAGGGTAGAGAATTACAAC
>CAZWJR010000184.1:0-6371 GCA_964634655.1 uncultured Isosphaeraceae bacterium | reverse complement strand
AAAGTCTTTTCTGCTTCAGTGAACTTTTTCTCGGCGGAATAGATTTCAGCAAGCAGGTCCAACGCGCGCGTGGTTTCAGGATGGTCTTCTCGGAAACGCTGCCGGCGGATAACCAGCGCATCGCTGCATGATTTCTCGGCCTCGGCCAATCGGCCCTGGTGAAGATAGACTTTTGCCAGGCCTTCCAATGTCACTGATACGGAGGCGTGAGTCTCACCGACCGCTTCCTTCTTGATTGCCAACGATTCCAGAAAGACTTTCTCGGCCTCATCGTACTTTTTCAATCCGAGAAAACACAATCCAAGAGTGCTCTTGCCGTTGCCCACATCCACATGTTTGGGACTGTATTTGTCCGCGATCATCTTGATGGCCTCGCTCACGAGGTCAGCTGCTTCTTGATATTTACCCTGATAGCGAAGACAAGTTCCAAGGTTGTTCCGGCTCCTTGCCAGGAGATCAACGCGGTTGTTGCCGGTTGCCAGTTTTTCACGAATGGCCAGAGTTCGCCTGTAGAGTTGTTCTGCATCTTCGTGCTTGCCTTGCTTGTCGAGCGAGGCGGCAACGTAATTCATGCTGCTGGCGGCCTCCAGCGACTCTTCGCCAAAGACTTTGCGGCGCACTTCCCATGACTCGCGAGCCAGTTCTTCCGATTGCTTCGCATCGTTCTGAAACCAGCGGATCGCCGCGTAATCTTCCATCGCCTGGGCAAGTTCTCGCTGCTTTTCCTTTGTGTCATTGGCCCGCGCGCGGCGTGCCTCCAAAGTCTGCTTCAACTGGGCATCGGCCTCCTTGTATGAGCCGAGCGATTTGTAGGAATTACCCAACGCCCATCGAACAGTGCCCTCCACTTCGGGGTCATCGCTAAAGCGACCTTCATCAAGCAGTTTGATTGCCTGGTCGATCTTGTCGACAACTTTCACATTGCGGCCCTCGCCGGGATTCGTGCGGGGATCAACAGCCGCAAACATGTCCAACACAAAGCCAAGTACGGCGTTGGTTTTTCGGTTTTCTTCCTGGACTTCCAATCGCGCGCTGCGTTCTCGAACGAAGAAAACTGCACCGATCGACAACATGATGAAAAGCACGACGCTTGCCATGGCGCCGGCCCTGGCTAGTCTTCGTCGCTGCCGAGCCTTGCGACGTGCGGGCAACGTTTGCAGGCGCGTTGTCAATTCCTGTGCCGAAGCCAGTCGCTTGGATTCCTGACCCTCAATGCAACGAGCAATATCGTCGCGAAGCAGCGGGTCGGCGATATCTCGTTCCCAACCCTGGGCGATCGGCCGTTCCAAATCGCCCACCACCATCTGGTACAGCAACACACCAAGCGCGTACACATCACCCTGAATTGTGAACGGCCTGCCGACGAGTACTTCCGGCGGAGCGTAGATACGTGTGGTCGCTCCGCCGCTTGATGTGCCGGACCTGAATTCCTCGTTCATCCCGGTCATCATGATGTTGCGCTTGGAGAGCAGCGATGGATCGGTGAGATCACCAATGCCGAAATCAGTGAGGCGAGGCGACGGTGTGCCATCGTTGCCGCGATAGATCAGGATGTTGCCAGGCTTTATGTCCTTGTGCAGCACGCCGACCGAGTGTGCGGCGGAAACAGCGATGCAGGTCTTCGCGACGATGTCCAGCCGTGTGGCGAGCGGGACTTTGTCGATTCCACCTTGAGCCGCGGACCATTCCACAAGGCTGCCGTCTTCTGTGAATTCAAACTCCAGATAGAAGGGCGGATGATCAATTTGAACTTCATGCAGTTTGGCGATGTCGTTGCGATCGCCGAGGGCATCCCGCAAGAGCCGAAAGAGCATCAATTCGCGCTTGAACGATCGCAAGCGCTCTGCATCAAAGCAAAACTTGAAGACGCGGACGGCTTTTGATTTGGTGTGTTCACCGAGCCAGACTTCACCGAAGCCGCCTTCGCCGAGTTTGCGATCAAGGACCCAACTCTTGCGATCCGGAATCTCCAAACCGACGGCGGGCCGCCAACCGAGCGTTTCTTCCTGATCAGCATCGACAGCACGGTGGGCCTTTTCGCTGTCTGGCGGGACTCGAAGCGGCGCTACGCCGACTTCGCCCACCTCAAAGACTTCAACCGCTTCGTCAGCCCCCTTGAACATGTACCGGCCATGGGCCATCCACTTCCTGGTCACAGCCGGCGTGCCATCCTCGGTGGTCTGGTGTTCACGTACATATTGACGAGCGTTGTCGAATGCGGCGCGGGTCATGAGAATCTGACCCGGCAAGGCCAGCCCCATGACCCGTGCGGTCATGTCTACGGCAAGTCCGGAAAGTTTGGCTTTGCCCGTGGTGGATTCGATCTCCATTTCGGAGACTTCGCCGAGGTGCAGGCCGATTCGTGCCTGAAGTTTCTCGCCATGCCAGTCTTCGCTGTGCAGTATCCCCTGGAAATGCAGGGCGGCGTGGACAGCATCGGAGGCGCTGGAAAACCTGGCGAGGAATCCATCACCCAGGTCTTTGAGAATCTCGGCGAGCGAAAAAACGCCAACGGTCTTGCGAAAAATCTCATCATGTTTCTGGATGATCTTCGCGGCGGCAGCGTCACCAAGGCGACGGCGCATATCCACTGACCCGACAATGTCGGAGAACATCAACACCATCAGACGGGATTGAGGCCGTTGTTCGCTCATTCTTTATCCGAGCCGCTCGATCGATGGCCCTTTCCGGGAAACTGAAAACACCCAAGAAACTGCTCGACCACCGGTCAGGATACTTCCTTGATTAACGCTTGGCTACCTTCTGCGAGTGTTCCAAGCATGTTATTTGAGGTTTGCCGATGCTTTTGGAGTCCTCCATATCTACAATGCGCTAATGGATACCTTGAACCGCCAAGGAATTTGCAGGGCGGTTCGTGTGACTGATTCTTAGAGCGATACCGGTCGAAACTTGCTGGCCTAACCCATGTTTTCTCGTGCTTTGATCATTGTGACGATGGCTCTGCTGGGACAGAATCCCCCGCCGTCATCGCCACCACTGGTGCCTGCTTCTCCTCCGAAAACCCCGGGACCGGCCACTCCGCCGTCGGCGACATCTCCGGGGAACGGGCAACCAAGCCGTGACCTTCCAGCCTTTGAATCGGATTTCAAAGCCGCTTTGGCTCGTGCGAACAAGGAAGGCAAGGTCCTACTTCTCGATTTCTACACGACGACTTGCCCCTACTGCGAGCGGATGATGAAGTTTGTGTATCCGGAGCCGGAAGTACATGCGTTTGCTGAAAAGGTTGTGTGGCTGCGGGTCGATCAGAACAAAGGCGAAGGGGTAGCGCTTCGGAGGCAATTCCGTGCCGGGCCAACACCGATGTACGTTGCGGTTGCCCTTGATGGCAAGAGTGCGTTCTACCGGTACAGCGGCGCACCGGCCAAGAAGGGGTTTCTTCACAACATGAGCCTGCTGCCTGTCTTGCGCGGCGAGTGCGAACAACTGCGAAAACTAGCCCTCGCGGAAAAACCAACTCCAGAGCAGCGATTGACGCTGGCGCGCGGCGAACTCTTGGAGGGCCGCCTCGATGCTGGAAAGAAAATGCTCCAACAGATCGCGGATGACGATCCAACAAACAAATCGGGCCTCACCGATGATGCGCTGGTGCTTCTGGGGATGGTGAAAATCGCGGATTCGCCGGAGTACGGTCCGTGGCAAGCGTACGGCGATTGGCAAAAAGTGATCAAGCAGTATCCAACCTCTGATCGCGGGGCTGATGCAGTGATGTATATCGCCAAGATGCTCAAAGGCACCGGCGAAACCGTCAAGTACCCAAAACTCGGCGAACTCATCAAGGATTATCCGGATGGCGTGGATGTCGCCGGTTGTGCGAAGATTCTTGATGAAAAGTGACTTGGGGCGAAGTCAGGGCGTCTTGCAATCACTTCGCGCACCTGTCCCATTGTGCATACAACCGCTTCGCGGAAACTGGCATGAGCGTCCCAATCTCTTGAGCGAACAACGAAATTCGATACTCCTCAATCATCCAGCGATACAGTTCCAACTCGGGATTTGAAGTTCCTCGATGGGGCTGCTCGACGCAACGATCGCAGTATCGATGCCAGAGGCCAGCGATTTCAGCAATTGCTGTTGCCTCCCGAGTGAGTATGCCACCTCCGCCGACGATGAGTTTGCGCAATCTTGCCAGAACGGCAGACAAGTAACGCGGATACTGTTGCAACCATTGGTATGGTGTATTGACGAGGAAGCGCGGCGGAAACAGCTCCTGCAACTGACTGCGAATATCCGCAACGGTTTCCTGCCAGAGGGGATTCAGGGCATCGTCCATTTGCAGGTCGATGGCATGATGTGCGGTCAGGATCTTCGTAGTTAGGTCGGCCACTTCGCTGGCAACATGCCAGAGTCGATCCCAGCCGCTGCGCAGGCGACGTTCAAATTCGGCAGCGGGAAAGATGTCCGCAGAATCATCAATGAATACTCGATCGGCCACCAGATCAGCGAGATCGCGCTTCAGATTTTCGCCGTCGCCCAATGGTGCAAACAGCAGGCACAGTTCATCAATCGATGGCAGGTAGTCAATGTGAACCGCCAGTTCATTTCGAACCTGTAGAGCAAACAGACGGCGGAGGCCGGCGCGATGGGCGCTGGCCGCAGCCTGTTGGGAATCCATAACCCGAATGGAAATCGATGAGCCGTTGCCATCATCGACCAGGGCGGGAAAGCCGAACATCGCGAAGCCGCCTCGCTTGAACTCGATTCGCTTCGGCAAGTCACCAAAACTCCATTCGGTGAGGTTGGACCGTTCAATGTCCGTGTGAATCGACGGGTCGAGCGGAGTCTGCGGCCGGCGACTCAACTGATGCTTGAGAGCAGGCAGATCCCGGCCTGTCGCAAGTGTGACCCCAGCAGCATCAACGATGGCGAAATTCATGTGCAAGTGGGCAGGTAGCGAATCCGTCCGCCAAGCCTCGCGGGGAACAGCCACTCCGACGCGACGGTGCAATTCGTAGCTCAATGCATCGAGCAAACTGCCTTCCCCGACAGGCATTGTTTTCTCGATCATTTCAGCGTAATCGGAAGCAGGCACAAAGTGCCGACGCAACGATTTGGGTAACGAACGGATCAATTCGGTGCACTTCTCCTTGAGAAGACCGGGAACAAGCCATTCGCCGGCGCGATCACTGATTTGATTGAGGGCCTCCATTGGAACGGTCATGGTGACGCCATCAATAGGGTCGCCGGGATCGTGTCGGTAGGCCAGCGGAAACCGAACGCCGTTCACGATTGTGGAATCTGGGAATTGCGTGGAGTCCACCGTGTTGGCATCGGATCGCAACAAGTCCTCACGGGACATGAACAGAATGTTGGGCTGCTGCCTCTCGGCTTGCTTGCGCCATTTTTCCAGTAGTGGCCCGTTGTACACGGTCGGCGGGACACGGCGATCGTAGAAATCAAACAGAACATCCTCACGCACCATGATGTTTCGTCGGCGAGATTTGGCTTCCATTCGGCGCACTTCTTCAACCAATCCACGATTGTGGACAAAGAATGGCGCGTGGCTCCACGGCGGATGCAGCGCACCTTCCACCAGGGCCTGATTAATGAAAATCTCCCGCGACAACGCTGGATTGATTGGGCCGTAGTGAATTCGTCTCCTGGGCACAATCACCAGGCCGTGAAGTGCGATCCGCTCAAACGCCTCCACATGTGCTGACTTCTCGTTCCAATGAGGATCGCTGTGCGTTCGCTTGATCAGATGCCCGGCGAGGCGTTCGACCCACTCCGGATGTATTTTCGCGACCGTGCGAGCGTAGAGTCGATTTGTCTCGACGAGTTCGGCGGCCATGATCCATTTCGGTCCCTTCTTGAACAATCCGGAACCGGGGAAAATATGAGATTTGCGATCGCGCGGTCCCAAGTATTCGTGACTGCCGGGCGGGTCGTTTCGGGTGGCAATGTTGTTGAGAAGACCGGTGAGCAGAGCGCGATGAATGCTTTCGAACGACGCCAATTCATCATTCAGATGCATTCCGCTTTCTGTCACAATGGCGTGCAACTGTTGATGCACATCGTGCCATTCACGCATGCGCATCCAGGAGAGAAACTTCTGTTGGCAGAGTTTCCGCAGTTTGCTTGTGGATAGATGACGGGTCTGTTCGTGATAGAAGTCCCAGATCTTGAGATAGGAGAGAAAATCGGACTGCTCATCGGCAAACGGTTCATGTGCGGCGTCCGCTGCTGTGGATGCCTCCAAAGGACGCAGCCGGGGGTCCTGGGTGGCAAGAGCGGCTGCAATGATCAACACTTCGCGCAGGCTGCCTTCATCCCGAGCTGCGAGGATCATGCGGCCGATTCGCGGGTCAACCGGCAATTTCGCCAATTCGTTTCCCAGGCGCGTGATTCGGCCA
>CAZWJR010000183.1:0-6372 GCA_964634655.1 uncultured Isosphaeraceae bacterium | reverse complement strand
GTTCTGCAGGTCGGCGATGATGTGCTGCATGAAAGCGATCTCATGCCCGCCATCCAGCAGGCGATGATCGATGGAATGACTCAGCGGCATGATGAGGCGCGGGGCCAGGCCGCGCGAACCGTGCGGGGGCTCCTGTTCGACCACCCACGGCATCCAGCGCGTGCGGCCGACCGCCAGCACGGCCGCCTGTCCGGGTGTAATGAGCGGTGTGGAGTAGCGGCTGCCACCCATTGCGCCGGCGTTGGAGATGGTGTACGTTCCGCCACGCGTGTCGTTGACGGCGAAGGAAGCGGTGCGAGCTTTTTCGCCAATGGCGTGGAGTTCATCGCTTATCAGCGGGATGGACATGCGGTCGGTATCACGCAGGACCATGGGGACGAGGCCGCGCTCGGTGTGTACGCCGACCGCGATGTTGATGTATCGCTTGTAGATGACCTGGTTCTTTTCGATGTCTATGGAAGCGTTGAAATCGGGGAAGCGTTGCAGTGCGCGGACGACGGCGCGGATGACGAACGCGAGCATCGTGAGTTTGCGTTCATTGGAAGGATCATCGGCGTGCTGATAGCCCTTGCGGATTTTTTCCAGTTCCGTGACGTCGGCGTCATCGAAATCGGTTGCGTGCGGAATCGTGGACCAGGATTGAGCCATGACGCCTGCGATGGTTTTGCGGGCCTGGGAGAGCGGGGCGCGGCGGATGGGGCCGTGGGTGTCGGTGGCGTTTTCGCCGGGCGGCTCGATGACGAGGGATTCCGGCACGGCGGGATAGGCAACGCGCGCTGCGACGGCTTCGGATGGAAAGACCACGGGTTTCGCGCCGGTGTGCGGATGAGGCGGCGCCACGGTCGTGGTGTGACGAGCGCCGGTTGAAGCCGTTTCAAGATCGGTGCGCTGGACGCGGCCGCCGGGACCGGAGCCTCTGATGATTTCGATGTCGATGCCGAGGGTGCGAGCGAGTTTGCGGACGGCGGGGGAGGCGGGGTTGCGATGGGAGGTGGCAGATGCGGTTGAGGGTTGAAGAGTGGGTGTGGCGACTTGGCTCCCTCTCCCCTTGGGAGAGGATTGGGGTGAGGGCGTGCGCGCGGAAGAAGATGGCGCGTGTTGTGATTTTGTTGACCCACCCACCCCCTTGTCCCCTCCCTCAAGGGAGGGGGAACTTCCGATCGTCACCATGACTTCGCCGACGTGAACGAGTTGGCCGGCTTTCACGTGAACTTTTTCAACCGAGCCGGTGAAAGGGCAGGGGATGACGACGGCAGCTTTGTCGGTTTCAACTTCCATGAGGGGCTGATCTTCACGCACAGTGTCGCCGGGCGCGACCATAATGCGCAGGACCTGGCCTTCATGCACGCCTTCGCCGAGATCGGGGAGTTTGAAGTCTTTGGACATTACAGGAGTGATTCTATAGGAAATGATCAACTCAAAGGTTGTGTCAATCTTCCGAGGCCGGTGAAATGCTGCGTAGAAATTCCACAACCGGTGGAAGTTCCAAGGTCACAGCGTCCCACACCACATTCAAGTCAACATCGTCATAGCCGTGAATCAAACGATCTCGCATGCCCGCAATTCGAGTCCATGGAACAGATTCATGCGATTCACGAAACTCCATTGAAAGCCGCTTGCAAGCCTCGCCCAGGATAAGGACCTGATGAATCACGGCTTACTGTTTTTCTCGATTTGCACTGAAGACATCGAAGCTCACGCCCTCAAGGAATTCGTTGATTGCGTCGGCGGCAAGCAACATGTCCAGTACGGCTTCCAAATCACGCTGCATAGAGCAGCCTCGCGCTCTCAAGAATCTCGCGACGGCGAATCCAGTTGCGGCTCCGTTCGATGCCGGGTCGAGTCACCAGATCGACGGATCGGCCAAGAATCTGTTCCAATTCTTCTTCGGCCGCCATGAGATCGAGTAATCCGTGCCGGGCTTCGGGTGCAAAAGTGATGAGAAAATCAATGTCGCTCTCGGGTCTGAAATCATCACGGAGAGCGGAGCCGAACACCTCCAGGCGCACGATATCCCAACGGCGACAGAATTCGGCGAGGCGATCATGGGGGATGTCGGCAAGGTTCAGTTTCATGCACAATCATTTTATATCACGAGCACGCCTTCGCCGAGATCGGGGAGTTTGAAATCTTTGGACATTGGAAATCAACCAATCAGTGCCTGGCGCTGGATTTTTTCCATATCGAAACTGAAATCGCGATCACCGCAACTGCAATCAAGATAGCAATGACGATCCAAGCAAGCCAAAGGTAACCCGATAGCCATTACAGCACAACACATCCCCCGGCGATAACGACGATCGTGACAATCAAATCAAAGACCTGCTCGAGCATCCATTTCAGAATGCGTTGCAGGGCGATCGCGATGGTGGTTCCGTCTGTCATCTGACGTTCGCAAAATTTAGTTCCAATCCAGCGTCTCCTTTGCCGCCGCGACGATCGTATCGCTGTCCGGCAGGTAGTGTTGCTCGACCTGGAAGAACGGGAAGTGGATGTCGTAACCGGTGACGCGCTTGATGGGGGCGAGGAGGTGTTCGAAGCAGGTTTCGTTGAGGCGGGCGATGATTTCAGCTGCGATGCCGCACGTGCGCGGGCCTTCGTGGACGATGACGCAGCGGCCGGTCTTGGCGACGGAAGTGGCGAGCGTTTCGGTGTCCATCGGTTTGATCGAGAGCAGATCGATCACTTCCGGGCAGATTTTGTGCACATCGCGCAGGTCATCGGCGGCTTCGAGTGTTGGCCGCATCATTGCTCCGTAACTGATCATCGTGATGTCGCTGCCCTCGCGCACGATGTTGGCCTTGCCGATCTCCATTGTTTCCGGCTCATCCGGCACTTCTTCTTTGAAGGCGCGATAGACGGCTTTGGGTTCGTAGAAGACGACCGGATCGGGATCGGCAATTGCGGTGTTCAACAATGCCCGCGCGTTGCGGGGGCCGGAAGGAATGACGACTTTCAGGCCGGGAGTGTGGGCCCAGTAGGCTTCGCGCGATTCGCTGTGATGTTCCACCGCGCGAATGCCGCCGCCGTAAGGGCATCGCATGACCATTTGAATGTGGTAGCGGCTGCGAGTGCGGTTGCGGTAGCGGGCCATGTTCTGCTCGATCTGATCGAAGGCCTGCATCGTGAAGCCGGAGAACTGGATTTCCGCAACGGGTTTAAGGCCGTAGATTGCCATGCCGACGGCGGTGCCGACGATGCCGCACTCGGCGAGGGGCGTGTCGCGCACACGGTTGGGGCCGTATTTTTCGAGCAGGCCCTTGGTGACACGGAACACGCCGCCGTTGATGGCGATGTCCTCGCCCATGCACAGGACATCCGGATCGGTCGCCATGGATTGATCGAGAGCGAGGTTGAGGGATTGGACCATTGTTAGTTGCGGCATGTCTGGGGTGTTTCTGTCAGCCCCCGGCCATTGGCCGGGGGCTAAATGGTCATTCGACGCCTTTGCGTTTCAGTTTCTCGAAGTAATCCTGCTGCTGTTCCTGTAACTCCGGCGAGAGGTTCTCGAAGACGAAATCGAAAACTTCCTTCGGATTGGCGATGGCGCGCTTGCGGAAGGCTTCTCGGGCAGTGAGGACTTGCTGTTCGCACTCTTCTGCCACGCGATCGCAGCCGGGTTGATCGATCACGCCTTTGGCGATGAGATATTTTTCAAAGCGGGCGATCGGGCATTTTGCCTGCCACTTTTCCACATCGTCCTCGTTGCGATAGACCTTGGGGTCATCGGCGGTGGTGTGGAGGCTCATGCGATAGGTGACGCATTCGATGAATGTGGGGCCATCGCCGTTGCGGGCGCGGGCCACAGCATCATTTGTGGCGGTGAGAACTGCGAGCACATCGTTGCCATCCACGCGGACCGATGGGATGCCGAAGCCGACGCCTCGTTGTGCGAGCGCGGCGGTGGCGGCTTGTTTTTCCACGGGCATGGAAATGGCCCAGCCGTTGTTTTCGCAGATGAAGACGATGGGAGCTTTGCTGACGGCGGCAAAGTTTAGCGCTTCGCTGACCGCGCCCTGGGACATCGCACCATCGCCAAAGTTGGTGAGCATGACAGAGTAGGGCGGCTTGGTTTTGTATTGGATTGCCTGGGCGACGCCGACGGCGGGCAGGAGGTGCGAGCCGATGACGATGGAGAACGGCAGATCGTTCACACCAACCGGCGGTGCGAAGCCTTCAAAGAAACCATCCCACAGGAGGAGGAGTTGATCGATGGGCCAGCCGCGCCAGATTTGTGAACCGAACGAGCGATAGGAAGGCGAGAACCAATCGGCTTTTTCCAGAGGAAAGACCTGGCCGATCTGCGTGGCTTCCTGACCGATGCCGGGGGCGAAGGTTCCCATTTCGCCTTGCCGTTGCATGTTAAGCATGCGGATGTCGAGTTTGCGCGTGAGCACCATCGCGCGGTGGATGGTCAGCAGTTGCTTTGGCGAAAGTTTGGGCTCAAGAGCGGAGTTGACCACGCCTTGTTCATTGAGGATTTGTAGTTGCTCAATGGGTGGCAGATCGATGGAAGTGGAGCCGGTGGGCGCGGCAGGGGAGGCGGAAACGGACGCTTTTTGAGCCTTGCCGTTGGATTGCCCGTGTGACGCGGCGGTGCGGGCGGAGGTTGGAGTGGATTTGCTGGCCATTGGAAGTAATTGAATCATGCATGGTAGGAGATTCAGGGGCGCGCTGCCAGCAGATTGCGGTGTGTTGACGAGAAAAAGCGAAGGTGTTGGGGCAATTTTGCAGCACATCGCCAAAAGATAGTATAGACTAACTATCACATTGGAGATGGTTTATGGGCAAGCGAAGGACGAGTGGATTGCGACGCCGAGGATGTTTGGTGTTTGTTGCGCTGGCTGCGGTCATCGGGTTGCTGTTTGGACATGCTGCGTTCCATCTGATTGGAGTGGCGTGGCGGGACAGTGGCAAACTGCAGCCCGCCCCGGTGGGATTTGTGGATGATGCAAGCCGGATGAACATGACGGCTGTGGCGGAGGCTGTGGAAGTTTCGGCGGACCCGGTGGAGGCAGAGCAGCAATTGGTTGCGTTGCTTGCGCGTTGTCGGGCCGAGGGGCTGAAGGTGGCCATCGCAGGGGCGCGGCACACGATGGGTGGGCACACGATTTATCCCGGCGGCGTGGTCATTGACATGGAGACCTTCAATCGATTCTCGCTGGATGAATCGACCGATGTGCTGCATGCACAGGCTGGGGCGCGGTGGGATCAGATTGTGCCGTACTTGAATCACCGAGGGCGTTCGATTCGGATCATGCAGTCAAACAATTCGTTCACGGTGGGCGGATCAGTAAGCGCGAATTGTCACGGGTGGCAGCCGAATTGCCCGCCGATTGCTTCGAGTGTGGAGCGTTTTCGTTTGTTGAAGGCGGATGGCGAAATTGTGCGGTGTTCCAGAACGGAGAATGCGGAAATATTCTCGCTCGCGTTGGGCGGGTATGGATTGTTTGGCGTGATATTGGATGTTGATCTGAACGTTGTGGCGAACGAACGCTATCGATGCGAGCGGTTGGTCAAGCCAGCGGACGAATTTGTGCAGGAGTTTGACCGGGAGGTGCGGCGGAAGGCCGGAGCGGGGATGGCGTACGGTCGGTTGCGGGTGACGGCGGATCACTTTTTGGAGGAGGCGGTTCTGAATGTGTTTCGCCGGGTTGACGGTGATAAAACGGATGCGCCCGATTTGACTGGCCCATCGATGGCTGGGCTCAAGCGGACGATATTTCGGGGTTCGGAAGAGAGTGAATACGGCAAGCAGTTGCGATGGGACGCGGAGAAACTGCTTTCAGATCATCTGACCTCGGAGTTCTTCTGGCGCAATGAACTGCTTAACGATGGTGCGAGTTTGTATCAGAACCGATCAGAGACGAGCACGGACATTCTGCATGAGTATTTTGTGCCGGGGAAACAGTTGTCGGCGTTTCTCGGGCGAGTGCGGACGATCGTGCCGCGGTACAAGGGCGATCTTCTAAACGTGACGGTGCGCCAGGTGCTGGAAGACCACGACAGTTATCTGCGCTATGCAGATCGGGAGATGTTTTCGCTTGTGATGCTCTTCACGCAAGCGCGTACGGAGGCGGCGGATGCCAACATGCAGGCGATGACGCAGGAAATGATTGATGTAGCACTGGAATTCAGCGGGCGGCATTACCTGCCGTACCGGCTGCATGCAACGGTGGAGCAGTTCGCTCGGGCGTATCCGCAGGGGCGGGATTTCTTTGAGAAGAAGCGCCAGTACGATCCGCAGGAGTTGTTTCAGAATCAGTTCTATCTGAAGTATGGGAAGCGGGAGTGACACTTCGCGTTGCCGTGCGAGAATCACGCGCGCTTGAGATGTTCAAAACTGTTCTTGCATGCTTGGCAGTAGTAGAT
>CAZWJR010000182.1:3753-6418 GCA_964634655.1 uncultured Isosphaeraceae bacterium | reverse complement strand
AACCAGATACACACGACGCGCTCCGGCGCGCTCCGCCGAATCCAGCACCGCTCGTTTTTCCACCGCCGTGATGCCGGAGGGAATGGCAATGACAACGCGCGGACCGAAGATGCGGCTCTTGCCGTTCACCTTGCGGATGAAGTAACTAAGCATGGCCTCGGTGATTTCAAAATCACTGATGACGCCATCCTTGAGCGGCCGAATAGCCTGAATGCTGCCGGGAGTCTTGCCAAGCATTTCTTTGGCAGAAAAACCTACGGCGTTACCGTTGTTGAGGACGCGGTTGGTTCCGCGCTTGACGGCAACCACGGAAGGCTCGTTGAGGACAATTCCCTCGCCGCGCACGCACACCAGAGTATTGCAGGTTCCCAGGTCGATGCCCATATCGACGCTGAACCAACCAAGTAGCCGATCGAGAAACACCGAGGAGAACTCCCTGTGGTAACCGGGCAACGATCGCCCGCAATGGTCTTGCCGATTGCGACATCGACAATCAGCCACGCGATGTGTGAATGATAAGGGAAAAGCGACGGGTGCAAAACTCGCCAGACCGAATGAAAACTCCGCCGTTCGAAAGCGGCGGAGGTTTCGGTGATTTCTGTAAGTCCCGGTTTGATCCGCCGGGCTGCCCCTTCGGCTTACTTGGCGTTAACGATCTTGAACATGCCGCCATCATCCTGACCATTGGAGGCTGAATGTTTGCTATTGGCCGAGGCCACGAGGAAAACCCCGGCAGCCAGAACGAGAAACGCCACACACAGAAGCCCTGTGTAGACATCAAGATCGCCACTGGCACGTCGTGGGGTTGTGGATTGGAACTGGCTCATGGAGGCTCCGTTTGAGTTCTGGGGTCAGTTTTGGCCAGCGATGGCGTGAGCCTTGAAGCCCACCTGCACCATGCCACGATCCTTGGATTCCAGAGAAACAACGCCGGTGGCGCGGTTGATATCCACATTGATGATGCGGAGGTTGGCAACAAAATCCCCACCATTGCCGATCGTCATGCTCCAGCCTTCCTTCACGCCATCACGGGAACCGGCATCAATCTCCGCCAGCACCTGGCCGGAATTGCGCTCCACACGAATGATGGTCGCGGTCAATGTCTTGTCAGGCATGATGGAAACGCGGACGTCACCCTTTGTGCCGTATCCCTTCGCAATCGCTTCACCCAGTTGGGTCATGGTCTTGGCATGCTCATCCTTCAAGCGAGCCAATTCCTCCGCCAGCGCCCTGCGGGCCTGTTCAGCAACCTCCAATTGGCTCGTCACATCACGCAACGCCTCATCCAGTTCCACTTTCTGCTTTTCGATGGCAACGGTGTTGGTGCGAAGCGTGCGGATTTCGCCAATCAGGCTTTCGGTCAGTTGTTGACCGGCCTCAATGGTCTTTTGGATCATGGCAATGTTGCCCGTGATCGTCTGCTGGGTGGCCGAGGCCGCCGCAAGTTGAGACTGCAACTGCGAAATCGTCGCATCCGCAGCCGATTTAGCGCTCATCAATTCGGAGTTGGCGTTCCGCAGAAGATCAATCTGCGTGTCCTTCTCCGTGATCTTGGAGCCCGAGGTCGCCACCGAAATCTTGACCTGCTCCAGGGCAGCCGCTTTCTGGGCTTCCGCCTCCTGGTAACGGGCCTTGTAACTGTTCTCGTTGGTGGCATAGACCACCATCAACGGAACCAGCAGAACCGCCAGAAGCGACACCAGCACAATGAAAATCTTGGTTAGAACGTGCACGGTCAATTCCTCATAAGGGTGAGAGCAGCGGTCCGCAGACAGCGTCGAGCGACCGAGCCAAAAGCACGCTGAAAGTATCGCTTTGCATGATTCGTGTCAATCCCGGCCCCGGTTCCTTTACGGAACCGCATGGGGCTGCATTTGTAGCACCGCACCGGCTGCGGCCACCTGCACCAGCGGGTTGGGGTCGGAGATCAGCCGCGACAAGTGCCCCAGTGCGACCAGCGACGCCTTGCCGCCAGCCCCCATTACTCCCAGCGTGTGAGCTGCCTGGGCACGCAACTCCGGCCGATTGCTGCTGACGTAACCGGCGGGAAATTCAACCAGTTCTCGCTGCGGATCGATCCGAGCCACCGCCAGTGCCGCTGCCATACGAACCTCCGCCGGCCGCTCGCTGCTCCCTGTGCGATGAACGAGATTCGTCAGGTCCGCCAACGCCGCATAGTCCTTCAACTCTCCGCACATTTGGCAGGCCAGGGCCGAGATCTCCGCCTCGTCCGCCGGGGCAAACAACGCCGCCCGAATCACATGCAGATCGCGGTTCGATCCGAGTTTCACCATGGCTTCAGCCATCTGCAACTCAACAATTTTCCGCCGTGAATGTGCGGCACGGTCCAACCCGCGACCCGCCGCATTTCGCAGCAGGATAATGGCCGATTTTTCACCTAGTTCACCCAACACATAAGCCGCGTTGCCTTTGACTTCCATGTCATCCGACATCAGCATCCCAGCAAGCGGGTTCAGATCAATCGTTCGTCCGCAGCGGCGCAATCCGTACATCGCAGCCGCTCGAACCGAGGACGATTCATCGTGCAGCATCGGCTCCAGAAGCGGCGCGATGTTCTGCATTTTCATCTTGCCGGCCGTCATCGCTGCGACAAATCGAACCGCGCGATTTTCATCACCCAAAGCCCGCAAAACCACCGGTTCCA
>CAZWJR010000182.1:0-3653 GCA_964634655.1 uncultured Isosphaeraceae bacterium | reverse complement strand
ACAAATCGAACCGCGCGATTTTCATCACCCAAAGCCCGCAAAACCACCGGTTCCAGTTGCTCCGGCGCGCCCTGCAACGCCTCAATCGCATTTGCCCGAAGCAGCGCGTTGGGCGATTCCGCCGCTTGAAGCAATACGGCAACAGCCGGTTCGCGCAGTTGGGTCGCCGATACCGCCGTCCCCGCCGCAACCGATGGATCAACCCCGCTCAACGGCGGCATGTCGCTCTTCACTCCCATCATCGACTGGTTCTTGGTCGTCCATACCTGCTGACTTGGCTTGTTGGCGCACGAAGCGGCAACCGTTGCAAGTGTGGTCAGCGAAAGTGCAATGAAAGCCCGCTGCATCATCGGTAGTCGATTCTGGATCATGGGAGTCGCCTCGTTTCCGGTTCAATCCTAAATACGATGTGAAGGATCAGTGTATTGGCAATGGGGAAGGTGCGGAAGCAAGCGCATTGGTACGCCAATTCCTAAGCAGCGGTTCGCGGCCTGAAACAAGTGGCCGCCAGCAACACAATCGTCCCAACCAAACAAGCAATCGGCCAAACATTGCTGATCTTCCCAAAAAGAGTCCGTCGAGAATCCAATTGGACCTCGGCCGAAACCCAGCCCTCCTGACGCGGATCGCCATTCCCTGATTCGCCCGCTCCACTTTTCATCCTGCCGGCAGAGTCGATCCAGATGCTCAACCCCGTATTCACGCTTCGCACCATCGGCACACGATTTTCGATGCACCGAAACCGCGCGATCTGCGCGTGCAATCTGCGATCCGCATCCGAAGTCCCAAACCATCCGTCGTTGCTGATGTTGATGAACAAATCTCCCCGTTTCTCATCATCAGCGTAAATCATTCGGCGGCAAAACGACCCGGCCGTATCCTCAAAACAGATTGGCGTGGCGATATGGATGTGATTGGACTGCAACAACGCAATGTTCGGATTGCTGTCAAGATTGAACGAAAGATCAGCCCCAACCCCGATGTTCAAAAACAGTTTTTCCAGCCACGGCCAATTCGATATGTAAGGCATCGTCTCCCCAAATGGCGTGAGAAAAAACTTGTCATACCGCTGCACCGCCTCACCGTTCTCTATCAGGTACGCGCTGTTGTAGGTGTGCGTTGGATCAAGGCGAATCTTGGTCCCCTCCCTGCTTTCCACCGGATCGATCCACGCTTCGCTCCCAACAACCATCGGGATGCCGACGTTTCGCTGAAATTCCATCAACGCTTCCGGCCATCGGTAGTAGCGCGACAAATCCCATCCATGCTCCACGAAAATCTGCTTCATCTTGCCAATCGTTGCAGAATCAAAACCCGTGCCCGGCACCATGGTTTCAGGCCAGACGATCAGATCCGGCTTGGGATCGCATTGTTCCAGCGCGCGGCCGGTTAGGGCCATGAACCCCTGCATATCGCGGGCCTGATCCTCCACGCTCCAAACCGTTTTGTTGTCCTGCGGCAGATTTGTTTGAATCGCAAGAACGCGCGGGCCGGGCGACAGACAATCCGCTTGGTTCACTCGCCAATTCCCATAGATGACATTGGCAACCCACGTTGCGACTAGAACGAAGAGAAAAGTCAGGAATCGACGACCTGAAGCGCGAACCGTGGCCGCATCTCTCGCAGCCGCGCATCGACGCATCTGCAGCGACACCCCAAACAAGAATCCCGCCGGCATCGCCGCCAGAAATGTCACAGAATACGCCCCAAACAAATCCGCCGACTGCACCGTCGATGGCATCGCTATGAGCGGATGTCCCAACAGATACCACGGGTAACCATCAAACAGAATGTCGCCGCGGAAATACTCCACGCCCGTCCAGATCAGCGGCAAAACAAAAGTCATCGGCCAGCGATTGATCACCGCATGCTGCGAAACCCGCCGCATCACCCACACAAAAACTGTCGGCCAAATCGACATATACAGAGCCAGAAACGGATACCCCACCGCTGTCACAGGCACAATCCATCGCAGCAGCCACAGCCACATGAGGAATTGCGTGCTGTAAACCGCAATCAATGCTCGCCGTGTCGACGAAGCGCCCGTCGCAATGCCCGCCAGCGGCACAACCGCAACAAGTGCGAAGTACCACAGATCAAATGGCGGAAATGACAGCGCAAACAACGCCGCGTGGACCAGAGCCATCACCAGCAGTTTCTGGTTATTTCCCCGCATAATCGATGATGCTGCTGATTTCGCTCCGCAGTTCACCGCGCGGAACCACTCGATCGATGAATCCGCAATCCTGCAAGAATTCAGCCCGTTGAAATCCCTCCGGCAGTTCCTGCCGAATAGTCTGCTGAATCACACGCGGCCCTGCAAATCCAATCAGCGCTTTCGGTTCCGCAAGAATCACGTCGCCCAGCATCGCAAAACTGGCTGTCACTCCACCCGTTGTTGGATCGGTCAGCACACTGATAAACAATCCACCCTGATCATCAAACCTCGCCAGTGCCGCCGATGTCTTGGCCATTTGCATCAGCGAGAATCCGGATTCCATCATGCGCGCCCCGCCCGAAGCGCTCACCACCACCAGCGGCAGGTTGTGTTCACCGGCCGCCTCAATTGCAAGTGTAATCTTCTCGCCGATCACAGAACCCATCGATCCGCCCAGAAAAGTAAAGTCCATGCACGCCAGAATCACCTTCCGGCCTTTGATGAACGCCGTGCCCGTCTGGACACCATCGTTCTGCCCGGTTTTTTTCTGCGCTGCAAGGATCCGATCCTTGTACGGTTGCAGGTCCACGAACTTCAGCGGATCGATCGGCGACATCTCCGCGTTCATTGGTTCAAAACTGCCGGTGTCTGCCAATTGCAAAACCCGCTGCGGGCCGGAAATGCGAAAGTGATGCTGACAGGCCGGGCACACCCACAGATTGCTTTCCACCGCCTTGCGGAAAAGCATCTCGCCGCACTCCGGGCAGCGCAGCCACAAGCCTTCCGGCACGGCTTTCTTCTCCGTCATGGTGGCCTCCGGCGAATCGGCCCAACTGCGGCTTGGCACTTGCGTCATGGTGGAAGTTTAAACCTCTTGGACCAGTATCGTCAAAAACCTCAACCCGACACCACGCTGCACACGCCGCAATCGCCGTTTCAAGAACCCGATCCAATCTTCCCAACGCGCGGTGCGCCGCGCAACTGCCCAATTGCTGTCGCATAGTCATCCGTGCCAAAAATAGCCGACGCCGCCACCAGCACATCGCATCCCGCTTCCACACACAGCCCTGCCGTTTTTCCGTTGACCCCGCCATCAATCTCCAATCGCTGATCCGCTCGCAGCAACGGTCTCACAGCCCTCACCTTTTCCAAAACCGATGCAATGAATGACTGCCCGGAAAATCCCGGATTCACGCTCATCACAAGTATCAGATCAAAATGGCTCACAAACGGCAGAATCGTCTTCACATCCGTCGGCGGATTCACTGCCAGCCCCACTGTCATGCCATGTTTGCGCACAATCTCGGCCAGCGGTCGCGGATCGGCCCCAACCTCAATATGAAAAGTAAAGTTGGAAGCCCCCGCCTCCGCAAACTGCTTCACAAACATCGCCGGTTCACTCACCATCAAGTGCACATCCAGACAGACTTCCGGCATCGCCCGGTGCAAGGAAGCGCACAACGCGAAGGCTGTAGCGCCGCACTGCTCGCTCCAA
>CAZWJR010000181.1:0-6443 GCA_964634655.1 uncultured Isosphaeraceae bacterium | reverse complement strand
ACCCGCGCCAACGCCGCCGACCACCGTTGATCTACCCTAGATTGCCTTGTCCCAACCCCCGTTTTCCGATACACTATCCGCCTCGTTTTCCACTGAAATCCAGCAGAAAATCACACCGCAACGCTTCGCAACTTCGCTATCAGAAAGGCCTCCCACTCCATGTCCCGCCCATACCTCTTCACCTCTGAATCCGTTTCCATGGGCCATCCGGACAAGGTTGCCGATCAGATCTCTGATGCCATTCTCGATGCCATGCTCACCGAGGATTCCAAGTCCCGCGTCGCCTGTGAAACTCTCGTCTCCACAGGCATGGCCGTCGTCGCTGGCGAAGTCACCTGCAAAGGCTACGTCGAAGTCCCCGACGTCGTCCGTGGCGTCATCCGCGATATCGGTTACACCGAAGCCGACATGTGCTTCGATGACAAGTCCTGCTCCGTTCTCGTCAGCCTCAAGAAACAATCAGAACACATCGCCATGGGCGTCGATACCGGCGGCGCTGGCGATCAAGGCATGATGTTCGGCTACGCGTCCAAGGAAACCGAAGAACTCGCTCCCGGCTCTTTCATGCCCCTGCCGATCTTCCTCGCCCATCGCCTGATGGAAAAACAAGCCCAGGTCCGCTCCGCAAACAAAGTCAAAGGCCTCCGGCCCGATGCCAAGAGCCAGGTCACCGTGGAGTACGATGCCAAGCACCGGCCCACCCGCGTCCATACCGTCGTCCTCTCAACCCAACACTCCCCCTACTTCAGCACCGACAAAACCCAGAAGGAACTTCACCAGCAGGTACTCGAGCACGTCATCAAGCCAACTCTCGGCAGCGAATGGTGGAACGATGACATCATCGTTCACATCAATCCAACCGGCCGCTTTGAAATCGGCGGTCCCCACGGCGACACCGGCCTCACCGGGCGCAAAATCATCGTTGATACCTACGGCGGCATGGGTCGCCACGGCGGCGGCGCATTCAGCGGCAAGGACCCCACAAAGGTCGATCGCAGTGCCGCCTACATGGCACGCTACATCGCCAAGAACGTCGTCGCCGCAGGCCTGGCGGAAAAGTGCGAGATCCAATTGAGCTACGCCATCGGCGTCGCAGAACCCACCAGCGTCCACATCGACGCCTTCGGCACCAACACCGTCGATCCCGCCCGCATTGAACAAGCCGTCCGCGATCACTTCAAACTCACTCCCAAGGGCATCATCGATTCACTCGATCTCCGCCGTCCCATCTATCGCGTCACCAGTTACCACGGCCACTTCGGCCGCAAACCCGGCGACGGCGGCGCAAACACCTTCACGTGGGAAAAAACCGACAAAGCCGCCTCGCTGAAGTCCGCAGTAACCAGCATGGCCACCGCCGTCGCGTAACCAAGAACCCCCTTCCCCCCCCAGGGAGTGGGCCGGGGGGGAGGGCGGCCAGCCCCCTGGCGGCAGCATCCGCGCATCCGGGGCCGGAGGCGCTCTAACAAAAAACTCAACCAACGCGCCCGTTTGACCCTCATCTAACGCTCTCCATTGTGTTGAGTTGTCTTCATGATTGTCATGCCTGGGCGTGACCAGCTAGGCATAAGAGGCGCTTTCTTGCCTTTGTTCTTTATTGGTCCTCTCAAAACCGCAAAAGCGGTCCAGCCGCACCCTTGATTGGAACACCCCTATGACTCTCCCAACGATCTCTCGCCATGCCTTCATCCACCGCCACATCGTCTTAGGCTTGTGCACCGGCCTGTTCGCCGCCATGGCCGTCGATCAACAGCTTCATGCGTCGCAGGTGCCCGGAAGAAATACCTCTTCATTTGAAAGCGTATCCCAGCAGGCGGACGCGCCCGCACAAAAGAACACCCCTTCCGAAACCTTGACCAACGATGGCAGCAGCGAGGAACCAGGCGGCACAGCCTTGGAAAAGGCTTCCTGCGTTGTCTGCCCGGTGCCGGGGTGGATCACGTTGTTTGAGAGCGAACCATGCGGCGGGAATTCAAACCAGGGTTGCCCCATACAAAACCCGCTGCTCAACACGGAAATGATTGAGTGCAACCAGGCAAGATGCGGAACCTTCTGGGTATCAGCAAATTCGCGTGATGTTGACATGTATCGCTTCACGCTCAGCGCCTGCACATGCATCACGTGGACGGTGGATTCACAGGTGGCGGTGGAAATCGGGTTGCTTTACGCGCCTGGCAACCCATTGGGCACCGGCTGCACCCAGGTCGTTCCTCCTCAATCCGGCACGTGTCACACGTCTTTGAGCGCATGTCTTGCGGCAGGGACGTATTACCTCTTTGTGATGCCTTCGTTCAGCAACCCTGTGTTTGACTGCAATTCGCCGCTGAGGTTCTACGCCGGAAAGTTGGCATGCACCCCCTGCCCCCCGCCGCCGACGTCAGTGTGCTGCGAAAGCGGAGTTCAGCCGTACCAGATCATCGAACTGGTCAGCGGTCAGGTGAACGGCGTACCCGGAAGTCCAGGTGGAGTGGATGATTCGGTCAAGTACGACGCAGCCTCATCTTCCAACTGCACAGGTGGAACAATGAATGGAAATTACGCGGGAATGGTTCTGCCTTTCACCACCGCCACCTCCGCCGCCAATGTCGTTGCCAAGCACCCCGCATGGCTCACGACACTCGTCGGCCCCAACAAAGTTCCATCGGCGCGGTGGATCAACTCAACCTCTAACCCGATTATGGATCCCCCATACTCGCCGAACCCCGGTCAAACCGTGCTTTACTACCACCCGTTTATTGTTTCCACGCCAAGACCACCAAAGAATGCTTGCCTCACCTTGACCTTCGCGGTCGACGATTCGCTTGGTGATCCATCCGGCCCGTTGACCAGCGGCATCTATCTCCACCACGGTGCTCTGAATTCATCCAACCCCCCCGTCTCCAAGCCGATCAGCGGCGGAACCTACAACTCACAATCCACTCAAACGGTTTATCTCGGACCGGGCGACCTGGCTCTTGGCGCCAACCGCCTCTTCCTTTATCAAACAAACGTCAACAACAACCCCGGCTGCCAGGCCAGCGGCATCATCTATCACGCCCAGATCGAAATCTGCGAACTCTGCGCCATCGGCGACATCAATTGCAGCGGACACGTCGATGTCAACGACCTGCTTTCCGTCATCAACAATTGGGGAAATTGCTCCACAACCAGCGGCGGTTGCTCGGCGGACGTCGCACCGTTGCCAAGCGGTGACGGCTCGGTCAACATTCTCGACCTCTTGATGGTCATCACTCATTGGGGTTGACCTCCACAACTCCGCCACACTTTCGGTAATCCATCCAGCCGCGACCATCCAGGTCGCGGCTTTTCTATTGCACTCATCCGGAGGCCGGGAATCGCCCACCATCGGATCCACGCCGCCACTTCCCCAACCCACCCAATCCAGCTCTCTGACCCCCTCCTTGCAATTGCCGCGCCGGCTGATAACAATGCCAACCCTCCGTTCGGTCGTGAAGTTCGCATCGCGAAGTTTCCTTCCTGCATAGAGGAGTGACGGTCATGGCTAGGCATCGGTACGTCGTGATCGCGTGGCTTGGCATAATCGCCTGCATTTGGTCCGGGGGTTGTGCTTCATCAACACAACAAGCCGCCTCATCACCACCGGCATCAATGGATGCCATGAAACTCAACATCGCAACCGCACTTCGGCAAGGCGAACCGGCCACCGCGCGCGAAACAATCGCCGCCGCACTCCGCGCCCAGCCAAACAACGGTTACTTCCATCTCCTCAACGGCCTCACCTACCAATACGAAGATTCCTCCATTCAATCGCTCGCCATGGCAAAGGTCGGCTACGACGCCGCCGTCAAACTCGCCCCCGGCAACTACTGGTCCCACTACCTCGCCGGAGCTGCCGCGTTTCAACAACAGGAATACTCCGAAGCCGCAGAGCACTTCTCCCGCGCCATCCTCGATGACCCAACGCGCCCTCGCGGGTTCCTCGGGCTCGCCGCCGCTGCATACTCCACGGGCGATCTCGACATCGCAAACCTCGCCGCCGAACATGCCCTCACCTTGGCGCCGCAAGATCCTCTGGCCCTCCGTTCCGTCGCCTTCGTTGCCGCTGCGCGTGGCGACAAACAACGCCTCCAGCAAATCCTCGATCAATCCAATTCCAATCTGGATGCCTCTTCCGATCGCCTTTCACAACTGCTGCGCACTTCCGTTCTCAACGTGCGCACCAACCCCACAGACCAGGATTCCCCTGAAAATCCAGCCATTCAAGACCCGCCCAATCCCTCCGACTCCCAACCCCAACCCGTCAACCACGATGCCAATCAAGTCATGGTGGAAGTCACCCTCCTCCTCAATCAGGCAGCCATCGGTAAGAGCACCGGCATCAATCTCCTCGATGGCCTGCGCATTCAATTTGGCCTTGAGCACATGACCGAACAGCGCATCGTCAGCGCCACACCTCACAGTTCAACTCAAGTCTTCACCACCGCACTCAAAATCCCCGAAATCAATTACAGCCTAAACCTCTTCAACACCAAGCAGGATTTCTACCGCGTCGTCGCACGCCCCTCCCTCGTCGCTTCCCTCGGCGAACAATCAGAGTTCTTCATCGGCCGCAACATTACCGTTGGCGTCAGCGGTCTCAACACCGGCTCCATTCAGCCCATCGATGTCGGCACCTCCGTCAAACTCCGGCCAATCGAAATTACTCCAACCTATGGCAAGTTCAGAGTGGAAATCGTCCGCTCATTCTTCGCACAGGAAGCCGGTGGCACCTTCACCCAATCACTCACCGCATTCAAGCAAACCGTCGCCGCCACCGCGGAAGTTGACTTCGGCAAAACCATGATCCTCTCCGCCCTCTACGAAGGCGTGGAAGTCAGCGCTACTTCCAAAACACCCGTACTCGGCGATATTCCCATCGTTGACACTTTCTTCAACGCCCGTACCCAAACCGAACGCCAGGATGTCGCCCTCGTCCTCGTCACCCCTCGCTTGGCCGGAACAATCGAAACCAATTCCCGTGAGTTCCGTGGCGAAACCCTCCAGAATCTCCTCTCCCTTTGGCACGATTTGGTTGATCCCAGAGCCAATACCAATGAAATCATCAAAACCTTGAAGAATCATTGGCGGCCATCGCGCTTCTTTGGCGCAAAACCTGGTGACCTGCACGTTCCGTCAGTTTCCGACGGCTCAACCAGAGAAACAATCGTGCAGGAGACCATGGCTCAATTGCCCTAGAAACTCTTTCGTCATGATTCGACTTTCAAATCCACTTGGGCACAAACATCGACCGCTTCGCGGCGGCTTTTCAAAGGAGTTCTGCATGCGCACCGTTTCACACACACGTACAAACGCCTCTTGCTTCTTGAGCAGAAAAGGGCGTGAGCGTTCCCGCCACCCCAGTTTGGCCATGATCCTCACACTCGTTCTCGCCGGTCTTGCTGTCTCGCCAACCGCGCTTGGCCAGTTCAATCCCCAAGTGGGACCAATCAACGCCAACGTCCCCTTGGATTCCAATACGCCAAAGAACAACACAGCCGGCTTTCGGCTTGATCGCACCAACACCTCCAATGGCGCCAACTACGCTGTCAAGAATCCGGCCGGAACAGTCATCATCAACCACAACCGCAACAGCCTGGATGGCGGGACCGGCACATTCAACATGACCGCTTCCTTCATCGGTTCTCAAGGCCTTCTCTTCTTCATGAAAGTCTCCAGGGACCACGACTCCACGCTCGAAGTCACTTATTACAACCTCTCACAGTCTTCCCCCTCCGCACAGAACATCTACTCCGACACCGTCAACACCGACTCCGGCTTTGATCCTCAATTCAAGCAGGACGCCAACGGCTCGTTGCTCTTCACTTTCCTCAAGGCCGAGGGTCTCGGACAAAAAATTGCCGTCTATCGCACCGACACCGGTGAACGCATCTGCAGCAGGAATGATTTCCAGTCCGCAACCGCCAGCACCACAGATACCTACACAGCCGAGGTCCTCGATAATTCTTCTCCAGCCGGTGCGGATACCGTGCGCATCTCCGTGACCCAGCCCGGCGGCAACCCGCAGTCAAACTCCTGCTCACTTCCCGCACCTCCGCCACCTGCAACCGTAACCTTCTCCACCGCCGCCGCAGACAACGACGCCAGTGGCAAGGAAGGGGGTACTGACACCGCCTTCTGCACCCTCACTCGCACCGGAGCCACCACCAGCGCACTTGCCGTCACATTGGCATTCACCGGCACAGCAGCAACTGGTGACTACTCCGCTTCGACGACAACCATTCCCGCTGGAAGTGCTTCCGTCAAAGTCACAATTACCCCCACAAACGACACCACTGCCGAAGCCACTGAAACCGTCATTGCCACCATTCAATCAAAGCCTGACTATGTCATCGGCTCCACATCCTCTCGCACCATGAGCATCCTCGACGACGAAAAACCACGCGTCACCGTTGCCGTCGCCAGCACAACCGTCCCTGAATCTG
>CAZWJR010000180.1:0-6463 GCA_964634655.1 uncultured Isosphaeraceae bacterium | reverse complement strand
GGGTGCGAGTCCGGAGACGATGGCGTCATCGGTGGCGACGCCGCTGGAGCGGGAGTTTTCCACGAGTGCGGGCGTGGATTCGATGACGTCATCGAGCCTGCTGGGGAATACGCAGATCACGCTTCAGTTTGCATTGGATCGAAACATTGATGCGGCGGCGCAGGATGTGCAGGCGGCGATTGCGCGGGCGGCCAATCGATTGCCGCCGGATATGCCTGCTCCGCCCTCGTACAAGAAGGTGAATCCCGCGGATCAACCGGTGTTGTACATCGCGGTGACCTCGCCGACGTTGCCGTTGTATTCACTGGATGAATACGCGCAAACGATGATGAGCCAGCGGATTTCCACGGTGAGTGGCGTGGCGCAAGTGGTGGTGTACGGCTCGCAGAAATACGCGGTGCGTGTGCAGATGAATCCTGAGGCACTGGCGGCCAAGGGAATCGGGATTGATGAGGTGGCGCGGGCCATTCAGGGTGTGAATACCAACCTGCCCACGGGATCGCTGGATGGGGCGCGACAGACGCTGACGATTCAAACGAACGGGCAACTGACGGATGCAGAGGCGTATCGTGATGCGATCGTTGCGTATCGCAATGGGAACCCGATTCGGATGAACCAGTTGGGGCGGATCATAAACAGTGTTGAGAATGACAAATCGGCGGCGTGGTTTCAGGATACGCGCGGCGTGATACTGGCAATTCAGCGGCAGCCGGGCACGAACACGGTGGCGGTGGTGGATGCTGTGAAGGAACTGCTGCCGAAGTTCCGGGTTCAACTGCCGGCGTCCATTGACATCAACATTTTGTACGACCGGTCGGAATCCATTCGCGCATCGGTGGATGAAGTGAAGTTCACGCTGGTGCTGGCACTTGGGCTGGTGGTTCTGGTGATTTTTCTGTTTCTGCGGAATGTGCGTGCGACGATTATTCCGAGCATCGCGATGCCGCTTTCGATCGTGGGGACGTTTGCGGTCATGCACATGCTGGGATTCAGCGTGGACAACATGTCGCTCATGGCGTTGACGTTGAGCGTGGGTTTTGTGGTGGATGATGCGATTGTGGTGCTGGAGAATATTGTTCGGCACATGGAAAAGGGCAAGACGCCACTTCAGGCGGCGTTGGATGGCTCCCGGGAAATCGTGTTCACCATTGTCTCCATGACGGCGGCGCTGGTGGCGGTGTTCATTCCGGTGTTGTTCATGGGCGGGCTGCTGGGGCGATTGTTGAATGAGTTTTCCATCACGATTGTGGTGGCGATTCTGGTATCGGGTGTGGTTTCGCTGACACTGACGCCAATGATGTGCAGCCGTTTCCTGAAGCCGCCTCACACGGTGAAGCACGGGTGGATGTTCCGGACATCGGAGAAGGTGTTTGACGGCATTCTTGCGGTGTATGGCAGCACGCTTCGGCTGGCGTTGCGGCTGCGGCTGGTGGTGTTGGTGTTTTCCGCAGTGATTCTGGCGGCGACGGTGTGGTTCTTCATGATCATTCCGAAAGGGTTCCTGCCGAGCGAGGATCAGGGCCGAATTTTTGTGCAGACGGAAGCGGCGGAAGGGGCTTCGTTTGATGCGATGGTGGAATACCAGCAGCAGATTGCGGACATTATCCGTGCGGATCCGTACGTTGATTCCTTCATGTCAAGCATTGGTTCGCGTGGGGGCAGTGCATCAGGCACCAACACGGGCATCATGTTCATCAAACTGGTGCCGCGCGAGGAGAGGCCGTATTCGGTTGATGAAATGATTCAGCGGTTTCGGCCGAAGTTGGCGGTGGTGCCGGGTGTGCGGGCGTTCATGCAGAACCCGCCACCCATTCGAATCGGTGGGCAACTCACCAAGAGCCAATACCAGTACACGCTTCAGGGGCCGGACACGGATGATCTGTACAAATACGCGCCGATTCTGTCGGAGAAGCTGCAGACCGTTGATGGGTTCCAGGACGTGACGACCGATCTGCAATTGAAGAATCCGGAACTGCAAGTGAATATTGATCGAGACAAGGCGGCGGTGCTGGGCGTCTCGCCGGCGCAAATTCAATTGGCATTGGCCAGTTCCTTCGGTTCGCGTGAAGTTTCGACGATTTATGCTCCGACGAACGATTACAAGATCATTCTGGAATTGGAGCGCGAGTATCAGGGCGATCCGAAATGGCTTTCGCTCATCTATGTGCGCTCATCCAATGGTCCGTTGGTGCCACTGACGGCGGTGGCTTCCATAAGTCAGGGAATGGGGCCGCTGACGGTGAATCACCAGGGGCAACTCCCGGCGGTAACGGTTTCGTTCAATCTGCGCCCGGACTATTCATTAGGAGCGGCGGTGCGGGAGATAGATGGGGCCTCGCGCACGCTGTTGCCGGCGACGATCAGCGGATCGTTTCAAGGAACGGCGGAAGTGTTTCAATCATCGTTGCAGGGGTTGGGGATTCTGCTGATTCTGGCGGTGTTTGTCTCGTACATGATTCTGGGAATGTTGTACGAGAGTTTTGCGCATCCGATCACGATTCTGTCGGCGTTGCCGTTTGCGGGGTTTGGTGCGCTGGCCACGCTGTTGCTGTTCCACGTTGAATTGAGTATTTATGCGTTTGTGGGTGTGATCATGCTGATTGGTTTGGTGAAGAAGAACGGCATCATGATGGTGGATTTTGCCATCGAGGCGCAGCGAGAGGGGGGCAAGACCCCAATGGAAGCGATTTATGAAGCGTGCATCATCCGGTTTCGGCCGATCATGATGACGACGATGGCGGCGTTGATGGGCACGCTGCCGATTGCGTTGGGGTTTGGCGCGGGGGCGGAATCTCGCAGGCCGTTGGGTTTGGCGGTGGTAGGCGGGTTGCTGTTTTCACAACTGGTGACGCTCTATGCCACGCCAGCGCTTTATCTTTATATGGAAAAATGGCGGACGGCATTTCGTCGGCCGACGGCGGCTCGCGCAGGAGCCGACGAATTACTGCATGCGGACACCGGCAATGGCGTGGCGCACGGCGCTACTACTCGCCGCCCATCGCCCGCAGAACAACCGGTACGGTGAAGTACTTTCCATCGCGGCGTGCGCGGACCTGTACGGATTCACCGGGTTGGTAGGAAGCAATGGCTTTGCGCAGTTCTGTGAGGGTGCGGGTGCTGTTGCCTTCAATGGCGACGATGACATCGCCTTTGCGCAGACCGGCGCGTGCCGCGCCGGAACTTGGGAACGCGTTTGTGATGAGGACGCCATCGTTGCTGCCGGCGCGGTTGGCGGTTTGAATGCCCAGGGCGGGGCTGTCAGCGCGCATGCGCAGGTTGACTTCCGGCTGTTTGATGACCCATCGCCGCCAATCGCGTTCGATTTCCTCAACGGGTTTCTTGAACGTGAGTTCAAAGGCCTTGGAACCGGTGCGATCTTCATCGAAGTGGTCGGTGTAATTTTGATACCAGGATTCCAGCAGACCGTTTGCGGCGAGGTACTCAAAGATGGAACGCACGGCGGGGTACATCTGCTGGGCCTTGTCCATGAAGCCCTTGGAGGAGATGGAGAAAAGTTCGCTCCACTTGACGAGTTTGCCGGATTTGGCGCGCGCCTTGACGAGAATCTGGCGGTCGTTGGGAAGGAAGCGGATGTGGCCGTCGTCGGCGAATTCGTAGTCTTCGTAGAGGCACGCCATGCCTTCCTGGATCCAGAGTGCGTGAGATTGGCCGAGGCGTTCCATGTGGCCGTAGTGGAGGGCGTGGAGGAACTCATGCCGCAGCGTGCCGCCGATGTCTCGAGAAACCAATCGGCGAAGGTTGTGTTGATACATGCCGCCGATGGATTGATCGTTGTTGAAAAACTTGTTGCCATCATCGGGAGTGGGAACGGCGATGAGGACAAAGTAGTTGGGCGCTTTGCCAAAGAGGCTCTTGATGGCTTGATCGGCTTCTTTCTCCAGCATTTCCCGCATTTCGCGGTGAGAGGTGGCGTCGAGAGCGGTGGCGTAATTGATGTGGCGTGTGTTGTCGGTTTCGTAGCGATAGTCTTCATCGCTGTGGGTTTGACGCCATTGCTCCATGGCGTTGGCGGCGCTGAGGGCGGAAGGCCTTTCGGCTTCCTCAATGATTTTTTTGTAGACGGGATGATCGCGCATGGCGGCGAGATCCGGATCGCGGCGCATGTGGGCGAAATCATCGAAACCGGCCCTGAAAGCGCGGTGAAGCGCATCGGCGGCGGCATCCATCTGGTTCAAACGACAGCGAGCGCAGGCAAGGTTGTAGAGCATGGACGCGTCGTTGGGGGCGTGCGTGAGGTAGCTCTCAATGATCGCTGCGGCTTTGGTGAAATCCCGCTGATTGAAGGATTCTTCAGCCTGCTGCTGGACCGTGGCGCGGTCGATGGACTGGGCAGCGGCGGAAAATCCCCATGCTGAACAGACGGCGGCCAGCAGAATTGCCAAGGCGGTTCGACGCATGGGTAAATGGTAGCCGGTGGATTGGGAGGAGGCGCATGAAAGTCAGTTCAGTTTCATGTTGAGGTGATGGAGTGAAGGCGACAGGCCGGCAGAGACGCCGGCCCCACTGATGGCGCAATCAAGAGTGGATGGTTTGGCGCGGCAAGCAGCGACAAACAGTGCGAATGTCAATTTTGGGGAGGTAGCGTGACGACGTTGCCGTTTTCGATTCGCAAGCGGTTTGCGGCGAAGAGAGAGATCGCTTCAGGATAGGCGATGCATTCCTGTTCAAAGACGCGGGCTGCGAGAGAGTGTGCATCATCGCCTGGCAGCACGGGGACCACTCGTTGGAGAATGATCGGGCCGCGGTCGTATTGCTCATTGACGAAGTGAACGGTGCAACCGGAAGCAGTTTTGCCTGCAGCAAGCACGGCTTGGTGGACGCGATCGCCGTACATTCCCAGGCCGCCGAAATCGGGCAGCAGGGCGGGGTGAATGTTCATCACGCGCCAGCGGAACGGTTCATCGACGCGAACCATTCGCAGGTAGCCGCAGAGGCAGACCAGGTCGATGCGATTTTCGAGGAGGTGTTTTGTAATGGCGTCGTGGAGAGCGGTTTCAGAGGGAAAACCACGGCGGGGCATGACGATGGTTTTGAAACCGCGCGCCTGGGATTTGGCCACGCCTGCGGCTGTAGCGCTGGAGGAGATGACGAGTTCAACGGAGGCGTTGAGTTTGCCGGCGTCGATGCGGTTGGCGATGTTGATGAGAGTGCGACCGCCGCCGCTGATGAGAGCCGCCAGCCGAATCGGTCCGGTCACGTTTTTGACCCCGGCTGGCAATTAGTCGCTGCGGTGATTGTGGATAGCGATCGGAAAGGAATCGGCTTGCAGGAGGCATCGACGGCGACCATGGTCAGGCGCGCCTCGGTGACGAGTGCGGTTTCATTGGTGGTGAAACGTTCGGCCTCCACACGGATGAGGACTTTGACGGAACTCGTGCCGGTTGCTTCGGTCATGGTGAGAAAACTGACAACGTCACCGATCTGCACGGGTGATTTGAAATCGACGCGCTCAATGGAAGCAGTGACCCAGCGATGAACGCCATGCTTGCGGGCTTCGATGTAGCCGGCCTGATCGATGTAGGAGAGGATGACGCCGCCGAAGATGGAACCGTAATTGTTGGCATCGCGCGGCATCATGACGACGCGCAGCGCGGGCTGAAATTGAGCTGGAGATTCTGCGGCGGTCATCGCGAGTGAAGTGTAACCGAGGATGTTAGAATGCGGGGCTGGTCAACTGGCTGGTCCGCACTTGTTGTGTTTGATAAACTGCGATCATGGCCGGCGTGAATGAATCAGTCACCAAGAACGATGCGAAAATCCTTGAAACGGTGAAGCGATTTTGGGGTTACGACCGTTTGCGGCCGCTGCAGGCGCAGGCGATTCAGGCGGGGTTGGATCATCGCGATTCGCTGGTGGTGCTGCCGACGGGCGGGGGAAAGTCTTTGTGTTACCAGGTGCCGCCGGCGCTGGCGGATCGAATTGATGTGGTTGTTTCGCCGTTGATTTCTCTGATGAAGGATCAGGTGGATGGGCTGAACGCCAACGGTTATGCGGCGGCGGCGTTGCACAGTGGGTTGACGGATCGGCAGCGGCGCGAGATTGAGCGCGGCATTGCGGAGAAATCGTATCGCCTGCTGTTTGTGGCGCCGGAGCGGTTGCTTTCATCGTATTTTCTGCAGGTGCTGAAGCGGCTGGAGATCAAAGCGTTTGCGATTGATGAGGCGCACTGCATCAGCCAGTGGGGTCATGATTTTCGGCCGGAGTATCGGCAACTGCAGACGCTCAAGGATCGGTTTCCCAGGGCGAGTATTCATGCCTACACGGCGACGGCGACACCACGGGTGCGGCAGGACATCATCGCGCAGCTGGGATTGGTGAATCCGAATGTGCTGGTGGGGGTGTTCGATCGGCCGAATCTGATTTATCGCATTGTGCCGAAGGTGAGCATTGAGACGCAGGTGCTGGAGGTGTTGAAACGGCATGCGGGCGAGGCGGCGATTGT
>CAZWJR010000179.1:0-6472 GCA_964634655.1 uncultured Isosphaeraceae bacterium | reverse complement strand
TGGGTCTTCAATCACATTTCTGATTCCATCATCGTCATTGATCTCACCACCAGCCGCGTGACTCGCACCATCGCAGCCGGTGATGAACCCTGCGATGTCGCCTTCGCTGGCACGCGCCAGCGCGCGTTCGTTACCGCTTCCCAACTCAATCAGGTGCTCGTGTTCGATCCCGCCAACCCCGGCAACGCCCCCACCGTCATCAACGTTCAAGGCGAAGATCCCCGCGCGCTCGCCGTCAGCCCCGATGGATCAAAGGTCTATGCCGCCATTTTTGAATCCGGCAACAAGTCCACCGTCATCCCGCGCAACGTCGTCTCACAACCAAACAGTCCGTACAACGGCGCAAACCCGCCGCCAAACTCCGGCAACTCGTTTAACCCACCCATCGGCCCCGCAGGTCTCGGCCCGCCCAACACCATGATCGTCAAGAAGAATGCGGCCAACCAATGGATGGATGACAACGCACGCAACTGGTCCGCGTTCGTTCCGTGGGACCTGCACGATCACGATGTCGCCATCATTGATGCCGCATCCCTCACCGTCATCTACGCCAGCGGCTTGATGAACATGGTCGCCAATCTTGCCGTCGCTCCGGATGGCACCGTCACCGCCGTCGGCACCGATGCTATCAACGAAGTCCGCTTCGTGGAGAACGTCAACTCCATCTTTGTCCGCTGCAAGATCGGTTCGTTCAATCCCGCATCACCCGCAACCGTTACCACCGCTGATATCAACCCTCATCTGGGTTCGTACTCCGTGCGCACCATCCCGCAAGCCCAGCGCGATCTCTCCATCGGCGATCCGCGCGGCATCGTCTGGCATCCCAACGGTAGCAAGGCCTACATCACCGGCATGGGGTCCAACAATCTCATCATCACCAATTCCTCCGGCAGCCGCATCAATCAGATCAACCTCGGCCAAGGGCCTACCGGCCTCGCCATCAAATCCGATGGCTCACGCCTCTACGCCGTCAACAAGTTTGATGGCTCCGTCTCCACCATTGATACAACCGCCGGCAGCGAAGCCGAACTCTCTCGCGTCTCCTTCTTCGATCCCACTCCCGCCGTCATCAAAACCGGCCGCCCCTTCCTCTATAACACGCACTTCACATCAGGCCTCGGCCAGGCCTCCTGCGCGTCCTGCCACATTGATGGCCGCACCGATCACCTCGGCTGGGACCTTGGCGATCCCGCCGGCTCCATCATCATCTTTGATGAACTTTGCCAGGCCCCCGGCCCCAATCCTCCCTGCACCAATTGGCATCCCATGAAGGGCAACATGGTCACGCAAACCCTTCAAGGCATCATCGGCAATGAGCCTTTTCACTGGCGCGGCGAAAAAACCGACCTCGCCGATTTCAACGTCGCCTTTACAGACCTTCAAAGCCGCGATTCGCAACTCGCCCCAACTGAAATGGCACAGTTCCAGAACTTCGTCGCCACCATCACCTATCCGCCCAATCCAAATCGCAACATCGATGGCACACTGAAGAACGCACTGCCCGTCACCGGCGGCACCGGCAACGCCAACACCGGTCGCAACATCTATCTCAATCAACCAGTCCTCCCCGGCGGCCTTCGCTGCGTGGATTGCCACTCGCTGCCCAACGGAACCAACAACCGCGTCGATATCCCCGCACCCGGTGAACCACAAAATCGCAAGAATGCACAACTTCGCAACATGTATGACAAAACCGGCTTCGATCGCGCTTCGCAGCAGAACAATCGCGGCTTCGGTTTCGATCACGATGGCGATGAAGATTCCATCTTCACCCTCCTTTCCGCTCCCGGTTTCAACTTCGCTCCCGGCGCAGCTGGCACGCAGCAACGCCGCGATGTCGAAGCCTTCGTGCTAAGCCTCTCCACCGACACCCACGCTGGCGTCGGACAGCAAACCACCGTTCTCGATGGCTCCAACGTCCCCGCGAATCAGCAGACGCTTCTCAATCAGTTCATCGCGCTCGCAAATGCCAACGCCGTCGGCCTCGTCGTCAAGGGCCGCATCGCAGGCATCGCACGTGGCTACATGTACGTCAGCGGTTTAAACATTTTCCAGTCCGATCGCGTTGCAGAAACCCGCACCCCAGCCGCCCTCCTCGCTCTCGCCGGCCCCGGTTCAGAACTCACCTACACCCTCGTGCCCAAAGGCAGCGAAACGCGCATCGGCGTCGATCGCGATCTCGACACCTTCTTTGATCGCGATGAGCGTGATGCCTGCTCCGATCCCGCCAACGCCGCCATCACGCCGCTCAACGTCTGTCACGCGGACATCGCACCCAATGGCGGAGATGGCCAGGTCAACGTCAACGATCTCCTCACCGTCATCAACCAATGGGGCGCACCCGGCGGACCCGCCGACATCGCACCCGGTTGCGGCGACGGAACCGTCAACGTCAACGATCTCCTCACCGTCATCAACAACTGGGGACCATGCCACTAACTGCAAAACGGCCGATGGCATCGGCCGAAGACAATCAAGAACGCTGTTTTCTGAATCGCTGAATTCAAAACACCACTCCCGCAGAATCCCGTCCCCAAACAGACAACGTCCGTACCGTTCCAAACCTCGCCAGCGGCTAGGAACCACGGCCGTTGTTTTTTCCATACCAAAACATTTTTGCTCTTATCGCAAAAAGCATGCCTGCATTTTCGGGGCAATTCACCGGCGGAACCTGCGGTATTTCGCCCTGCGCAACGATCTTTGTGAATCCCCGCACGAACGAAACCTCGCCGCCGGGTGTTCCGTAATCACCTGTGGCTGGTCGTGTGATTCGCCCAGCAGAATCAAGTTGCTGATGCCGACGATTGAATTATTTGTCCCGGTCGGCGTCGCGGGTTCAAAACACAACCCGCAGTGTCTTTGCAAAGTGTGATGTGTACAGGCTTCTGATCCACGCCCGAAGCAACCCCACGTTTCCCGCAGAGTTCGCGTAGTGACGGTTCCAAAATCCTGATCCTCAATAGCCCGCGAACTCGTTTCACCATGATCGTGACGTATTGATTCGCACCCCAACGCATATTCGTAAAAGCGAGTGCTTCCCTCGGTTTCCCAACCGCTGAAGTCAACAAAAAGGAGGAACACATGAAAAGCAACTCGAACATGAAATCGAGAAGACTCCTCAACGCCGCTGCATGGCTGCTCAAGGCAATGGAGTCCACGGAAGGCATGGATTCACTGATCCCCATCTACTTCTCCGTCCCACGCACCGATGCCGTGCCACGCTCGCCCCACTACACGCTTGATGAATTGGTCGATGCCATGACCATTCTCATCCACATGGGCTTCGTGCCGACCCGCAAAAACACCCGGAAACTCGCACACCCCCGTCCCGCCAGCCAGAACAGCCTGATTCAGAATCATCAGCACAAGGTGTCCTTGCCAAACCGCACGAGACACCTTGCGCTGAACTAAGTGCGGAGAGATTCAGAGAGAGTAAAAGCCCAACCGCCACTCTCCCGGCGGTTCAACAAAAAGAAAGGAAGGTTCCCATGTTGTACTACGCACTCGTGTTTTTCATCGTCGCAATTATCGCAGCGGTTCTCGGTTTCGGCGGGATCGCCGCCGGTGCCGCAAGCATCGCTCAAATCCTCTTCTTTGTCTTCCTCGTGCTGTTCCTTGTCTCACTGGTAACAGGACTGGCGCGTCGCGGCAAAACCATTTGAGTCGGTTCAGTTATTCCGAACCACTCGTTCACGATTGGAGTCAACCATGATTACCCAACGCATGATCGGACTCGTTCTCCTGGTCGTCGGCGTCATCCTGTTCCTCGTCGGCCTCAACGCCTCGGATTCTATCGCTGACCAAATCAGCAACATGTTCACAGGCAAGTGGACCGACAACACCGCCTGGTACGTCTACGGCGGTCTTGGAATGGCCCTGCTCGGCCTCCTCATGTCCGCTGTCGGCGGTCGCGGCAAGATCGCGTGATCACCCTCACCGCAACCCATTGAACTCGAATTTAATTTCACTCAACAAAAGGAGCACTGCCATGAAATCTCGAACACTTACATGCGTCGCACTCGTTTCCGCTCTCGCCATGCCGGTCCTCATGACCGGCTGCGAGAAGGAAGTCTCTTCCAGCAAGAGCAAAACCATCAAAAGCGATGGCTCGGTGAAGACCGAAGAGAAATCCGTCACCAAGTCGCCCGATGGCACCGTGACCACCAAGGAAGAAACCTCCAAGACGCCTCCCACCAATCCGTAACTCCAACTCTGTGTGCCGCCTGGGATTCATTCCCAGGCGGCATTTGCTCGACCAACCAATTCGGAAAGGAGCCCGATGCATTCCCGCATCAAATCGCACCTTGCCGTTACTCCACAAGAAAGGACTCCCACAATGAACAACATTGCCTCTCTCTCCAAAGATGAAGTCAGCCAACTCCGGCGAGAATTTGACCAACTCAAGGCCGACCTCCACGATGCACGCTCCTACATCTCCGATCTCACCGGCGATGCCGTGCGCACCGCCAAGGCCGGCGCCGCCGAAGCAAGGCAACGCATTAATCACACCGTCAAAGCCGCCGCCGAGAAAGGCAAAGAATCCGTCCAAGCCATCGAGCACCAGGTGACCGCGCACCCGCTCATGTCGCTTGGCGCCGTTTTCGCCGTTGGTTTGATCCTCGGCTTCGGTCTCACCAGAAGGGGCTAGGTCGATGCAATCGGTGACGGAACTCATCGTGCGCATCGCTGATCTCTGCGAAGCGGAAGGCCGCGCCTTGCGAGCGATGTCCATTCGCCTTGCGCTCGGCGTGGCCATCATCCTTGTCTCCGCAGCAGCGCTCGCCGCAGGCGTAGCGCTGCTGCTTGGGGCCGTGTTTTTCGCCATTCAGGCCCAAACCGGCACGACCGTCGCCGCACTCATCACCGGAGTCCTTGCGCTCGGCACCGGTGCCACCCTCGCATGGCTCGGTCGGAGAATCGCAAAATGATGTCCATCCCGGAAGCCAAATCGCGACTCCTCGAAGCAGGCCGCCACAACGACTCCCTCGCAACTCCCTTGATCCGTCCCGCCATGCGCATCGCCGCAGTCCTCTTCACCGGCGCATACCTCGGCAAACGCCTCCGCCGCCTTCGCAAAAAAGAAAGTCCCGCCGCCTCATCCTTCACATTCCTCACCGGCATCGCAGCAGCCGCCGCACCCCTGCTGGTCACACCACTCTTTCGCAGTATTGTCGCGCAAGTACGCTCGCGCAACTCCGGCGATTCACCGCCCTGACACCATCATCGCCGCAACTCCCCCGTCCCCTCCCCATCCACCGTCAGCCGCACCGGATGTCCAAACCACGCCGCCTGACCCTTCGGATATTTCTCCTCCATCATCCTCTGCACATCCGCCATCGTTCCGTCCGCAGGAACCCAGCGGTCAATATCCGGAAAATCCATGCGGCAATTCTCACATTTCTTTCCATCATAAAACCGAATAGGGCACCAGAACGATTCCACATTCCGCAGCATCTCCGCGCCCAGCGAATACACCCCCGTCATCCAATCGCAATACAAACACCAGATCAGATCGTGCCCGATCAACCCATCAAACTTGTGCCGACTCACATTCACCCACTCACCCTGCTTGTAGCGCGGAAACTGCAGCACCCACACCAGCCACGGATAGCCGATGTACTCCGTAATACGAATCACCCACAGCACCGGCAATCCAATGAGCGTAACCCACAACGCAAAATGATTTCGCCACCGCCCCCGCGTCTTATTCAAATGCCGCGCAATCCCTGGCCCGCGCGCCTGTCGGCGATGCACCAACTCATGAACAAAAACCCAGATCAGCAGCGCACAAGACTCCCCCACCACCGCTCCCAATAATCCAAGCCAACCCGCCACCACGCATCCCACCACCCACGGGATCCACGTCAGCATCGCCACAACCAGATCCAGCAGCGGCGCACGAATCAGCGCCTCCGATATCCGCCGCCCCGTTCCGCCGACCTTTGGCAAAATCGAAAGCGCCGCCGCCAACCCCAGCACCCCAACTCCGGTAACACTGCTGGCGGTCACAATTACTTGAAGTCCATGGTTCATCAATTTGTCTCGCTGACCCTTTCTTTGAACAGGCGGCGCAGCATACAGCGGATTCACTGCACGCCACGTTGAAGTCGGAGAATCTGATCACGAATCGCTGACAGCCGTTCAATTGCTTTCAACCCCGGCCCCGCATTCCGGACAAACCGAATCCGCCGCAATCCCGCGCCGGTCATAGCCGCACCTCACGCACAATCCGCGTTTCCGCCGCCGCCGCGCTCGCGCGGCACGCGCCATACCGACCCAGCACGGCGTCCCGACAACCAACATCACCATCCACAGCGGAACGGAAAACACACGAGACACCGCCCCGCCGCCCGCCGACTCATACCAGCCGAATTCGCCCAGCCGCCATTCGTCCCATCGCGTCACATGCCAGCGATTGTCCCACGAACGCACGCGCGTCGGCTCCGAAGGCTGCCACAACCAATGCGATTCG
>CAZWJR010000178.1:0-6533 GCA_964634655.1 uncultured Isosphaeraceae bacterium | reverse complement strand
CTCGGCAGGCCAGCGCTTGTCCGTGCGGTTGGCACCGGGATTAAGCAGCGCAAACGGCTGTTGAACACCCGCGAGCAGTTGATCCGCTGCCGCTTTCTCCGAATCAGTTACTGCGAGTTCGATTCTGCGATCAATCGGCCCGACACCAAGAGCCCACTCCGCCAACACTGCGTAATACTCCACCATTGGAATCGGACGGTCTTGCGGCTGATGATCCAAATTCAATCGATGCGATAGCAGCCAGCCGCGCCCATCCGTTGAATACCCGATTCGATTTCTTACGCCAGAAAGCCTCATTCCCAGCGCGGAGCGAAAGCTGTTCGGCAGCAGCATCGCCGCATCAGCCTTTGCACCATGAATCGCCCTACCCAAACGCATCGGCCCGAACGCGCCCTTCATATTGCAGACGATCATTTCATCCAGCCACGGCGAGCCCCGCAAAATCTCATCCAACCCCGGCCGCATGATTCCGACGATTTTCGTTTGAGGCAGCGCGCTTCGCGCCGCGCGCAGAACCGGTGTGGCCATGACCGTGTCGCCGATCCACGAAGGCATGACGATGGCCAACACGCGAGTTTGAGATGGAATGGCAGGCAAGTGAATTGCGATTGTAATTCAATCGCCTTGTTTCCACTTGTCATCGTCTTCATCCGCCTCGCCCCACAGAGTCTTTTCGCCGTATTTCTGCGTGTACCAGCTCGTCGTCAGACGGCGCAATTCCACAGCAAAACCGATCGCTTCAATGCGGCCGGTCTGCAAATGCACGGTGATCTCTTCCGGCGCGGTCCGCACGTCCAGCACCTTCACCCCTTGCCGCTCCGCAATCGCGTGGGCCGTCGCCACCACCATCTGGCAAATCCGTTGATCCTTCAACGGCTGGCCCTCCAGCGCACGCAACGTAATGGCGCTGGCAGCCTTGCCGCTCATCCCTTCAAATCCAGAACCAGAATGGTGATTGTCAGCAACTGCACCAGCCCCGCGCCGATCATCCACTTCATGAACACATCCGCGTTTGTCATCTGCAGCAACCCCAACAGCGCCAGCGTCAAGGCAACCAACTGGCAGATGCCCGCAAGCATTCTTGTCAGCGTGAAATCAGCGCGGTGCATGCGATCCGAGCGAATCTCCTCTGCCAACTCGCTCAAGGCACGCCGCAACCCGGCTGAATCGCCGTGATGATCCGGCTTGGCGACCGCGCCGCCGCTTGCCGGTGCCGCCGGAGCGTGCGACTGCCCGTTGGGATTTGCACCAGCGATCAATCCCGGCCCCATGCCGCCGCGCTTGGATTGCTCAATCACTATTTCCACCGCCGCAGCAAAATCGCCAGCCACTGCTGTGGGTGATGATCGCCGCGCCAATTCCGCATCCTTGCTCACAAGCACGGTCTGGCAACCAGCCGCACGGCCGGCCAGCACGTCGCGCTCCTGATCGCCAATCATCCATGATCGCGAAAGATCAATCCCCATGTCCCGCGCCGCTTGAAGAATCATCCCCGGATGCGGTTTGCGCCACAAATGGTCCCGCCGGTATTCCGCAACTACGCCCTCCGGGTGATAAGGACAGTAATAAAAGCGATCGATCACTCCCGCGCTTTTGGATTGTTGATCGACCAACCGCGCAATGCGCTGATGCACTGCATCCACATCCTCTTCACTGAACGCGCCACGGGCCACACCCGCTTGATTTGTCACCACCACAAGATTGAATCCCGTATCGCGCAGCGTGCGCAGCCCGGATGCCACGCCATCGATCAATCGCACCTGATCGGGCTGACCCAGGTCGCCATCGTTGAAGATCAACGTGTTGTCACGATCAAGAAAAACAGCCGGTTGCACGCAGAAAGGATAGCGGCAAACGACCCAATCCGCGAAACGCCGCTCTACAGTGAAAAACTGTTAAAGAAAGCCCTGCCCGTTTCAATGGACCGTTGATTGAATCCGCTGGCGTATTTTTTCAATAACCCCCGCACGCTCACTGCGGGAACACGGTTGAAGCGCACCGCGCAACGCCGCCATCCGCATGGCTCGCGCCAGCGATGTTTCCAGCAATATCGGCTGAAGAGCCAGCCGCTCCAACATGCGCTCAATTTCCGTTGCCCGATTCCACATCGTCCGCACGCCAACCGTATCAATGATCCAAACCCCCGGCCGAGATGAATCAGAAAGATCCACAACAATGTTGGTTGATTTGAGATCACGATGAAAAACACCACCGTTCGCCATCTTTGCCACGGCTTCGCCCGCAAGCCGTGCCGCTCTTACTAGCGCCCTTGGCGGCACCTTCTCATCTGTTTGTCCTTTCACCCATTCGGTCGCTGTGTGTCCCGGCGCGTAGCCAAGTTCAATCTCCACCATGCGGTGTCCGCCATACCGATTCACTCTCCATGATCCATAACTCGGCGGCGTAGGCACACCGGCTTTCTGCAATCGCTGCACTCCCCGAATCTGCCTCTGCGGCTGGGCAATTCCCAGCAGCAATTTAACCGCCATCCACAGCCCCAGTGGCCAGGTTTTTACAATGCGCAACTCGCCGCCAGCATTACCTATTCCCCTTGCGGGACGTTCCACCAACCACACCCCGTGCAGGCCGTGCGATTTCAGACACTTTATTGCATGAGCCGGCGCATCCATCAGCGAGCAGAATACATTGAAACCCACGCATCGGTCTGGTTGTGGTGATTACCGCAGTACAGCCAGTTCCATTGCCACCACCTGTACCCCAAGGAATCCGGCGCGTTATCCTGCACCGCCTTGCCGATGCCTTCGCAACAAAACCCTTCCTGCCGGCTGTGCGGTTCACCGGATTGCGATGACCGTGGCCCGATCTTCCATCCCAAACCCACAACCGTGGCCGGCGTTGCCATCAATCTGGATCAAATCGTTTTCCACCTGCTCGCCTGCCGCGAATGCGGCTTTCAGTTCAAGCATCCACCCATCCCTGAAGATCAACTCCTTGCCTGTTATCGAAAGGCCGAGGCATCCCACTGGAAGGATGATCCGAACCCGCATGAGCGACAGTTTGATGTGCTGCGCAATCTGGTCGAAAAACACGCACCTCTCAACATGAGCGATACCCGCCGCATCCTCGATGTCGGCTGCTTCAACGGTGCGATCCTCTCTTATATAGGAGATAACTGGGAACGCTTCGGTGTGGAACCTTCAATTGAAGCCGCCAACCGCGCCCGGCAGCGCGGCGTCACGATCCTCGGCCCAACCATTCACGATCTGCCTCCATCAGTCGCAAACACCCTTCGCTTTGACGCCATCCTTATTATCGATGTGATTGAGCACGTGCTGCAACCGCTGGAGTTGCTGCAGCAGGTTCGCAGCCTGCTCAAACCATCTGGCATCATCATCATCGGCACGGGCGACACCGATGCGTGGTCCTGGCGTTTGCAGGGCAGCCGCTACTGGTACTGCTCAATGGTGGAGCATGTCAGTTTCTTTGGCGAACGGGCAATGGAGGAACTCGCAGCTCGACTGAACATGCGAACCGTGGAACATCTGAAGTTGAGCCACATTCGCGCCAACCCAATCCGGCGATGGCGAAAGACAATCCGCAATCTGATCTTTGAAGCCGCGCGGCGAAGCAGCGGCTTTGGCATTCCATCGCTCAATCGTTCCCTGCAAACTCGCAGCGCGCCGGGCTGGCTCACAGCACGCGATCACATGTTGCATATCTTGCGATCCGATTCGTAATCGCAATCGCAGAACCGCCAAACCCATTCCACCTCACGCAAAACGCACTTCATCCAACCGCTTGCCCACCATGCGCCGCGCATCATTACGTGATTGAATGGCCCGCCCGCTTCCAATTTGTGAAATGTAATACGCCGCCCTGCCCAACGAATGACGGAGTTTGCTGGCTGTGAATTGCGGATGCCGCTGCTTCATCAGATCGCGCTCCTGCTGGTAGCGGTCACGGAGCGTCGCCCCCTTGGTTTGCGAATGCAGCCGCATCGCAGCCAGATATGCATCCACACTTCCCCACTGCGTATTGCGGCTGGCGAAGCGGTACCACAACTCCGTATCCAGCACACATTGCAATTCCTGATCAATCCCCCCCACCGTTTCATACAACCGCCTGCGAAAAAAACAGCATGGCTGATTGACACGCAGATAACCCCATCGCATGCGGCGAGGAGAATCCGGCGGCCTCCGCCGCACACTCACAATTCGATCATCGCCATCAATAAATACGCCGTGACCGGTGACCACATCAAGGTCCGGCTTTGCATCAAACGCCGCCTGCACCGCTCGCAGCGCGCCCGGCAGAAGCACATCATCAGAGTTCAGCCAATAAAGGACATCGCCGGTCGCCCTTTGAAAACCGCGATGAATCGCATCGCCCTGGCCCTTGTCCTTTTCGGAAACCCAATAGTCGATCTGATCAGCGTGCCGTGCAATGATTTCCGCAGAACCATCCGTGCTGCCGCCATCGATCACAAAATATTCATGCACAAAATCGCGCTGCGCAAGCACGGATCGCAGTGTTCGCTCCAGAAACTCCGCCTGATTGAAACTGGGTGTAACGATGGAAATGGTGACAGGCATGCGCACCGCGATTGTAGATGAACGCGCGCGGCGGCGTATGCAGATCCCGGCGCGCTGCTTGATTCTGAAATCGCAGTCAGTGGGGCCGGCCTCCGTGCCGGCCTGAAGCGGGCACAAACGCCCGCCCCATTTCAAACATGCGCACCGCTCAAAATCGCGGCTTTTCACGCCATCGACTATCATGCCTTCGATCGATGATGGCCGCCGCACCCGCATGAACGCCACTTCCGCCACTCCATCTTCCAGCAGTTTCGACCTGGGGGTCGCCATCTGTTCCCACAACAGTGCGCGAACCATCGCCCGCACAATTCGCAGCGTCCACGGCCTGGCCCGGCGCATCGTCGTCGTGGACAGCGGTTCCACCGATCGCACCGTTGATATCTGCCGCGATCTTGGCGCCCACGTTATTCCCAAACCGTGGCAGGGGCACGTGGTCCAGAAGCAGTTTTCCATCGATCAATGCCGCGATTGCGCCTGGACACTGCTGCTGGATTCCGACGAATCGCTGGAGCCCGCATTGATCGAATCCATGCGAGCCACGCTGACGAAAAACGATTCGGCAATCAACGGCTGGTTCGTCAACCGCAAAGTCTGGTTTCTTGGCGGCTGGTTGAACCACACCTATCAACCGGAATGGCGGCTGCGGCTGTTTCGCAGCGACAACGGAATCATCGCAGGCGTTGACCCACACGACCGTGTGGATGTGGATGGCGAAACCGGACGCCTGAAAGGCGATGTCCGCCATGATGCATGGTTGGACATGACCGATGTAGCCATGCGGCAACTGCGCTACGCACAAATCGCAGAGAAGGAAGCGCAATCCGGCGGTTCCATGTTTGACATTCTCATTCGACCGCCCGCTTCGCTCTTCAAGCAACTGATACTAAAGCGTGGATTCATGGACGGCTGGCGCGGCGTTATCATTGCGGGAATGACCGCCAACGGGACGATGCTCAAGCACGCTTTCATCGCTGCCCGAAAAGTAACCAAGCGAGCCGGGAACGAAGGCGACAACCCATGAGCCGCCCCGCTTCCACTCTGATGCCTGCCGAATCCGCCGCCAAAGGTGAACTTTTTGAATACCGCGGTTGGCGCGGCAGGCTGGAGACCGCACCCAATCCATTTGGCCAGTCGGGCCGGGAGCGAAAAATTCTGCGCGATCGCTGGGGCATTGAATATCTGTTCGATCCCGTATCGGATCTGGTGTACTGCTCGCCACGATTCAGCCAGGAAAGCTTGGAATCGTGCTATCAAAGTCCATCGGCAACGCTTAACACCGATGATTTCCAGAACTTCAATCGGGCCGAGTGGGAAAAATCCGGCCATCGCAGTTTGGTCGTCAGCCGCTTGAAGGTGAATCTCGTTCAACGTTACCTGAAGCCGCCGGCGCGTGTGTTGGATGTCGGCTGCCACATGGGCCTGTTTGTCATGCTGCTTCAGGAAGCGGGTTTTGACGGCGCGGGGATGGATGTGGCGGTACCGGCAATTGAAACCGGCACAAAAATAATCGGCGTGAAGAATTTGCAGATTGCCACCATTGAACACGCCAACCTGCCGCCGGAATCATTTGATGGTTTGGTCATCTGGGATGTGCTGGAACACGTGGCGAACCTGATGGAAGTCATGGACCACTGCGCCGCTGCCATCAAGCCCGGCGGGTATTTCTTTGCGCAAGTCCCCAATCATCGCGGCATCACCGCTCGGCTGAAAACATTTGCCGCCAAGGTTGGCCTCACCCGCGGCAAATACAACCACTTCGGCTTTCCCTGGCACCTGTTCCATTTCAGCCCGCGCAGTCTTGATGCACTGGTCAAGAGAGTCGGCATGGAAACCGTGGAAATCGCCAGTTTCAATCACCGCAGCAAATCCGGACAGGTTCGAGGGCCGATGACGCGCTTCATGGAGCGCATGGCACTCTCCGATTACATCTACATCGTGGCGCGAAAAACGAAAGCAAAAACTCGGGGGAGCCGATGACGG
>CAZWJR010000177.1:4232-6578 GCA_964634655.1 uncultured Isosphaeraceae bacterium | reverse complement strand
GGCCATCCGTCATGCTCGATTACTTCCGCTACGTCCCCGGCCTTCAACCCGATGACTGGCTCTGCATCATTGATGAATCCCACGTCACCCTTCCGCAAATCCGCGCCATGTACCACGGCGATCGCAATCGCAAACTCGTCCTTGTGGAGCACGGCTTCCGCCTCCCCAGCGCGATGGATAATCGCCCGCTGAAATTTGAGGAGTTTGAGGAAATCGTGCCGCGCGTGCTGTACGTTTCCGCCACGCCCGCGCCGTATGAGTTGGAAAAAGCCGAGGGCATCGTGGCGGAGCAGGTGATCCGGCCCACCGGCCTGCTCGATCCCATCATTGAAGTCAAACCCGCGCGCGGCCAGGTCGCTGACCTCATTGAACAATGCAAGAAACGCTCCGCCTCCGGCGAGCGCGTGCTCGTCACCGTCCTCACCAAGCGCATGGCGGAAGACCTCACCAACTACCTGCACGATCAAAACCTCAAAGTCCGCTACCTCCACAGCGAGATCGACACGCTGGAACGACTGGAAATCCTCCGCGACCTGCGCGAAGGCGATTACGATGTCCTCGTCGGCGTCAACCTCCTCCGCGAAGGCCTGGACCTGCCGGAAGTCTCCCTCGTCTGCATCATGGATGCAGACAAAACCGGTTTCCTCCGCAGCGAGACCAGTCTCATTCAAACCATGGGTCGTGCCGCACGCAACGTCAACGCGCTGGTGGTGATGTACGCAGACACCATCACACCACAGATGCAAAGCGCGATGGATGAAACCGACCGCCGCCGCGTCAAGCAGGCCGCCTACAACATTCAGCACAACATCACGCCGGAAACAATCATCAAGGCCATCCGCCGCGGTATGGAAGGCGAACTCAAAGCCCGCAAAACCGCCCAAGCCGCCCTCTCCCCACGGAAGAACGAAGAAGAGTACGAACGCGAAGAACTGATCGGCCTGCTGGAAGCCGACATGCTCGAAGCCGCACAGAAACTGGAATTTGAAAAAGCCGCCAACCTGCGCGATCAAATCGCAGAACTTCGCGCCATGCCGGACTTCGGCACCGATCGCAAGATCACCATGTCAGAAGTCGATGACCCAAAACCAAAACCCGGCGAAGCACGATCAAAATCAGGAATCACAAAAGCAGGAAAGAAAAAACGGGCGCGGAGTTGAAATGGAATTGCAGTTTCTCCCGAAAAAGGAAGAGGGACGACTCACCACCAGACTCAAAGGCCGCAGAGAATACCCTTGAATTGCTCGTTCTCTCTCCGCGCTCTCTGCGTCTCTGCGGTGAATTCCTATGTGATATCCCGCAGGCATTTCCCGCTTCCGCAGGCTACACTCTTGCATGGCCAAACCGCGTCCTGTTCCCTCCCCCTGCAACGTCCTCCTCATCGGTGGCGGCGGGCGCGAGCATGCCCTGGCGTGGAAACTCAAGCAATCGCCTCAACTGGGCCAGTTGTGGCTCACCGATGGCGCCAACGCCGCACTCGCCGGGCTTGGCAAGCAATGCCCCGTCGCTATCGATAAGGTCCGCGATGACTTCCGCCTCCAGCGATGGTGCGATGCCAACAATATCCATCTCGTCGTCGTCGGCCCGGAAGTCCCGCTCGCCTCCGGCATTACCGATGTGCTGGCAACCAAAGACCGCCTCGTCTTCGGCCCTTCCAAAGCCGCCGCGCAGTTGGAAGCTGACAAGGCCTTCGCCAAGCAACTCATGCGGCAGGCTTCCATCCCCACCGCCGAAGGCCGCGTCTTCACGGATCTGGAAACCACCCGCACCTATCTCACCGCCCATGAACACGAAGCCTGTGTGGTGAAAGCCGCGGGCCTCGCCGCCGGCAAGGGCGCAATCGTCTGTGAAACACAGGCCGAAGCCCTTGATGCGGTCAATCGCATCATGGCAAAACGTGAATTCGGCGATGCCGGCAACAAAGTCGTCATTGAAGAAAAACTCCACGGCCAGGAAGTCAGCGTCCTCGCACTCGTCGATGGCCGCACCATCTGGATGCTCGACCCCTGCCAGGATCACAAACAAGTTGGCGAAGGCGACACCGGCCCCAATACCGGCGGCATGGGCGCGTACTGCCCCACCCCCGCCACCATCATTGATAACGACACCATGCGCATCGTCGAGCAACTCATTCTGTTGCCAACCGTCGATGCGTTGCGACGTGAGGGGATTGACTATCGCGGCGTGTTGTACGCAGGCATCATGCTCACCCCCGGCGGGCCAAAGGTTCTGGAGTTCAACTGCCGGTTTGGCGATCCCGAATGTCAACCGCTGATGGCGCGGCTGCGAAGCGATCTGCTTTCAATCCTCTGGGCTACCGCCGCAGGAAATCTCGACAGCGCGGAA
>CAZWJR010000177.1:0-4222 GCA_964634655.1 uncultured Isosphaeraceae bacterium | reverse complement strand
ATTGAATTCGACCCCCGCACCGCCGCCTGTGTGGTGATGTGCTCCGCCGGCTACCCCGGCGATTATCAAACCGGCAAGGTCATCACCGGCATCGAAGACGCAGAGGCGATGGGCGATGTCACAGTCTTCCACGCAGGCACCAAAATGGATCGCAACGGCAACCTCGTCACCAACGGCGGGCGCGTCCTCGGCGTAACCGCACTCGCCGATGACCTGCAGGCCGCACGCGATCTGGCAAACGCCGCCTGCGAGAAGATTCACTTCGAAGGTGCTTTCTGGCGCAAAGACATCGGCGACCGCGTCCTCGTCCGAGTGTGATCTTCCGATTGCAGAAGTACTTGAACTCACCGCTAATTGGTGGGGCCGGCGTTTCTGCCGGCCCGTATTAGTCACCAAAACCCACGCCATTTCATTTGATTCAAACCGAATGTGGCCGCACCCAAGTCCCCGCCACCGGCGCAGGCCTCGAGCAACCCGTCACCTGCGGCAGCGTAATCGCAACACCATCCGCGCACAGCGCTCCAAGAACCGCAAACGCCATCGATTCCCTTGCCTCCAACGGAACCGCAAGTTCATCGCTGATGCGCACCGTTGTCGTTGCCGCATCGCCAATCGCTTTCTTCAAAGCCAGATGACGCGCTCCGCCGCCCGCGAGAATAATCTCATCAACCCGATGCGAATCAATCGCCGCAGCAATGCAGCCGGCAATCGCATCCACCGCCGTCGCCGCAAGATCACCCGCCGCAACTCCCGCTTTCAAACTTGCATGCACCCAGTTGGACACCTCATCACCTGTCCCCAAAGACCGGCGAGAAACTCGCTGACGATTCAACAATTCCAACAGCGCAGCCGCCGCAGATGCATTCACCTTGCCGCCTTGCGCCGCCGCCCCGTTGTCATCAAATGGCTTCTTGAGGCCATCCCGTGCAATCAAATCAAGTATCTGATTGCATGCACAAACATCAAAACCCGCAATGCCTTCCAATTCTCCCAAGCCCGGCTCCACAACCGCGCCACTCGCAGGCAACACCGTCACATTGCAAAAACCGCCAAGATTGATAACCGCCCTGCGCTTCTTTTCATCACGAAACAAAACCCAATCCGCAATCGGCGTGATCGGCGCACCCTGCCCCCCCGCCGCCAGATCCGCCTGACGCAAATCAAAAACCACGGGACAACCAAATTGTTGCGCAATCGGCTCCGGATTGATCAATTGGCACGAAACCGGTGGCTGGTGAAAAACAGTCTGCCCATGCACACATATAAGGTTGGGCCCAACCGACTGCCCCTCCAAAAGTTCCGCAATCGTTTGGGCATGCAGACAACCAAGATCCCGCGCCAGCGTGGCCAATTCCCCTGCCGTCATCGGCTTCTGCTCCGCCGCATGGCGCAGCCGGGTTCCGATATTCCCCAGCCCACAGCCATTGCGCACTACCAAGTCCGCGCGCATCGCCAACTTCACACCCCGAATGCGAACCATCGCCGCATCAATGCCGTCAATGCTCGTACCGGTCATGACGCCGACAACATGCCGAATTGCCTCGGTTTTACCGTTCATCGCCTCCAATCGTCCCTGCGAAACCGCCATCGCACAAGGCGGGCAAACAAGATTTTCGGTAGGCTGCACCCCACTGATCGCTGACTGCTTCCTTCTGACCTCTGATCTTTGACCTCTGACTTCTGTCCTCTTCCCCCATGATCAAACGCATTCTCGTCACCGGCGGCGCTGGCTTCCTTGGCTCACACCTGTGCGATCGACTGGTCGCACGTGGCGATGACGTCATTTGCCTCGATAACTTCTTCACCAGTCAAAAAGCCAACATCGAGCACCTCCTCGGTAACCGCAACTTTGAACTGATCCGCCACGATGTCACCCATCCCTTCTGGCTGGAAGTGGATGAAATCTACAACCTCGCCTGCCCCGCCGCGCCCGGCCACTATCAGTACAACCCGATCAAAACCATCAAGACCTCCGTCATGGGCGCCATCAACGTGCTTGGCTCCGCCAAACGCACCAAGGCCAAAGTCCTCCACGCATCCACCAGCGAAGTGTACGGCGAGCCAACCGTCCACCCCCAGCCGGAAAGTTATCGTGGCAACGTCAATCCCATCGGTCCCCGCGCCTGCTACGACGAAGGCAAACGCGCCGCCGAAACGCTCATGTTCGATTACCACCGCCAGAATAAAGTCAACATCCGCGTCGTCCGCATCTTCAACACCTACGGCCCGCGCATGCATCCCTACGATGGCAGAGTCGTCAGCAACTTCATCCGCCAGGCACTCAATGGCGAAACCATCACGCTCTATGGCGACGGTTCCCAATCGCGCTCCTTCTGTTACGTCGATGATCTGATCGATGGCTTTCTGAAAATGATGGATGCCCCCGATGACTGCACCGGACCGGTCAATCTCGGCAATCCCGTCGAATTCACAATCCGCGAACTCGCCGAGCAAGTCGTGGAACTAAGCGGATCAAAATCAAAAATAGAAAAAGCCCGCCCGCTGCCGGAAGATGATCCCACCCAGCGCCAGCCGGATATTTCCCTGGCGAAAAAGCGACTGAACTGGGAGCCAAAAATCCCACTCCGCGCCGGCCTCCAGCACACCATCAAATGGTTCAAGGGAATCGACCTGTCCAACTACCGTCCACCGACCCCAAACTACTGAATCGTACCAATTGCACCCCGTTCTAAGGGTGTGGCGTAATGGCGATAATTGTGATCTGGCCTTTTTGTGGGCCATAACACCAGAAAATGCGATACGCGCCCGGCGTTTTGTTCTGGGCATAAGCCTCCCATACTTTTTGCTTGTGATCCCAGGGGTGATTCAACGAATCGTACTCATGTGTATGCAGGCTTGGATGTTTTGGATTCGCCGACAAATTGGCCAGCGCTTTGCAGTTTTGTTTGAATAGGCCTTCAACCTCCGGAGACTTGCCTGTGCCACCTCGTTTGGCTGTAGCAGCGGCGGCTTGTGCTTTCAGGTTGTTGTAGACCTCCTCGGCGCCAGGGGTCCACTTCAATGTGAACGACGGCACTATTCGTCCTCAGCCTCTTCATCCAGTTCTTCGCTATCCACCTTGATATCCGGCGGCGATTGACTGAATTGGCCTGCTTGCGCTTGTTGAAGCCCCGTTTGAACCGATTCCATTGCCTTGGGATTTTGGTAGAGCCAGAGTTCCCGTTCAGGGATGACACGTCCGATGGTGAGAATGAACTCGGTGCTGTCCGCCCCCGGTTTCACCAGGAATGTCTTGTTCGCAAATTTCTGCCCAAGGTTCAGACGTCCTTTGTCATCTGCGGTTCTGATCGGCGGATCAGTCATTCGTTTCACCGGCTTTTTCAAAATCCCGCGCGGGTTCTTCTTTGACTTGGAATGAGTTGATCTCGTAGTTGCCATGATGATTTGCTTCCCTTTGGAACAATACAACATCAAACGGCGGCGGACAAGTGGTTCTAGCCCACTTTCCCACCTTTATCGGAGAAGTTGGGTCGTATGCGTCGCCATTCCAGGTGAATCAATTGTGGACAACCCATATTTTTACCGAACATCCCTTGCATTCGCCGATGTCTTCTGTATCCTATCAGAGACCAAACATCAAACGAAAGCGAGGATATGATATGGTGGCACAAGCAACTGCATCTCGACGCAACGGCACCGCACAGAACACTTCGGAGAAAGGATCGTCAACCATGGCCAGCACGATCGTTGAGGACAAAGGCCGCCTTCAGGCACTGGAACGCACCCTCGGCCAAATTGAGAAAGCCTTTGGCAAAGGCTCCATCATGCGGCTGGATGGCAACGCCACCAACGCAATCAAGGGCATTCCCACCGGCGCATTAAGCCTTGACATCGCGCTCGGCGGTGCCGGCGTGCCGCGCGGTCGCGTCATTGAAATCTTCGGACCGGAATCCTCCGGCAAGACCACCCTCGCCCTCACCATCATCGCGCAGGCTCAAAAGACCGGCGGCGTCGCGGCATTCATTGATGCTGAACACGCACTTGATCCCAGTTGGGCCAAGCGACTTGGCGTGAACCTCGATGAAATTCTCGTCTCGCAGCCCGATACCGGCGAACAGGCTCTGGAAATCTGCGAATTGCTCGTGCGCTCCAACGCCGTTGATGTCGTCGTGATCGACTCCGTTGCCGCCCTTATCCCCCGTGCGGAAATTGAAGGCGAAATGGGCGATTCCCACATGGGTCTCCAGGCGCGCCTGATGAG
>CAZWJR010000176.1:0-6581 GCA_964634655.1 uncultured Isosphaeraceae bacterium | reverse complement strand
TCTTGAGGGTGCCGGGAAGGCCGAACTCAACGCTCTCGTGGTAGATATCGCGCTGCTCCACTTCGCCACCGAAACGATCAATGAGGTGAAGGATGATTTCCTTGACGAGGTATTCCGGAGCGCTGGCACCGGCGGTGATGAGTAGGGAATCGACGCCGATGAACCAGTCATCTTCGATTTCGGATTTGTCATCGACGAGGTAGGCTTTGGTGCCGGAGGCTTCAGCGATTTCGCGGAGGCGCTGGGAATTGGAACTGTTGCGGCTGCCGACGACGAGGACGCAATCGCAATCCGGAGCGATGCTGCGAACGGCGTGCTGGCGATTGGTGGTGGCGTAGCAGATGTCTTCGCTGGGCGGGGCTTTGATGTTTGGAAAGGCTTTGCGAAGAGCGCCGATGACGCGGTTGGCATCGTCCATGCTCAACGTGGTTTGTGTGAGGTAGACGAGGCGATTTGGATCGACGATTTTGAGATTGGGAATGTCTTCTGGTGATTCGACGACTTGAATGGAATCCGGCGCTTCGCCACGAGTGCCGACTACTTCCTGATGGTCTTCATGGCCAACGAGAAGAATTTGGTAGCCTTTTTCGGCGTAGCGAATTGCTTCGGCGTGTACCTTGGTAACGAGCGGGCAGGTGGCATCGATGGTGGTGAGGTCTCGGTCAATGGCCTGCTGGCGAACGGCAGGGCTTACGCCGTGGGCGCTGAAGACGACGATGGAGCCCTGGGGGACTTCTGCGATGTCATCGACGAAAGTAACGCTGCGGGCGCGGAAACGGCTGACGACGTGCTTGTTGTGGACGATTTCATGGAAGACGTAGATGGGCTTGTCGCCACAGATATCGAGGAGTTGATCGACGACATCAATCGCCATGTAGACGCCGGCACAGAAGCCACGAGGATTTGCAAGAACGAGTTTCATAATGGGTGTGCGGAAAAGTGAATGATAGCGGTGTGGGGAGCGGGTGGAAACCATTGAGTGCCTGTCGAGTGTTTGATGTAGGGGTACTGATTTGATTGGAACGGGCACGGGCAGAGACGCCTGTGGCACAGGAGTTGGTGCCGATTTCGTGATGGCAAGGGATGAGAATCCTTGTAGCCGTGGTGTGTTGGAAAGGTTACAGTGTTGGGCCTCGCCACGACGCCGAGCCAATCCATGACCGCAAATACGGTGCAACAGTTGGAGATGTTTGGGCCGGACCGCTGCGAAGCGATGTCAGTGGAACAGTCGCGCCAATGGTGTGAAAAACTGGCTGGGGGGAGGTATGAGAATTTCAGCGTGATCAGTGCGCTGGTGCCGGTTTCGTTGCGGGCGGATTTTGCGGCGGTGTATGCATTTTGCCGGTGGGCGGATGATCTTGGGGATGAGATTGGTGATCCGGAGCGATCGCTGGAATTGCTGGGATGGTGGCGGCGTGAGTTGCAGGATTGTTTTAGCGGCGAGCCGCGACATCCGGTGTTTCGGGCGTTAGAGCCGACGATTCGGCGGCATGAGCTGCCGATGGAGCCGTTCGATCATTTGATTCAAGCGTTTGAGCAGGATCAGACGGTGGACCGTTACGCGACGTGGGAGCAACTGATAGGGTATTGCCAATTGAGCGCGGACCCGGTTGGGCGGCTGGTGCTGATGATGTGCGGAGAAGAGCGGAGCGAAAGGGTGTTCACGTTGAGCGACTGCATCTGCACGGCGCTGCAGTTGACGAATCATTGGCAGGATGTGCGGCGGGATATTCTGGAGCGGAATCGCATTTACATCCCGCGCGAGATGAATCCGATTGTCGATTTTGAAGCGAGATTGATTGCCAGCGCGAAGCAGGGATTTGGGGTGGATCGCGAGTTTCTGGGTGAATCACGAAGGGTGGTGCGGGCCTGCATTGAGCGGACGTGGCCGATGTTTGAGAAGGGGGAGAAGCTGCTGGCGGAGATCGGGCCGACAACGCGACCGGTGGTGTGGCTGTTTGCGGCGGGCGGGCAGCATGTTTTGCGATTGATTGAGAATTGGAATTACGAGACGACTTTGCATCGGCCGAAGTTGAGCAAGGTGCAGAAGTTGATGCTGGTGGCAAAGGCGTGGATGGCTGCGAAACGTGGCGGGCGGCAAGGGGTGAAGAAATGAGCGTGGCGGCGGAGACAGAGGTGCTTCGGCGGGCGGTGGAGCATTGCCGGGCGGTGTGTCGTCGGCGGGCGCGGAACTTTTATTATGGATTGAAGTTGGCGCCGGAGCCGCAGCGATCGGCTTTGTATGTGGTGTATGCGTGGATGCGAATGGCGGATGATCTGGTGGATGGAGATGGAACGGGCAACCGAGCGGCGATCGTTGAGCGGGTCCATGAGTTTCGGACGGCATCGATAGCGGCAGTGGATGGAAAGCCGAGTGGGGATGAATCGCTTTGGATTGCGCTGGCGGACACGGCATCACGATTTCATCTGCCACGCGAGCATTTTCTGGCGATGATTGATGGGCAAGTGGATGATCTGGATCAGCGGGAGTATCAGACGTTTGAAGAATTACATCGGTATTGTTATCGAGTGGCGAGCACGGTGGGGCTGTTGTGTGTGGAGATTTGGGGGTATGACGATCCGAAGGCGAAGGCGCTGGCGATTGATCGCGGGATTGCGTTTCAGTTGACGAATATTCTGCGGGATTTCAAAGAGGATTTTGATGGCGGACGGGTGTATCTGCCGCGCGAGGAGTTTAAGCGGAAGGGAATCAGCCCGGCAGGGTTGCGGGAATGGAACAAGCCGGGGGCATGCGTGGAGTTCATGCAGGAGCAAATTGCGAGGGCGGAAGAGTATTACGGGCGATCAAGCGGGTTGGAGGAGATGATTTCGCTAAGTTGCCGACCGACGCTTTGGGCGATGACATCGATTTATCACGGATTGCTGGAGAAGATGGCGAGTGATCCGGCGCGCATTGTGGGAGAGCGACGATTGCGGTTGAGCACATGGCGCAAGGGGATGATCGCGGCGAAGGCGAAGTGGCAAGTGCGAAAATTGAGCGGCGGGAACGGGGTTTCGGTCGCTTCGGGAAATATCGCAACTTGAAGCGGCGCGTGGCGATCATCGGCGGCGGCCTAGCGGGGATTGCAGCGGCGGTGCGCGTAATTGAAGACGATTGCGTGCCGATTGTGATTGAATCAAGGAAGAGACTGGGAGGAAGGGCGACGAGTCTGGTTGATCCGCGGAGCGGGCATGTCATTGACAATTGTCAGCATGTGTTGCTGGGATGCTGCACGAACTTGATGGATTTGTATGGGCGGTTGGGTGTGCTTGATCGAATTGAGTGGCACAAGAAGTTGTATTGGACGCGAGGCGGCGGTGAGATTGATGAAATGAAGGCGGGGTGGCTGCCTGCGCCGCTGCATTTGGCGGGGTCGTTTCAGCGGATGCGGATTTTCAGCAAGAAGGACAAGCGGCATATTGCGAAAGCGATGTGGCGGATGATCCGTATGGGAGGCCGGGGGCGGCTGGAGTGGGGATCGCGGACGTTTGCAGAGTTTTTGGAGGAATGCAGGCAGCCGGTGGAACTGGTGCGGTCGTTCTGGAACACGATAATCGTGAGCGCGTGCAACATGGATGTGAAGGATGTTTGCGCAGCGCATGCGCTGCAGGTGTTTCAAGATGGGTTTCTGGCGAATCGGTGGTCGTACACGATGGGGTTGGCGACGGTTCCGCTGGGGGATTTGTATGCGCCGGCGATTGAACATGTGATTGGGGCAGGCGGGGACATTCAACTGGGAGTTTCGGCGAAGTCGATTGCGTTTGACGGCCGGCGCGTGACGGGAGTTGTAACGGATGAGGGGTTTGTGGAGAGTGCGGCGGTGATTTCTGCTGTGCCGTTTGATCGCCTGGAAAAATTGGCTTCGGAGACGTTGAAGAAGGCGGATCGGCGGTTGCAGGAGTTGGATCGGTTTGAGGTGAGTTCAATTCTGGGTGTGCATTTGTATTTTGATCACGTGATCATGAAGGTGCCGCATTTGGTTCTGGTGAATCCTCCTCATGGTGTTCAATGGCTGTTTGCGAAGGGAGCGGATGAGGCGGGGCGGCAGCATGTGCATGCGGTGATTAGTGCGGCAGATGAGTGGATGGGTTTGGATGAGAATGAGATTGTGCGGCGCGTGACGACGGATGTGCATTTTGCGCTGCCGCATGCGGTGGGGTTGGAGGCGGTGGAGGCGAGGGCGATCAAGGAAAAGCGAGCGACGTTTGCAGCGGTGCCGGGGATTGAGGGATTTCGGCCGGGGGCTTCGCCACGGTTTGCTGGTGGTAGCGGCGTGGAGAATTTGTTTTTGGCGGGGGATTGGACGGACACGGGATGGCCGGCGACTATGGAAGGCGCGGTGCGGAGCGGATATGCGGCGGCGGCGGGAGTGAGCGGGGTTGGCGGGTTGGTGGAGGATGTGCCGGCGGGGCTGCTTTCGCGGGTTTTGGGGCTGCGCTAACGGAATGTGAACAGGAATTCGGGGTTTCACCGATTGTTAATGGAAGTCGGTGGTTGGCCATTCACAAGGAGACGCCCATGGGTCGCACGCTTCTAGCCGGAGTTATTGGAGGCATCGTTTTGTTCGCGTGGGGATTTGTTTCACACATGGTTCTGGATTGGGGCCAGGCGGGAGTGAAGAATCTGCCGAATGAGGAAACTCTGCTTCCGGCGATGAAGGCGGCAGTCAATGAGCCGGGCTTCTACTTTTTTCCCGGCATGGACGAAACCAAGCCGAATGCCATGGAGGAATGGGAACCGAAGATGCAAGCGGGGCCGCGCGGGGTTCTGGTGATCAATCCAATTCCAACGGATGCGAAGGCGATGTCAATCCCGCAGATGGGTCGCGAATTTGGCAGCAACGTTGTTGGGGCGTTGATTGCAGCGATGATTGTTTCTGGAATGGGCGCCGGGTTTTTGAAGAGGACCCTGGCGGTTACGGGGATGGGACTTTTGTGCTGGGTGTCCATCAACGTTTCATTCTGGAACTGGTATTGGTTCCCGGATGACTTCACGGTGGCGCAACTTTCGGAGATACCGGGTTGGTTCCTTGCGGGAATGTTCATCGCGCCGATTGCGGGGAAATGCTGCTGCAAGTGTGCAGCGCCGCCACCAGTCGCGGGCTAAGCCGCGAGCGGCAGCGATTGAGGTGAATCTGCTGCCATGGTTTGCAACGCGCTGTATGCGGCGTACTTGTAAAGTTCGCCGAGCGATGGGTAGTTGAAGCAGGTGCTGATGAAGTAATCGATGCCGCCGCCGAGTGCGATGACGCTCTGTGCGATATGGATGAGTTCGGTTGCGTCTTCGCCGACGATGAACGCGCCGAGGAGGAGGCGAGTGCGGCGATCGAAGATGCACTTGAGGATTCCTTGCTCATCGCCGAGCATGCGGCCACGGACGTTTGAGCGGTAGGAGGTGCGACCGATGACGACATCGTGACCGGCCTTGTGGGCTTCCTCGGCACTCATTCCCACATAGGAAATGGCGGGGATGGTGTAGAGGCCGATGGGCATGAGGTTTGTGAGGGAGCGTTTGAAATCAATGTTGAACATGTGGCACGCGGCGATGCGGCCTTGTTCCATTGAGGTGGCGGTGAGCGCGGGGAAGCCGATGACATCGCCAGCGGCGTAGATTGAGGGGATGTTGGTCTGGTAGTGCTCGTTGACGAGGATCAAGCCACGGTTGCCGAGGTTGACACCGACTTCTTCGAGACCGATGCCGTGCGAATTGCTGGAACGGCCGGCGGCCCAGAGGAGTGCATCGGCGACGAGTTCCTCACCGGATTCAAACTTCACGTTGATTGAGCCGGGCGCGTGTGAAATGACACGGGAGACGGTTTTGCCCAACATCATCTGCACGCCTTGTTCGATCATGGCATCGACAAGGCGCTGGCGACATTCTGCATCGACGAAGCCGAGGACATTCTGCTGCGGGTTGACGAGGGTAACTTTGACTTTCATCTCTGCGAAGATGGAGGCGTATTCGCAACCGATGACGCCACCGCCGACGATGACCATGGAAGCGGGGAGGCGATCCATTTTTAGGACGCCATCGGCATCGACGACGTTGGGGAGATCGAAGGGAATGTGATCTGGGCGGAGCGGGGAGGAGCCGGTGGCGATGAGAATGAACTTGCCACGCAGGGTGGTGGAGGTGCCATCTTCGCGTTGAACGATGACGGTGTGGGGATCGACGATGCGGCCGTGGCCGTGATGGACATCGATGCCGTGACGATCCATTGAGGCTTCGATGCGGTCATGCTCCTGCTGTTCAAGCATGTGACGGCGTGCCATGAAGGTGGTGATGGAAAGATTGTGATCGAGGCGGTAGGTGGTGCCGGGAAGCGGCCTGCGATTGAAAGCGGAACAGAGAAGTGCGGTTTCGCGCAGGGCCTTAGAGGGGATGGTTCCGGTATTGACCATCGCACCGCCGGGGAGAGCGTCTTTCTCAATGATGGCAACGGAATGCTTGAAGTAGGCGGCCTGTGTGGCGGCTTGTTCGCCGGCGGGACCGCAGCCGAGGCAGATGAGATCGTACTCACGCATTGCGAGAATATCGGCGTGATCGTCATTGCCCAAGGACTCGCGCTTGCGTTCAGGGC
>CAZWJR010000175.1:4670-6591 GCA_964634655.1 uncultured Isosphaeraceae bacterium | reverse complement strand
GCAGGCGGCTGCGGTGGGTCTCGGATTTGGCGTGCTCCTTGGGCTCCTGGGACTGCCATCGGCTATGCCGCCGGAGAGTTCCGCACCCGGTCGGCATGTTGTACAGCCGTTTTCAGTCGACTCTCCTTTGCCGACTGAATCGCCACACCGCTGGCAATACGCTTCCAACCTTTCGGGCTTCCAATGTGCGTCATCAATCGCCCGACGCACCGGTGGAAATTTCATGCCGATCCATTTTTCTACGAATGCATCGGCGTAGTCAACCACATTTGTCCCAAGCGATGGCATGGACATGGCCAAAAGGCTACCACACTCAATGATGGAATTGCACGCTTGAGTCCACACCGTTACCGTCCTGCCATGATCGATCTTGAACAAGCCGCGGCGCGGATGATCTGCGTCGGTTTTGCTGGCAGGGATTTCTCGCCGGAACTGCAGGAACTCCTGCGCCGCGGCGTATCTTCGGTCATTCTCTTTACCCGGAATTTTGAGTCTCCCCCTCAAATTGCTGACTTGTGCTGGCAAATCAAGAATTTCGTCGACCGGCCTGTTCTCATTTGCATCGATCAGGAAGGCGGCCGAGTGCAGCGGTTTGGTCCACCGTTCACTACCGTTCCATCAATGGGCGAGATTGGTCGCAAGAATGATCCCGCGTTTGCCCGTCGCATCGGCCGCGTCATGGCAAGAGAGTTGCGGTCCGTCAACATTGACATGAACCTGGCTCCCGTCCTCGATGTGAATTCCAATCCCGCAAATCCGGTCATCGGCGAACGCTCTTTCAGCAATAATCCGCAAGTCGTCGCACAACTTGGCTGCGCTCTCATCGATGGTTTGCAATCATCTGGAATGGCAGCCTGCGGCAAACACTTTCCGGGTCATGGTGATACTTGCGTCGACAGCCATCTGGATTTGCCACTGCTGCCGCACAAGATGGATCGGCTGAATCGCATCGAATTGCCGCCTTTTGAAGCAGCGGTCAATTCTGGGGTTGCCGCCATCATGTGTGCACATGTCATGTTTGAGGCAATCGATCCGGAGGTTCCGGCGACGATGAGTCAAGCCGTCATTGACGGCCTGTTGCGCAAACGTTTCGGCTTCGACCGCGTTGTCTGTTCCGATGATATGGAAATGAAAGCTATTGCCGATCATTTCGGAATCAAGGATGCTGTTTCTCGAGGCGCCGCAGCCGGTATCGATCTGTTTTTCGTCTGTAAGGAGCACGATCTCCAACATGCCGCGATTGATGCCCTGATCAAGGCGGTTCGAAGCGACGAGGTTTCTTCGAATCGCATCGCGCAGGCCAATCGGCACCTTGATGTTTTGTTTGATCGATTTGTGCGGCCGCCATCTCGTTGGTCCGAGCAGTCCGCTTCGCTACTGGGTGATCCAGCGTTTGTGGCACCGGTCCCAACCCGGGCGCCCAAGGATCAAACAGCATGAGCGCCTCCCCTAGCCCCATCATTACTCCTTTCGTATTGGGGCCGTACCAGACCAACTGTTTCGTCGTAACCACCGCCGGTTCACCGCATTGCTGGATCGTCGACTGTGGCTTTGAACCCGATGAGATGTTTGATTGGATCGAACAACACAACCTGAAGCCAATCGCTTTGCTGCTGACACATTCGCACCTGGATCACATTGCGGGCGTGGATCAGGCTCTCACCCGTTTCGGCCGCATCCCGATCTCGATACACGAAGCCGAGGCAGACTTCTGCAGCGACGCCACACTGAATCTCTCCTCGCTCATCGGAATGCCCGTCACTTGCACTGAACCAGACCGCTACCTCAAGCACGGCGAATCGCTCGATCTCAACGGCACGACCTGGCGCGTGCTGCATACTCCCGGCCACAGCCCCGGCGGCGCGTGCTTCGTCAACGACCAATCCAAACAAGCCATCGTCGGTGACACACTGTTTGCTGA
>CAZWJR010000175.1:0-4660 GCA_964634655.1 uncultured Isosphaeraceae bacterium | reverse complement strand
CACCGTGCCCATGTAACCTCGCGGTACACCAGCGTTTGCTGACAGCATCGGCCGGTTCGATTTTCCCACCTCCAATCCTGATGACCTTCGCAATTCCATCATGAACGTGCTGATGAAACTGCCTGATGACATGACGATCTTTCCCGGCCACGGTCCCAAGACCACAATTGGCCGGGAGCGTCAACACAATCCATATGTTATTCAGGGCTTTTGAAAGCGCGATACCATCGTGAGCCGCTTCGGAGATCGCATGGTCCGTTCGAAACCAAATTCAGCTGGCACCAAGACTCGGCGGTCGGCTCTTCGCTTTGTGGTGCTGTTTTGCGTTTGCGTGACGAGTTTCTATGCGTTGACGGCGGTTCCGTTGTTTCGGCAGACGTTTTTCCCCGCGTATCTCAATTTCAATGCCGCCGTTTCCGCCGACCTGTTGCGTCTGGCTGGACAGAATGTGACGAACAACAACGACCTGATTCTGTCGGAATCGCTATCGGTTCCGCTGGCAATCCGCCGCGGCTGTGATGCCGTTGAACCAACCGGGCTCTTCATCGCCGCAATCCTGGCATTTCCTGCATCATGGAAACGCAAACTCATTGGCGCGATCGGCGGCACGATACTGCTGGCCGCTCTGAACCTGTTGCGAATCATCAGCCTCTACTATGCCAGCGCCTACTGGCCAGCCGCATTCGAAACACTTCATGTGGATGTCTGGCAACCAGCCTTCATCCTGGTGGCGATGGTGATCTGGATCCTCTGGGCGCGGTGGGCATTGCCTCTTCCTGCCACTTCTGGTGGTGACCCAGCAAGAACGCCTTCCCCTACTGCTTTGCGGAAGTCGCCTTGATCCAGGCCATCACGCGCCGCTCCAGCACATCGAGCGGCACAGTGCCCGCGCCAAGAACCACATCGTGAAACTCCCGAATATCGAATTTCCTGCCAAGTTCCTTTTCGGCCCGTTCACGCAGCGCGCGAATCTTCAATTCACCGATCTTGTAACCCGTTGCCTGCCCCGGCCATGAAATGTAGCGGTCCACCTCGTTCTTGATGTTGAGTTCGCTCAAGGCCGTGTTGTCGATCATGAATTGAATGGCCTGCTCCCGGCTCCAACCCAGTGCGTGCATGCCGGGATCAACCACCAATCGGCACGCCCGCCACATTTCGTAGGTGAGGCGGCCGAAATCGTCGTATGAATTCCTCAACAAACCCATCTCAATCGCCAACCGCTCTGAATACAACGCCCATCCTTCCCCAAAAGCCGTGAACCACGCGTCCTTGCGAAACTCCGGTTGATCCTCCATCTCCTGTGCCAAGGCAATCTGCAGGTGATGGCCAGGCACCGATTCATGCATGGCCAGCGTGATCATTTCGTACTTCGGCCGTTGGTCCAGTTGATACTTATTCGCCATGAAGTAGCCGGGTTCCGCGTTGCGAATGTCCCCGGACTGGTAATACGCCGTGGTCTGCTGCGGAGCCATGAACGCAGGAATCTCTTTCACCCCATACGTCAATCGCGGCAGTGTCTTGAAATACTTGGGCAGCTGCGCATCAACGAGTTTGCAGATGTCGCGATAACCGCTCAACAAATCCTCACCGCTTGTGTAGTAGAAGCGTGAATCCGTTCGCAGGAAGTGCACAAACGCCTTGAACAACCCCTGATCATCGAGGTTGGCAACCTCTCGGTGCGTGTTCATGAAATCACTGTGCCGAATCACCTGCATCATTTCCGCCTTGATGCGCTTGACCTCGCCCAAACCAAGTGCGTGAATCTCCTTGGCGGTGAGACTGGTGGTCGTCATCACGCGGATCTCAAAGTTGTAGTAATCCTCGCCCTCCGGCCAGTCTTTTGCCGCAATGGATGTTCGGCAATGCGGAAAGTATTCGGAGACAAAGTAGTCCCTCAACTTCTCCATCGCCTTCTTCACCGCTGGATAGGAAACATCATTGAACCGGTCCACAACCTGCTTCACCTGATCAATCGGCATGGATGCCGGCGGTCGATCAAACGGTTTGGCCAGTGCCGCAAGCCCGCCACCTTCCAGCAACGCTTTGAACTGCTCCGGCACTCCCTGCAACGTCACCTGCGGTGGCGTGCGCTTTTCCTTCAAACCCGTTCGCAACAACTCAATCGTGTCATCAACCTGTTTGGGAATCAGTTCCAGTCGCTTGTTGTAATTGACGTAGTCCTCCAGCGAGTTGAACCGCACGCGCTCCGCCATCTGCGGAATATCCTGCTGCAACCCGCCTCGCCCGCCGATCGGCGCCAGAAACGTCCGGAACCGATTGCCATCAATCGCATTCTGCAACTCCAGCGAGAACAACTCGTAATTGACCAGATCGTTTTCAGAAAGCGCCTCGCGATCGATCGAAGACAATCGGTGCATGTGCTCAATCGTGGTATCCAGCCTGCTCTGAATCGCCGCCAGGCTCACATCCGTCAAGCGATCCGCATGGGAGTAATCCCCCTGCGACATCGCCATTCCCGGATACTGCTCCAACTGCCAGCGGAATCGCTCATCAAACAGTTGATGCAACTGCTGGCTTGCCGCTTCGCGCGCCTTCCCCGTTCCATCCTTCATCCGATCCGGGGAACTCTGTGCCGCCGCAGCAGCCGCAAACGCAATGGAAACGACGAGGACGACAATGGCAAGGTGGTGCATGTCGGTAGCCTACCGCGCCAATCACCTTTCGTTGCGGCCGATCCCCCTGCGAAATTCCACTCCTTTTTCTTCACTTTGCTGCTTTCACCCGATGCCGGCGCGGTATCCTGCACCGCAAAGCCGCAGCCAGCGGCACAATCGGCGAGATACAAAAGGACACCGCCATGAACCCACTCAACCATCGCATCGCTCTTTCCCGTCGCCGCTTCATCCAGTCCTCCGCCGCCGCTTCCGCTGCCCTCCTCCTGCCCGCTGCAAGTTGGGCCCGTGTCCTCGGCTCAAACGAACGCCTCACCTTCGGCGTCATCGGCACCGGCGGCCAGGGCCATTCCCACCTCGCTGGCCTCATGGATCGCCGCGAACGCGACAACGTCGCCATCGGCCACGTCTGCGATGTCTACCGTCGCCGCCTCAACAGCGCGTCCAAACGCATCGCCGACCAAAAGGGCCTCACCACCAAAGCCACCATGGAGTACCGCGAAGTCCTCGATGACAAATCCATCGATGCCATCGTCATCGCCACTCCAGATCACTGGCACACCAAGATCGCCATCGAAGCCATGGATGCAGGCAAGGATGTCTACTGCGAAAAACCCCTCTCACTCACCATTGAGCAAGCCATCGAATGCCGCGAAGCCGTCAAACGCACCGGCCGCAAACTTCAGGTCGGCCCGCAGCGCACCAGCGAAGACCGCTTCTGGAAGGCCCGCGAAGCCATCGCCGCCAAACGCATCGGCAAGGTCTGCTGGAGCCAGGCCAGTTACTGCCGCAATTCCCGCGAAGGCCAGTTCAACTGGCCAATCGCCGCCGATGCAGGCCCGCAAACTCCCAAAGACCAGGATGGCTACGTCTGGTGGGATCGCTGGCTCGGCCACGAATACGGCCTCGCGCAGAACATCCCATGGAACGCAGACCACTTCTTCCGCTTCCGCAAATACTGGGCCTACAACGGCGGCGTCGCCACCGATCTTCTCTATCACATGCTCTCACCCCTCCTGCTTGCCATCACCGGCCCCAATGGCGAATACCCGCGCAAAGTCGTCTCCGCAGGCGGCAAATACATTGAAAAAGATGAACGCGATATCCCCGATACCTTCATGATGATGGTCGATTACCCCAGCGAGCACACCGTCGTTCTCGCCAGCGTCATGACCAACGATGGCATGCTCGACACCATCATCCGCGGCCAGCACGGCACCATGGAGTTCGGCGCCGATGGCTCCGATGGCTTCCGCGTTCGCGAACAAGGCACATGGTGGCCGGAGTTCCGCAAAGCCAATTCCGATCTCGTTGAGCATCGCATGGAAAAGAACGACAAGGGCCAGGAGAACCCCGCACCACCGCCCGGCCAGGCGTCCTTTGAAATCAAATCAGGCAACGGCCGCGATCACATGGGCCACTTCATCGGCAACATCCGCAACGAATGCGAACTCGCCTGCAACATCGACCTCGGCTGCTCCACCATGGTCGCCATCAAAATGGCGGTGGAAGCGTACCGACACGAAAAAACACTCCTCTGGGATGCGAAGAAGGAACAGGTTGTTGGCGGATAACGTGCACGTCGATTCGTCTCAAATCAATCACTTTTTCTTATCAACCGATTTTTGTAGCTCATTGGGATGAGAAACTACAGCAAATGAACCTTGTGAAGTGAGAAAGTCAAATGCGAAGGCAAGCCCTACCGCGCCCGCTAGTCCAATCAATACAAGTAACAGAAACGCAAATTTTATTGAAGATCCACTCATTGCTTCGCGATTGAACCACCGAATAACACCGTCGTCAGTATCGAGGTTGGCCACAAGATCATAGATGAGGTAAATCCCCCAGCAGGTACCGAGTCCGTGGAGAATCCACCTGCCCAGTTTGCTTAGTTTGTCATCAAGAATTCCTTTCGGCCATTCCATGACTTCCTCCAATCGAGATGAACCACAATCATACCAATTCTGCGGGCGGAGTGCCGCGTACCACACAGCTCGCTGTTCGCAAACTGTGCATTGCACACCTAT
>CAZWJR010000174.1:0-6591 GCA_964634655.1 uncultured Isosphaeraceae bacterium | reverse complement strand
CGGGTCCCCTTGGTTGATTTTCATGCCGTCAACGATGGCGTACAGTTTTTCGATCCAGCCGGCCACACGTAGATTGATGTCCAAATGGTTAGGCTCCGGCTCTTCGAGGTAGCCCGCGACTCGAATCGACGCTCGCAAAGGTCCCTCTGTGACGGGCGCAATTCGGACTCCCATGTTTTGCACCACAACCGGGTCAATCGATATCGTTGGCGCCGCCATGATCTCGTCTTCGTACACCGGAATGAGATCCATTCCCATTGGGCTCTTTCCCGGCTCTGGCGAAATGTATGGAGGATTCATCATTGGATCCGTCCAGTATTTGACCACGCGTTCGCCATTGGACGTCGATCCAGAATTGCTTTCCGTCTTCAATGGGGTCAGTTCCATATGGCAAATTGGACATTTGCCTGGATGATCTTGAATGACTTGAGGATGCATGCCACAGGTCCAGAGTTGCGTGGCACTCGCAACGGGCGGATTTCTCTCGCCTTGCTTCGTAATTTCAGCAAGGCGTTCCAACAGTTCGCCGCGAAACAAGATCGCAACCGAAACGCCGCTGAGCAGGATCCCTATGAGAAATCCCGTGGCAATTCCCGCGCAACCCCAGCCAGATTTTGCATTTTGTTGGGTCATGATTCACCTCGCACTGGGTCTGGTTCCGTTGGCTGCATGATCGGTTGACCACTCGGCGTGGTCAGCGTTTCTATGTCGACAGCCAACATTGATTCGAGTTCTGCCAGTCGCTGTTCGCGTTGAGCATTTGCCTCGGCGATCGTGAGTTGAACATCGAGCAGGGTTCGTTGCGCCTTGATCAGTTCGATAAACTCCGATGTCCCGGTCGAATACGATTGCTTCACGTTGGTGACGATCTGTTCCACCAGAGGCAAGATGGAATCGTGAAACAGATTCGCCTGCCGCTCGCTATTGCGCATACTGATGAGCGTGGCCACCAATTGGGCGATTGAATCGGCACGCACCTGTCGGAGAGTCGCTTCGGCCGCGCGAACCATGGATTGCGACTCGCGAATCGTTCCCTCAATCTCAGCAATCGTTGTGGGCAGCATGATTCCTGCGCCAATGGCCTGTGCTATGCCGCCAGTGATCATGACCGACGGATTGATGTCTGGAATCCATTGCATGCGAGCAAGCTGGAGTGCGTTCTGCCGCCCTTCAACCTGCCGCACCCATCGTGCGATATCCGGATTGAATTCGATCGCGGCCGTCAGTACAGCGACATCGTCTCGCGGGCTTGGGCGCGGCTGGAGATAGAGCAGTTCAGGTGCCAGCGGGGCATCGGGTGTTTGGACCAGCATGCCGTTGAGTTCCGCCCGTTTCGCAGCCAGCTCGGCTTCCAATGTTTTGAGGCGGTCTTCGGAAGCGCGGATCTCGATTTCTGCTCGAAGCCATTCTGGTTGAGCCGTACCTGTTTGCACGCGGTTCAGCAGGGTTTCCTTCGTCAAGCGAAGCAACCCCAAGTTTTCTTGTTCAATGCGCTCGCGGTGAGCAAGCAACGCATATTCAGCCAGCGTCGTCAGGACTCGCTTTTGAAGCTCAAACTTTGCGGCACGAAACCTCTCGCCACTAACACGCGCTTCATCAAGAGCGACTTTCCCTGCTTGTTGCACTTTGGTGGGCCAGGCGAGGTTCTCCATCGAATCGAACCCGACCGAAAACGTCATGCGGTCGAACGTGTTCATCCGCTCGGAGGACAGCATGTAGCTGTAGCCGAGCGACACATTTGAGTTGGGATACGCCGACGCGATGCCGATGCGCTCGACCGCAGCCTTCCAGTCGAAGTAGGCGGACTCGAGATCGCCGTTGGCCAGAAAAGCGCGATGCAGAACCTCCTGCCAACTTGGAGATTCAGAGAGCTGTGGCAAATCTCGATCGCCAATGGGTGTCTCAAATGTCTGACCTGCGACGCGGAGTCGCTCCCGCTCAGCCGAGGTTCCGTGCGGGGTCAGCGAGCACCCCGGAATAGATGCCAAGACCACAGCGAGAGCCGCAGCCAATGTCCACAGAGACGAGTTTTTGGGAAGCGATCCGTCCGGGCTCGACACTTGCGCATTTGAGCCTGCGAAGGCGATCGCCACAATTGGCGCGTTCATGCAACGTACTCCTATGCGAATTGGCCGATTGGGTGGCGTAGTTAGCACCCATGAGAACAGCAGGCAGAACATTCAGCGCGCAGTGGCGCTGCAGTGGTTCGTGCCTAGGTAAGCCAAATGCACAGAATTGTGTTGATTGAACGGGTTTCGTGGAGACTTCGCTTCATCTGCGGCTTCAAAATCAGCTGTGCAGATGGAAGGACCATCGGAAGCGAATAGACAGGCACAACGATGCTAACTTCGAGCTTCAATTCCTTGAGAGACTTAGAAGGCTGAGCGGGTTGAGAGTTCTGGTCGGCGCCACATTTGCAGGGAGCAGCAATCCCGCCATGATGCGCCGCCATTGCCGGGCAAGCATCGCCACAACAACATTCGTGCGATTTGCCACTCTTGTGTGCTTCAGCGCAACCGCCCGCAACCCAGCAAATGGAGGGCTGAATAAGCAAGATCAGACAAAGTGTGAATCGCGCTACAAGATGCATCGCTCTACCTAACTAACTTTCTGGCAGTCCATCATATTCCCGCCAGGCGACCTGGGGAGATTATGAACCATTATCGGCCAAAACACGACAGATATCGATCATGCCCACCCCTCCTTCAGTATCGCAGTATGCCAATAACTCGACAACCTTTCTTGAACGGGTTGCGCCTTTTGTTCCCAATTCGCCAATCGCGCCGCTGGCGCAGTCAGTGTCGTTGGACCATTGCGCCAGTAATTACTTGATCCACACGACGCTGGCTTTGACCACGACGATAGGGCGCGGATGCGGGTGCTGGTCGGCATGCACCTATTGCAGGGTACCCGATTAACCTTTCATGAGGGGCCAATGAACAACTCTTGGCTTACCATCCTACCCTCGGCGATCACGATTGCCTCGGCCATCTGGTCGAAGCGGATTCTGCCTTCGCTGTTGTTGGGCCTGCTCGTCGGCAGTTACTTGTTGCACCCCTCGATCGTTGGTGGAGCCGAGGGTGCTGTCGGAAGCATTACAACGATTCTCTCTGAAAGCGATGGTTTGCAGGTCCTCTTGTTTCTGTACCTTTTCAGCGGTCTGATAGCACCTGTCAGACGAGCGGGCGACATCAGTGCGATTTCGCGTTGGCGGAGCAACTTTGTTCACAGCTAGGCAGCGGTCCTGCTAACTTTGTGGGTGCTCCTGCCTTCCACGTTCATCGATTGCGCCTTCCGCATTCTTGGCGCCGGCTCCATCCTGCGTTCGATTGCGCACAAGCAAAAGGTGTCAAGAGAACGCCTTTGATTCGTTATGAGGTCAAGTCAGACTCGGAGAGCGGCATTGTCAACGACTCCAATGATTAGGCCACCGAACACGACGACCTCAAACATTTTCTGCTCCGCCCCAAGAGCCTCCTCACGGTGAGCTTGCAAACGATGAGGATCGTGGACTCGCGTCCGCCGTTCAATGAACGCCAACATTTTCGATCAGTAAACAGAGACCCTTTGATTGCAAAGCGCTACCAATCGATGCACGGCGAAACCGTGTCCCAAAATGTCCAGAAATGTCCGCATTTTGGCGCGCTCGCTTTTGCGAAAACGCCCTTGGCGATATCGAGAACGCGGTTTTTGGGCACTTGGCCGAAACCGTGAGGGACATGCAAACAGATGCAAACAGAAACAACGATTGCAATCCCCCGCGATGGTGGTGCAAGGGTACGATGAGGCGATTCATTACCCGGAAGCGCCCGGCTCGAGGCTTGCCTTGACCGGGCGTCTTTTTGTTTCACCCACGATCATCAAACGTCAGCCGCAGGACCAATTGAGCGCCGCAGCGCGGGCAGTTGTCCGGCCCCTCTGGCTCGTCAAACCCCGCCGTGAATTTCACCTTCGCATCGGGCGGGATTCGGCCGTTAGGCAGGCGGCCGCACTCGGGGCATACCCGATTCCGCAGGCCAATGCCCGTTGACTGTTCCAGTCGCTTGAGTCGCCACACTAGTTTTGACATGTCATTGGCCCCAACTCTCCGGCTTGTCGGGGTCGGTGCCACACCTGCGCATGCACCTTTTGAATAATTCGAACCGTTCCGGGTTCTCGAAGCGCCGTTCCCACGTGGTTTGAATGATCCGCTTGGCTTTCTCCTCCATGCGCGGCGTGAACACCGGCGGCGGCAAAGGCAACCGCTCGCGCTCAAGCCGCAGGATTTTCTGGTGCAGTTTCATCGCTCGTTGAACCTGGAACCCTCCACCCTCTCTACCCTCCCCACCGATGACTTTGGGGCGGTTGCTCGCTGGCCCGCTCCAGTGCATCGATGCGCGCCGCCAGATCGTCTAGTTCAATTCCTTCTCTGCCGAAGCGAAGGATTGCTGCGGCCGCTGCCACTCGTGATGGTGGTGGCGATGCGGTGTCGGCCATCACGCGGACCATCACGTTCACCGCCATCGTGGCGTACCGCTGTACCAGCGCAATGGCCTGACCAAATGCCTCCCGCCGTGCCCTGCGATATTCGCTGGCGAACAGCGGCTCCTCCAGCCAGCGCCGCACGGTTTTTTCTGAAGCGCCGATCTTGCTGGCCGCCTTTGCAATCGACGTTTCGCTGAGCAGGGCGAGGATTGCTTCCTGCTGTTTTTGCGGCAGATCATCTACCGGTTCATCGTTGTCGGTCATGCGGTCCCTCCCATTTCTTCAGGAATCGACCAAGTTTCTTGAGTAGTGCCGCCAAGCTCTTGCCTTCCATCTGTCGGTCTGCGATGGCGGTCATCAGTTCATCGCCCACCGGGTCCATGGCCAGAGCGTTGAACAGCGGCCGCATCTCGCGCCATGGCGTTCCGCATGCGACAGCGTGCTGCGCCCGTTCCAAAGCCGTCAGACGTTGCCAAAGCCTGTTTGCCATGTCATCCGGCTCCAAATACCTGCGGGGCGCGATTGAAGAACCGCTCCTTGCGGGGATCGCTCACTCGAATCGGCTCAACATGGATGCGGGTGCGGGCCGATGGTGTCAGACCGAACTCCTGCTCCAGCCGCGTCAACTGCCCCGCCAGTTTGTGGGCGATGGCCACCTGCGGGAACGGCATCAAGCATTTGATGCGACCCGAGTCATCCTTCAAGGGATAGGTGTCGCCGTGCTTCTGGATGAACAGTTCGGCCTTCTTCCATCTGGACCAGAGTTGGCAGTACCGTGCCAGCGCGTTGCGGTCGATGCGAGTCAGCACCCGCATCAGGTCGAGTTTGGGCACCAGTTGCTTCCACGCCAGTTTGGCTTCATCGTCCAGCCAGGTCGGACAGACCGGCCTGCCTTGCAACGCTCCGGGGGTCGGTGGATTGTGCACGCGGTCCTTGCGCAGTGTTCCCCGGAACTGCAGGATCGATGCGGGCGTTGGTGCTGGTCCTCGAAGACCCATGATTTACTCCGCGCTATACCCGTTTGGGGAACTTGGAACGCTCAAGTGCTGAAAAACAAGATTCATCTGGCGTACCCCCCCTATGCCGTAACTTGGCAATAAATATTTGCATTGGCCACCACGGTCTGCACCGCAAAGGCTGTAAGGAATGACCTACCCGGTCCGGTCGGTCGCGCCATCGAGCGAGATGTCGATCGCATTTGCATCATCAATCAGCGTACCCCGCCTTCTGGGCGCATGTTCCAGCGGCTGGACGACCAACACCTTTCAGAGACGCTTTTAGTAGAAAGCGTGTCTGATCGATTAACGCTGCTACTCGCTCGGCCTTCCAACGGCTGGACGAAGCATCTCGCTATTCGTGAAGAATGCGGAAGCGATGTTTGCATTTCTCATTGGCGCACACCACCCACGACAGCGCGCTGCCGTCACCCTGCTCTTTGATGGAGCGGTATTTGCGAAGCGCGATGCCATCGCAGCGCGGGCAGCGTGGCCGTTTCACCAGAACGGTTTCCAACAGGAGGCGTTTGGTCGGTTCGCCTTTCACGCGCACGCCCCCGCTTTCGTTTCGGGCCGCGACGTTGGCACACGGGCGTACCGGTGCCACCGGTTGGTATCCGCGCCTAGTGGATGCCTAACGCGCGACACGGGCCAACGTCGGCGACATGTGGGCAACTGCATGCGGAACGCCACTTCTGGGCCACGGGGCGCGATTGTCAAAACATCTGGAATTCCGGCCACTTTGGCCTTGATGTCTTGGCGATTCCATGCCCTTGTGTGGTCGTTCGCAAACCAAAGGAGACCAGCATGTTCATCAAGCAAGTAACCATCGAAACCGTAAGCGGCCTGGATGTCACCATCACCCGCACCGAAAGCGGCGCAACCGTACGCCACATGAATCTCGCCAGCCGCACGCGCGGCACCGTACTTTGCGAGATCAACCGCGATGAACCGCGTGAGACCCGTTTCGGAAAGGCCTATTACGTGGCACGAGTCATTTGCGGCGAAGTCCGAGACGGCGGACCACGCGGTTCGGGCAAGATGGTGCCCAACGCGACCAACAGCATGGTCACCGATATCTGCGACGAGATCGACCGCGTCGCAGGCTGCTGACCAACTGCTACCACGCGAG
>CAZWJR010000173.1:0-6601 GCA_964634655.1 uncultured Isosphaeraceae bacterium | reverse complement strand
AGCGCGTCGCTATCGCACGTGCCCTCGTGACTGATCCCGCCGTCATCCTGGCCGATGAACCCACCGGCAACCTCGATTCCAAAACCGGCCAGGCCATTCTCGAACTCCTCACCCAACTCCACGAAACCGGCATGACCATCCTCGTCGTAACCCACGACGAACGCGTCGCCGATCGCTGCCAAAGAGTCATCCGCCTCCGCGACGGCGAACTTGAAAGTGACGTAACGAAGAAGTAAGACTTTCAGCAAGCAATTCTCAGCCCTCAGTCCTCTCCATGCGCATCCTCGGCATCGATCCCGGCCTAAGTCTCACCGGCTATGGCTGCGTCGATCTCGATCCCAACGCCGCCGAACCAAAACTCGTCGAAGCCGGCGTCTTTCGCCTGCAATCCAAAACCCCCATGGCTCATCGTCTCGCGCAACTCTACGATGACCTCTCGCAGGTGCTCGATGAACTCAAGCCCGATTCCATGGTCGTGGAAAAACTCTTTACCCACTACAAGCACGTCCGCACCGGCATCCTCATGGCTCACGCCCGCGGCGTCGTCCTCCTCGCCGGCCAACTCCGTGGCGTCAAAATCGAAGAACTCGCCGTTACCGAAGTAAAACGCGCTATCACCGGCAACGGCCACGCCACCAAGCAACAGGTCCAGCACGCCGTCATGGTCCAATGCCAATTACGCGAAATGCCCGATCCACCCGATGTGGCAGATGCAATTGCCATCGCACTGTGCGCAGCACGCCGGATGGAAATTAATGCGTAAGGTGGGTTGAGCGGGCGACGGTGACTTGAATCAGTGCGGTGCTGTCAGCGAAACCCACCATTGGGCGTGAGTCATCACAGGATCATTGCCGCTAACCCGCCTTCACCCAAACCGCTTTCGCATGCGAAGCGCACACCACAAACGCCCGGTGGTACGTGAACAGCATGATCCATCCCCAAATCCCAAACACGATTGCACCCAATCCGCCAAAGCACGATCCGCAACCCGCCACCGCAAATATCGTTGTCTGTGCCGGCGAAGGTCCCGTCGCCGCCATCATCCCAGCCGTTGCAATGCTCATCGCCAGCGCTGATGGCTGCGCGAACGCCGCCGATAGTCCCGAACCCCACTGCACAACGCTCGTCTGATGTGCCAGCGAATCATTTGGCACGCGCCGCGCCAACTGCTTGAGATACTGCAATCGCGCCAGATGACCGATCAATATCGCGATTCCCAGCACAATGGTCGCGACGGTAATCATCAAAGACCCCGGCGTCGTCCCCGCAAACGGATTGCCCGCCCCGACCCCCATCCGCGGAACCATCCCGATCATCGCCATCGGTGCGCTAAGCAACTCCAACAGCGAAAGCCACCTCGCTGCGCGTCTCGCCGACAAAACTTTTTCCGAATCATCCTGCCCCGGATCAGGCGTCGTCACCAGCCACGTTCCATACACCACCAGCCACGAAATCCCCGCGCCCAAAACAAACATCGCTCCCATTATTCCTATTCTGGTTCCGCTCGCCGCCGATACTGCCATGGCCGCGCCGAACATCACAACGTAAAAACAAACAGTCGCCGCCCCGCCAATGATCATGAACATCACCCCGCGCGCCACTCGTGTCATCCAATCCGGATTACTGAATTGCAGCAGATCGCCGTGGATCGACCGCTCAATTGGCAGCGAACACTCCGGACACACAGCCGCCGGAACCAAACCCCGCAAGTTGTAACCGCAGCCCCGGCAACGAATGTCCTCCGCCAACCTTCCAAACTCATCCGAAGCAGGCATCCGAATAGACAGCGGCACTCGCCCGGAATGCGATATCACCGGTGGCGGCTCCACGACTTTCGGCGCCTGTAGTTCCGATGTTTCTCGTCGGCATTGAAAACATAGCACGCTCACCGACCACGTCGGCCTCCCGCACTTGGCGCACGGCTTGGGACTCGGATTGTCCTTCACATTTTCCACAGCCACTTGGGTCTCTCACTTCGCCGTGTCTTGATACCGCCGCAACACCAGCGTCACATCCGCACCCATCGCCGGCACCGCATCCGTGTTCACTTCCCACTCCTGCGGCTGCACATCCTCCTGATCCGAAAGCACGCGCGAGAAACTGATGACCTCATCCCCAAATGTCACCAACCCAATAATGGAACCCGTCATGTCCGCCACGTAATGCTCACCCGCCGGCGGATTCATCGTCGGCCGATTCGGCGCAAAGCCTGAACCCCCAAACACCCACGGCAGATCAGGAAATCCCTGCGAACCCTTCGCCTCATCATCCCCCGGCCCAGCCGCCTTGCGAATCCATTTGCGAATCGGCTGCTCCACAATCGCCCCCGTCCGGTCCGTGTAGCGCGCCCGCACATCAATCTTGTCACCAGTCGGCTCTACCGTTCCCAACTTGTTGTTCTCGTACGTCCAACGCCCCGGCGATCCCGGCGTGAACCCCGCCATCAACAACGCCGCATGAATCTGACTCGGCTTCGCTGCCACAACCACCAGCGATTCATGCTCCCGCGTCCCCGGCGAACACGCAATCTGCTCCAAAAATCCCTCATCCAGGCACGCCTTGCACCGAACCTCCACCCGCGGATCATCCGCCGAAATCTGCACCGTTACATCCGGCCCCAAATGCACCGTGCGCGGCTGCGCTGCCGGCGAAACAGAAACATTGGGGGGCACCGCAGCAGCAACTGGTTCCTGTTTCTTGCCCTCCACCTTCGGCGTTACAACCGCCGCTTCAGTTTCCTTCCTGGTTGTCGAAATCGGCGTGCTCGCCTTCGGCTGGCAACCAGTCGCCATTGCGCCAATCACCGCAACAACCACCAGCAGATTGAATCGCATCAAGCAGCGCATCGATTTCAAACCCCAAAGTCCTCTCTGCAATCTCTGCGCCTCTGCGGTGAATCTGAACTTCAAGCGTCACGCAGCTTACGCAAACAACCGTTCGCGCGCTTCTTCGTACTTCGCCGCCGTGTTCCGCACCACCGCCTCCGGCAGCACGGGCCCGGGCGGCTGTTTCTTCCAGGTGCCCGCCTTCACCAACTCCAGCAAATAATTCCGCAGATACTGCTTGTCGAAACTCTCCTGATCACGTCCCGCCTGGTACTTGTCCGCCGGCCAGAACCGCGAACTGTCCGGCGTCAAAATCTCATCCACCAGCAGCAATTCCTTGGACGCTTTGCCCTGCTCGTTCAGCGCATAGCCAAACTCAAACTTCGTATCCGCCAGAATGATGCCGCGCGATTCCGCATGCGCCGCTCCCGCCTTGTAAATCCGCAGCGAGACATCCCGCAACTTCTCCATCAATTCCCGCCCAGCAATCTCGCACGCCTTGGCAAAATCAATGTTCTCGTCGTGACCCACCGATGCCTTCGTCGCCGGCGTGAAAATAGGTTCCGGCAACTTCTCGCATTGCCGCAATCCCGCAGGCAACTTGATGCCGCATACCGTCTGCGATTCCTGATACTCCACCCAGCCAGACCCCGCCAGATACCCGCGCACCACAAATTCAATCGGCACGATCTGCGCCGCCCGCGCCAGCATCATTCTCCCGCGAATCGTCTTGCGATTCTGATCGCCCAATCCCGGCACATCCGTCGCCTCCGTCGAGATCAAGTGATCCGCAATGATCCCCATCGGCCGGATGTGCTCAAACCATTTCGTGCTGATCTCCGTCAATATCCGCCCCTTGCCCGGGATCGGCGTCGGCATCACCACATCAAACGCGCTGATCCGGTCCGTCGCCACAATCAACGCCCGCGGCGGTTGCCCGGGTCCGGGCGGCACGGTGTAAATATCGCGCACTTTCCCCTGCCTTCGGTTTGGCAGCGGCAAGTCAGTCTCAAAAACAGCAGGTTCAAGGCGCATCGAAGGAACGGCAGCGGTCGATTGCATCATCCCCCAAGTATATGGGAAGCCGTCAATCGGGTCGCGCCCCCCCAGACAAACTTTCGCCCCAATCTGAAATTCCCCGGTTGCCAAGCGGAGAAATCACGCAACAATGCCACGGTGTCCTTTTGTCCCCGTCCATGAACCCTTCCAGCCCCGCCTGATCCCCACGCCAACGCCGTTCCCGCAATGACCGCACATGCTTCGATTCGCCGTTTATGACGATCACGGTCCGGCCGCAAATTGGCCGCTGGTTGGCGCGCATCTGGTCGGGGCGGACGATTCGCCGCAGCCGGGCGATATCACATTTGAAAACGGCATCATCAACTGCCGCAAACGCGGTGCCCAAACCGTCGGCCTGTGCCTCCAGTACGACGCCGGCCCCATGGGCAAACTCATGCTCCAGACCTGCCTTCTCATGGATCGTGAGGAACCATTCTCCCTCTCGGTGGAACTCGCCCGCCATCGCATCAAAATGTTCATTGCAAAGTCCGAAGAGTGGCAGATGTTCGATTTGAGCGCGGAACACCCCGCCATGCGCCTCTGGGAAGAAGCCCGCCAACTTTCCTCCGAAGCATGGATCTCCAAAGACCCGCTCCAGGCCGATCGTGCCGCCCGCAAATCCCTCATCCAGGCGATCGATGCCACCGAACGCCTCGCCCTTGCACACGCAGAAATCCTCCTTCACCGCCGCTTCGGTCAGCGGCCTGCCCCGGCCTCCATCCTCGGCATCCGCATCTGGCCCGGCCGCGATGCCCAGCCCCTCCGAGAACTCGTCAAAAAAGAATTCGATCTGCTCGTCATCCCGCTCAACTGGAAGGAACTGGAAGTCAAGGAAGGCAAGTACCAGTGGGACGTCGTCGATCGCTGGATGGAATGGGCCGCCAAGCAAGGCAAGCCCGTTGTCGCTGGCCCGCTTCTCAATTTTTCCAAGGATGCCATCCCCGATTGGATGCACGTCTGGCAGAACGATTACGACACCTGCCGCGATATGTGCTTTGATCACATTGAACAAGTCGTCACCCGCTATCAATCCCACGTCGGCGTCTGGAACATCGCCTGCGGCCTCAACACCAACGACAACTTCTTCACCTTCACCATCGAGCAAATGCTCGATCTCACCCGCATGGCCGTGCTCCGCGTCCGCCAGCACAAAAAGAACGCCCGCGCCATGATGGAACTCGCCCAGCCCTTTGGCGAGCACACCGCTTTCAACCGCGATTCCATCCACCCCATCTCCTTTATTGAACGCCTCGTGCAGGAAGGCGTGCGCCTGGACGCCGTCGGCGTGCAACTGCTCTTCGGCAGCCGCGCCCCCGGCAAAGCCACTCGCGATCTCATGCAGATCAGCAGCCTGCTCGATCGTTTCTTCCTTCTGGAAATTCCCATTCTTATTTCCAACATGGGCGTACCAAGCGAACCCATCGATTCACTCGGCGGCAACTGGCACGAGCCCTGGTCGCCCACCATCCAGGCCCAGTGGATCTCCCGCATGTTCGCCTCGTGCCTCTCCAAGCCGTTTGTGGAATCAATCTTCTGGGCCGATCTGTTCGACCACCTCGGCGCGGACCTTCCGCTGGCCGGCCTCATCAACGACGCAGGCCAGGCCAAACCCGCACTCAATCGGCTGGTCCAGTTACGCAGGCATTTGAGAAAACCCCTCGGCCCGCTGAAACTGCCGAACAAGACGAAACTGGAGACTTGATTCACCGCAGAGACGCAGAGTGCGCAGAGGAAAGAGAAGGGAAAGGGAATCCACAGATGACGCAGATGCCGCAGATAAGACAGAGAAAAGTAGTAATTTGTAGACTGCCTTCCCATCTGTGGATTCAAAAGTACTAAGGCTCTCTCTGCGTCCTCTGCGTCTCTGCGGTGAATTTCAACGATGAAGCGTCGTCGCCAACTCATCTGTGTAATCTGCGACATCTGTGGATTCAAAATAATTAAGGCTCTCTCTGCGTCCTCTGCGTCTCTGCGGTGAATTTCTACGATGTATCGTCCTCGCCAACCAATTGCCATTCTGCTCATCTGCATCGCATTGCTGACCGGCGTGGCGACATGGCTCGCCATCCACCGCACCGTGCGCATTGATGCGGCTATCAAGAGGCAAGAGCCGGGGATGGCGGTGGGGGACCGACTGCTACTGCCGGACATGCGTGTTGATCTCAACACAGCAAGCGCTGCGCAACTCACGCAACTGCCCGCCATCGGCCCCGCGCTGGCTGAACGAATCATCGAGGATCGCCAGTCTCGCCGGTTTGAGTCGGTGGATGATCTCGATCGAGTTTCAGGTATTGGTCCTGCGATCATTGCCAGAATTCGCCCCTATGTCGTCGCGGAGTAACGGGGTACCGTGGCACCGTCCAGCCCAACCACGCAACGCCACGACCCCGCCAACTCCCGGCATGCTCACTTCAGTGAGTACCCCCCAAGAACCGCCTGCCAACGCTCGCGCGTTCGCGCTACCCTTGTTTCTCAAATCTCAAATTTCAAATCTCAAATCCGTATCTCTCCACGCTCGCGTCATTGTGCAACTCTGTTTCTCAAACCTCAAATTTCAAATCTCAAATCCGCATTTTTCCACGCTTGCGCTATTGCATCTCGAACGCGGAAAGCAGTAGCGCCCTCCGGCCCACTCACTTCAGTGAGCACACCGCAAGAACCGCCTCTCCAACGCTTGCGGTTTCGCGCCACCTCTGTTTCTCAAATCTCAAATTTCA
>CAZWJR010000172.1:3768-6603 GCA_964634655.1 uncultured Isosphaeraceae bacterium | reverse complement strand
CTTTGGATGATACTTCAGAGAGTTTGTCCACAGGTGTGGTGGCATCGAAAGCGGTTCGGCCGGTTTTGAGCATGGCCTGGATGTAGGGGACGCAGAGGGCACAGCCGCGGCCGCAGCCGAAGTGGTTGCGGAGGTCATCGAAGTTGCTGCGGTGTTGGGCGGCGAATGTTTTCATCTCCGCAAAGGTGATGTTGAAGCAGACGCAGCGAGTGACCTGATTCATCGGGGATCGTACGCGCTGTCATCGTTCGACAGGAACCCATTGAGAGGGAAGCCGAGGTATTGCGAGAGGAGGTTCGGCGTGGCGAACTGGCCTTGTTGAGGCGAGTTGGCAGAGCCGATGTGGCCATCGACGAAGGAGACGTTGGTGCGGCCAGCGTGACGGAACGCCTGACCGCCGCTGTAGATGGCCTGCCAGGAGACGAGCGGGCCTTCGCTGCGAAGCGGAGCGCGCATGTAGCGGTTGGAGCCGTTCTTGCGGCCTGCGTCGCCAAACATGGCGCATTTGGAGGCGCGATTGCAGGCGTGGGGCGCGATGCCGGGGCGGACGGCACTCCAGCCGAGGGTCATGAAGGGAGATTCGCCACCGATGTAGGTGGTGTTGTAGTTGTAGCCGGTGAATTCTTCGCCGACGTTTGCGGGGCCGTTGTAGTCCGGGCATTGGAGGACTTCGCCGGGGTTGTCGGTGAAGTTCCAGAGTGCGCCGGGTGAGACGACCTGATTGCCGACGGCGACGTAATCCCAGGAGACGGTGCGGTTGCCGGTTTCGTAACGGAGCGCGACGGGGAAGGAATCAAACATCGCAGCGTAGGTATGTGCGGCGGTGGCCATCTGGCGGAGGTTGAGTTGGCAGCGCGTGGAGCGACTGGCGGAGGTGACGCTGGCGAGTGCGGGCATGAGGAGCGCCATGAGAGCGCCGACGACGCCGATGACGACGAGGAGTTCCACGATGGTGAAGGCCAGCGAGTAACAATTTGCCTCGCTGGCGCGTCGGCCTGGTAGATGGTGAGGAATGTGAGGTGCGCTTGTCACGATCAGCCCCAGTTGTTGATGACGATGAGGAGATCGGTGACGTTGATGACGCCGTTGTTATCGAAATCTGCGGGCGGTGCGCCTGGGAGTACGGTGCCCCAGCCGTTGATGACGAGGAGGAGATCGAGGACGTTGACGACGCCATCGAGATTTGCATCGCCGGGGCGTCGTGGGGCGACATCGGCAAAGGCGTCGATCTCGATGTTTTCTCTTGCGTTGGGTGGATTGATGATGCGGACGTAACTGATTTGGGAAAGGCCGACGGTGGCGATATCGATGCCGACGCCGCCACCGGAGCAGCGGTATTTTTCGATGACTTGTGAGTTGTTGAGGCCGAGGAAGTGGGTGAGGTTTAGGGATGGATCGACCGGGCGGGTGAAATCGGTGGGAAGCGAGCCGGGGACATCGTCATAAGGACCGGAATCGCGATAGCCAATGGTGGGCATTGGGCCATCGGCCTGGAGATTTGGGATGGTGAGCCAGGTTTTGCCATCGACGCTGACCTGAATGATGCCGCCATCGTTGCCGAAGAGACCGCCGACGATGCCGTTGGGCCAATCGATGTCTTCAAAACTTGTGTTGCCGAAGATGAGCAGATCGATGCCGTAGAGATTGTTGGGATCGTTGGTGACAGGGGTGTTGAACTTGACGGTGAGTTGCCCGCCGAGGCCGAGGGAGAGGATTTCATCGCTGCTGAATGGCGCGCTGAAAGCGCTGACGACGCTGGGGAAGATGTCTTCGCCGGTGAAGCGTTCGGGCGAGCCGAGGGTGCTAAAAGGATTGGTGTATGCGGGATGGCCGCCGATGCCGAGGTCGAAGGAGACGACTTCATCGGCAAAGGGATCATCGCCGGTGCGCGCGATGGAGAGTTGAGGTGCGGACAGAGCGACAGCCAAAGAGACGACTAAAGAGGAGGAGCGCATGAGCGAGGGCCTTTCTATTCATTCCGATTCGCGCGGAATGGTTCCCGACTGGAAACACCAGCCCTCGCCTTTGCATGGTTGTGCGGTGGAATGCGGAGGGAACGAGCCGCAGACCCTGACGGAAGACGCCGCGTCCATGCCCTGATCGCGAGGGCAACGCCAACTGTGAGCGGCAGGTCTTCCGGCTTGGGATTGGTGCGTGGGGCGTTTTGGAGGAGGTACAAAACGCGGGCACCCGAATGATCCGCCTTCCCGCGGCGACCTGTTGCAGGCCGTGGCAGTGGCGATTGGATCAGCGGCCGACTGGTGGATCACATGATTTGTGTCATGGGACCAACCGGAGGGCAATCCGTTACGGCGGCGCGTCCGCGGCGGATTTTCACCGCCTTCCCTTTTCAGTCTCCCGGAATGTGGGTCAAGGACCCATATCCCGAGTGGACGCCGCAATCACGGGGTAAAGTCTAACAGCAACCGGAAGGGACGCAACGGCGTAGGGAATCGTCGTTGACACTCTTGGCCGGGTGGGGTAATTTCAGCGTTTCTGCAAGGTCGTTTTTGTTCGCTGTTCGTTTGTTTGCTGGGAATTGACCGTTTGGACCAGACGCCCATCTGTTCTGCGGCCCAGGAAGCGCGAAGAGGGAACCACCTTACTTTGGAGTCGTTTGTGATGATGATCCGTGCGCGTTTGAGCAACGCTTTGGCCGCCGCTGTCCTTGCCGCGGCTACGACGAGTTCCGCCTGGAGTTTTCCGGATCCTCAAGATCTGCTGAATGATTTCACGCATTACACGATAATCGCCAACGTCGATTTGGCGGTGGCGAGCGCGCAGGCGCTGATGCAGACGGGCACCCGTCCTCCCGACAAGCGCGTGCCGACGCTC
>CAZWJR010000172.1:0-3758 GCA_964634655.1 uncultured Isosphaeraceae bacterium | reverse complement strand
TGATGAAGGCAAAGTGACGCTGAAGCGGTTCAATGATGCGATTGCCAAGGCGCATATGGTTCCCGCGATGGAGAAGGTGGCGGCGGAACTGGCGCAACGGGTGGAAGCCGGGCGGCTGGAGATGGCGCGCGACCCGAAGCGTATTGAGCAGGCGATCGGCATGCTCGTTGGAACGCAGCGAGCGCGGACCATTGCCAAGCAGAGGTTGGGAGCGGCGAAGGAATACGCGGTTCCCGCGTTGTTGCGGCAGGTGACCGAGGGGCGGGATGAACAATTGAAACTTGCGAGCCAGGAAATGCTGGTTCAGATCGGCGGGCCGGCGGTTGGGCCCTTGTGCGAAGCCGTGCTGCAAATGACCGGCGTGAGCCAACGGGTTGTTTGTGATGTGCTGGGCGCGATCAAGTATCCAAGTGCGGCCCCTTATTTGCGTGAGTTGGCGATGGATGACAAGGCGGAACAGCCTTCTCGCGAGGCGGCGGCAAGAGCCTTCAAGAACGTAGGTGGCGAGGACGCACCGCTTAGTTCGCTCTACAGCGCGTTGGCGGTTCGTTATTTTTCCGGCCAGCAATCGCTGATCGGTTTCCCGAGCGAGGCGACGAATAATGTCTGGTCGTACAGCAGTATCACCGGTTTGAGCCCCACACCTGTTCCAACGGCAATCTTCGGCGATGTGATGGCGATGCGGACAAGCGCGCGTGCGTTGAAGATTGACGCGGGGAACGCGCATGCGATCGATTTGTTTGTGGCGGCGAATCTGAAGCGCGAGAATGACCTGCCGCAGGGTGCGAGCGACCCGATCTATGGAGCGAATCCGTATACGCCGGAGTTCTATGCGACGGTGTTCGGAACGCAAACGTGCTTGAATGTGTTGGGCATGGCGATTGATGGATTGAATACGCCCCTGGTTCGTGACGCGATTACCGCCTTGTCCAAGACGACGGGCGGAGCCAATTTGTTTTCTCGAGGTCAGGGGCGTCAGCCGCTGCTTGAATCATTGAATTATCCGGATCGGCGCGTGCAGTATGAAGGCGCGCTGACACTCGCCAAGGCGTTGCCTTCGCAAGCGTTTGCGGGTGATTCCAACGTGGTGCAGATTCTTGCCTCGGCGGTGCGGATGGGGAACAAGTCGCTGGTGCTGGTGATTTCTGATGACGATGAAAACCGCAAGACGAGCGTGGCCCAATTAGAGCGGTTGGGATTTGGGATTGTCGGTGCGGGCCCAACGCTGTCGGCGGTGCAGTCTGATGTGGCACGTTCGGTTGGCGTGGATCTGATCGCTGTTCGGCTGAACAACGCGGATGATGCACAGAAGACAATTGCGGCGTTGCGAAGTGTTCCGAAGACATCGGCGGCACCTGTGGTGCTGGTGGCGGGCGGAGCGGACATGGCTGTGCTGCGACCGATCTATCAGGACGATGTGCGGGTGAATCTGGTTGTTCCCGGCTTGCAGGATGCGGCGTTTACATCAGCGGTTGAGTCTGTGATGCTGCGGGCCGCGGGCGGACGTATGACGGATGCGGAGGCCGAGGAGTATGCCATCAAGGCCTTGAGCGCGTTACGGGATATCGCGATTACGCGGACATCCGTGTATCGAGTGGCGGATGCGGAATCGGCACTCGTCGATGCGCTGGCCACCCGAACCGGAGGCGTCCGCTTGTTGGTAGCGGACACATTGGCGCTGATCGACAGCGAGACCTCGCAGCGAAAGTTGTTTGATGCTGCGTTGGGAGCGACTGCTGATGAGCAGGTGGATTTGCTGGCTCGCGTTGCGGATTCGGTGCGACTGAACGGCGATCACGCCGAAATGCGTCATGTGGAGGCTCTGCTGGCGTTGATTGAGAACGCCAAGGGCGCCACGGCGGATGCGGCAGCGGCCGTGCATGGCGCGCTGAACCTGCCGACGAGCGGCGCGGTCAAGTTGATCCCGCAACTTTGAGTTGGCCTTTTGGCGGCCTGACGTGGAATTTACTCCGCTCTATCGCATTCAAACGCCTCGGGTGTTGCTGCGCTGCTGGCAGCCTGGAGATGCCGGCAAGGTGCTGGAGGCGATTGCATCGAGTCTGGAACATCTTCGTCGATGGCTGCCATGGGCGGACAAGGAACCGGAAACGCTGGACGCCAAGGCGAAGCGGCTGAAGGGGTTTCGCAAGTCATTTGATGAACATCGCGAATACGTCTACGGCATTTTTGATCATGATGAGAAGGAAGTTCTAGGAGCGATTGGGGCGCATGGGCGCATCGGAGCCGGGGCGAGGGAAATTGGATATTGGATTCGGGAGGATCTGGTGAACCGCGGATTGATCACGGAGGCTGCGAGCGCGTTGGCGCGGGTGGGGATGGAATATGAGAAACTCCGTCGGCTTGAGATTCATTGCGATCCGGAAAATCTTGCAAGCGCGGCGATCCCCCGCAAACTAGGGTTTGTGAATGTGATGACGATTAAGAACGCGGTGCGCGACCCGGCCATAGGGCCCCGCGATACGGCGGTGTGGGCGCTGACGGCGGCAGGTTACCAACATTCGGCGGCGGCGAAGGCGGAATTCAAGGGATTTGACTTTCTTGGGAGGAGCAGGATGGCGGTACCGACCGAGCTCCGGCTGTGTGGTAAACCTGAAGATCAGGGACCCGCCGCCGGTGGATCAGCCGTATCGAACAGCCGCTGAATGGAGTCGTTGAGAGGTTTCAAAGCGGCCTGGCATTTGATCTGCACCGCTTACGCACTTTGAGCAATCGTTGCATGATTTCAATCGCGCCGCCGTCGACAACAATCGACTTCTCGTTAAGTCGGCAACGGAATTACCACTTACGAAATCGCCAAAGTTCCGTGGGCGTCTGGGTAGCCTTTTTCGCTGTCGCCACAGGAGGTCCGCATGACGGTGCGCCGCTGACTTCTTGCATCATACGTTCGCGACTTGATCGAGCGCAAAACACGGCAGATTCCCCGTCGCAATGGTAGTGACGACTCCATTTTTCACTATAAACTTCGCTCATGTTGAAATCAACGTGGCTTGTAACATGCGGATTGGCATTGGCGTGGTTCAATCAACTCGGATTCGGGCAGGAACAGGTCACCGGACAATCATTCGTGTGGCCCAAATATCAGACCCTTCGCTTTACCGAGGATTATTCCGGGCTGGCCAATCAAACGGCGATTCCAGCTCGCGATTGGTTTGACGAACTCAAATTCATTCCGTTAACCAGCGATCGCGAAACGTGGCTGAGCATCGGCGGGCAATCACGCGCCCGGGTCGAGGGCTTCGGCCATTTTGAGTTCGCCACGAGGCCGAACAACGATGACTCGCTCTACATACTCCATCGCCACTTCCTCTGGAGCGATCTGCATTTCGGCCAGAACATCCGCGTTTTCGTGGAAGGCAAGAGCGCCTGGGTGGAGAATCGCGATCTCCCGGGTGGGAAACGCTTGATCGATCAGGACGCGCTTGATCTCCAAAACGCTTTTGGAGAAATTAACGTGCCATTCGATTGCGGCGTCAAATTCATGCTTCGTGGCGGACGGCAAGAACTGCTCTACGGACGCCAGCGTCTCATCAGCCCGTTTGATTGGGCCAACACGCGCCGGACTTTTGACGGCATTGTCGCTCGCGCTCAAGGTAATGACTGGTCCATTGACGGATTCTGGACCAGGCCGGTCATCGTAAAGAAGTATGACTTCAATGAGTCTGACGACACCCATGATTTCTGGGGCGTGTATTCCACGTATAAGAACATCTTGGCGAGCACGGTCAACTTCGATACAT
>CAZWJR010000171.1:4793-6650 GCA_964634655.1 uncultured Isosphaeraceae bacterium | reverse complement strand
GCACCAGGCCGAGCAGATTTGCGATCGTTTCTTCCTGATCAATCGTGGCGTGAAACTTCTCGATGCCACCATCGAAGAAATCCGCCATCGCTTCGATCCCCGCACCATTCGTGTGGAACCACTCAACGGCAACGCCAACTTCTCCTCCATCCCAGGCGTCGTCCGCTCATCACCGATAAAAGATTCCGCCGCCATCGAACTCAATCTCGCCGACAACGCCGATCCTCAAAAGATCATGAAGCAGATCGTCGCCAACAGCGATATCCGCGCGGTTGAACTTCGCCGCCTTTCAATGGATGAAGTCTTCGTTCGTCTCGTCCACGCCGACATGGGCCTGCAAGCCGCAGAAATGGTCAAGGAGGAACTTAGCCGTGCATAAAACAATTCTCGTTGCATGGCGTGAATTCAAGGCCACCGCCATGACAAAAGCGTTCCTCATCGCCGCCGTCATCGCGCCGGGCCTTATGGTCTGCCTCGGCATTCTCGGCCCGCTCCTCTTCAATCCCAAGCCGCCACCGCTGGCAGGAACCATCGCCTTTATCGATCCCATCGGTAGCGTTGCCAAAGCCGCTGATATCGAATTCTCACTTGAAAACATCAAGAAACACATCGGCGACTTGGCACGCACGAAGGAGGAGGCCCCCAGCGGCCTGACGGACCCTGCGGCCGTCAAAGACTCAATCGGACGCAACCCCCGAAGCATCGGTGCCGTCACTCGCCAATTCGATATCGACCTCAAATTGGAAAAAGGTCACGCCGCCTCCGACTTGGAAACGCTCAAGGGCAGGCTTGTCTCTGGTGATCTGATCGCCATAGTCTCCGCAGAAATGGCCCCGCCTCCCGCCCCAGGATCAGAAGAGTCCTCCGCAAAGAAAAGCTCTGCTCCTGCCATCATTTCCAAACTCTACATCCCCTCCGATTCCAACATTAAGCACACCGGTCTCATTGAAGACCTCGTACAGGCATCCGTCGCCCGCGCCAGAATTGAATCGGCTGGCATGGATGTCGCCACCGTTCGGGACCTTGCCCGCGCCCCAGACCCTGAAACCATTCGCGTCGGCAAAGACAACGCCGAACGTGCCGAAGGCAAAGGCGCCAAAGTTTTCAAAATGATGGTCCCGATGGCTTTCATGATGCTCATCTGGATGGGCGCTTTCGTCAGTGCCAACTACCTCCTTACCTCAACCATCGAGGAAAAATCCAACAAGGTTATGGAAGTCCTCTTGAGTGCGGTCAGCCCCTTTCAACTCATGGCAGGCAAGATCATCGGCCAGGCGTTTGTTGGCCTCGTGATGGTTAGCATGTATCTCGCGCTCGGTGTCGCCGCCCTTATTGCTTTTGCCGCCGCAGACTTGATCAATTGGACCGATCTGATCTGGTTCGCCCTCTACTACGTCATGGCGTACTTCATGATCGCCTCAATCATGGCCGCCATCGGCAGTGCCGTGAACGAACTCCGCGAAGCCCAGGCACTGATGACCCCCGCCATGCTTGTGCTCATGATTCCACTCATGCTTTGGCTCCCCATCAGCGATTCGCCCAACGGCACACTCGCCAGCGCCGCCAGTTTCATCCCGCCGCTCATTCCCTTTGTCATGATCCTCCGCATCACCGGCGGCGAAGCCATCCCCTTCTGGCAGATTCCCGCCACCGTCATCTGGGGCTACGCCGCCATGATTGGCATGATCTGGATGTCCTCCAAAATCTTCCGCGTTGGCGTCCTCATGTACGGCAAACCACCAACACCCATGGAACTCCTCAAGTGGGTCCGCTATCGCTGAACCGCTATCTCTGTCCCGCCACCGCTGACCCGCTATCGCGGACCGAAAATTCCCCCTCCCTCGAGGGAGGGGGCTA
>CAZWJR010000171.1:3113-4783 GCA_964634655.1 uncultured Isosphaeraceae bacterium | reverse complement strand
CCCCCGCGGTCCCGCTTTTGGGCGGACCTTACTGCCCCCCGCGCGGGTGGTGGGGGGTTGGGGGGGGGCTGAAACGCTGAAATTCCCCAGCCGAGTCATCTCACGCGATCGCTGCATGAACCGCCAAAAACCAAACCCCGCCATCACCAGCGCGATGATGTGGTACCCACCAATGCGCCCAACCATTGGCTGGTCATCGCGTAAGAACTCATGCCCGAATCGAAATAATCCATAGGCAATCAGGTACACATGAAACCGATTGCCCGCCGCCCAATTCCGTTTCGCCGCAATCCCCATCCATATCAGAAACAAACCGTTGAACAGCAGTTCAACTAATGCCGCCGGCCACCGCATCACACCATCGTGATCCGCCACCGTCCACCAGTGCGCTTCCTCACACGCCATCCCCGGACAACAACCTTGCAACAAACATCCCACGCGGCCAAGCATGATGCCGATCGGCACAACCACCGCAAACAAATCCCCCGTCGTCTGCGGATACTTCATCACCCTCTTGGCAATCTCTACCGCCACATACCCGCCCAGCAACCCACCCGTAATGCTCCGCCCGCTCAAAAGCGCCAACCAATCCGCCCGGTAGTGCCAGCCCTCCGCCAACAAAAACGCAATCTTCGCTCCCACAAATGCCCCAAGCAGCCCGCAAAAATAAATAATCGTCAACCGTCCATCATGCCGCCCGGATTTCGCAGTAATCCGCCCCCAAATCGCCGCCGTCAACAGAATGCCCGCAATCATGAGCAGTCCGTAATAATTCAATCGCGACGCATCAATCGTAGCAATCATGTCATGCCCGCCGCGCCGCCATTCAAATAGTACCTGCAGAACGAATCCAACTTTCCATCCCGCCGAATCACGTGCGTGCAGCACCGATCAATCCGGTCCTGATCAAAGGTCCACGCATCCATAAATGGCTTGATGAAAATACGAAACGGCGAGTCCGGACCAATCTCAAACTGCTTGATCAACTCACCCAGCGGCTCCGTTTCACACCCGCACCGCATCAGATCCTCCACGCGGTAATCCACCCGATCTTTCAAAAACCCCTGCATCGATGGAATATCAATCAGCCGACTCAACCCGATCGTCTGCGTCGGCAAACGCAGCAGGTAACTGATCGTGTGACAATTCGGATCGCCGCACGGCAGGGGGGTGAAATCCTCCACGCACATCTGCCCCCGCGATTGCTCCACCAGATTCAAAATCACATCCCCAACCGAAATCGGCGTCGGCATCTCTCTCGCCATCGGCAGTGATGACTCAACCTGCGGAATCCGACCGCTCGTGAACATCGGCTGAAACGTAATCCCACGGCAATGCTTCCGCTCCAATCCAAATCGCAATGTGTCCCCAAGATGTTGAATGGTGGTCGGGGTCACCGTCATCGCCAACGTTGTCGGCACGCCGATCGCCCCAGCCTCATCAATCGCCCGCCGCCGAATCTCCCGCAAATCCGCTCCGCGCAGCGCCACCTGTCCATCTTTCTGCGGCCCGTCAAACTGCACGTACATCTCAAACTTGCCGTACTGCCGCCGCAGCGCACCCATCCGCTCCCGAAACTCCTTCTCCACCGCCACCCGCACCGCATTCGTGTTCACCAGCACATACCCAATGTCCTTCTGCTGAAGCGACCACTCCAGCAGCCGAAAAAA
>CAZWJR010000171.1:0-3013 GCA_964634655.1 uncultured Isosphaeraceae bacterium | reverse complement strand
CAGGTTTGCCAACCGTGTCGCTGATTGCACCACTCGCCGGTTCACAACACGACGAACCCCCGCAACACCCGCCGCCATTCGCCGCCGCACCGTGCGCCAAATGATAAAACCGCGGATCGCTCGCAATCACAACCTCAAACCGCCCATGCACCCCGCACTTCTTCCCCATGAAAATCCTGCCATCGCGCTCAAACACTTCCGCGGGTATCTCCGCCAGACAACTCGGGCAACGACTCGTCGTCGTCTTCAGCAGTCTCGCCGTCGATAAGAGCGTAGGTAATTGCATTGCGTCCGATCACAGTCAATCCCCCCCCCGTGGAAATCCACCATTTAGAACTTGCCGCTCGAAAGCATCACCAAACACCCAATCCCAAACGCCAGCGGCAATCCCACAAATCCCAAAAGCACCAGCACGCACAACGTCGTCCCCAGCGCCCGCAATGCCGCCACCGGCCCGCGCGTCCTCACACGATTTGGCAAACTCCGCTTCAGCATCCACTTCACCTGAAAATAACTGTTGATCGCAATTGCCACGATCGAAGCCCATCCCAACAGCAGCCCGGTCACCACCAACGGATCGCCGTTCCCCCCGCTAGCTGTGCTCCCAATCTGCGTCATCGCAATCGCAACCACCAACATTCCCAGCGGCCAACCCAATCGCACACAAACCGACATCGCACTCGGCCACGGCTTGATCCGCCCCGCCGTCTCCGCCGTAAACGGCACCCCGCACTCCGGACAGTTCCCCGAAACTCCCAACCCAATGAGCGAATATCCGCACTCATGACATCGCCCCGTTGATCGCGCCTGCATCGGCGGCGGAGTCGGTGATTGGCTGCCCACTGTTTCGCTCATGGTCGTGCCTCCAGGCAATCCTGCTACTTCGACTGCTTCTCCGCGCCGCTTTCATGATCTCGTATCACCTTCACAACATCAAGCGCCGCATCATTCGGCACCAGCATCGTCAGGTTGTACTGCGCAATCTTCCATTGCCCATCCACCTTCCGCAAAACCCCCGTCCCCCGGCACGCCCCGTACTTCGCATTCTCCAGCGTCTCATCAAACCACGCCAACGTATCACCCTTCTCCACAACAATGTGCCGACTCCCCGGCCGCAGCGTGTACGTCCATCCCGTGCCCGTTTCAAACCGCTTCATCGCATACGCCTTGAACTCCCCAATCGTCCAACGCTCCGTCGCATCCGTACCAAGAAACACCGCATCGGAAGTGAACAACTCAAAGTATCGCTTCCCATCCGCCTTCGACGCCGCCTCATGCAACCCATTCAACGTCGTCGCAATTGCCTGATCATCGTGTTGCACAGTGGCGAATCCCTTCGCAACCCAAACCAGAAAAACGCAAACGATCCCAATCAACACTCGCCTGCACATGACAATTCCCTTTCATTTTGCCGCTGCCTCATGGCGAACGCATTCACGCCGCCGCCTTCACCGCCTTCGTCACCCGTTTCGCCGCATCCGTCAAATCCGTCGCCGCCTGCATCATGGGGATGTCCTTCCGCGCCTCCGCCAGAATCCGCCTCGCCTCCTCCACATTCGTCCCCTCCAGCCGCACCACCAGCGGCACGGTGAACCCAACCTCCTTCGCCGATACCACAATCGCCCGCGCAATCCGATCGCACTGCATGATCCCGCCGAAGATATTCACCAAAACCCCCTGTACCCGATCATCCGAAAGAATAATCCGAAACGCCTCCGTCACCGCCTCCTCCGTCGCGCTGCCGCCTACATCCAGAAAATTCGCCGGCTCTCCACCGTGCAACTTGATCAAATCCATCGTGCTCATCGCCAGCCCAGCCCCGTTCACCAGGCAGCCGATGTTGCCGTCCAGCGCAACATAACTCAACCCAAAGGAATTCGCCCGCAACTCCGCTGCGTTTTCCTCCGCCGGGTCAAACAAATCCGCAATCGCCTTGTGCCGAAACATCGCGTTGTCATCAAAGTTGAACTTCGCATCAATCGCCAGCACTTCCCCATCCGGATGAGCCGCACTGCCCGGCGTCACGACCAGCGGATTTATCTCCGCCAGCGATGCATCGCTCTCCACAAAAAACTTCGCCAGCCGCATCATCACATTCACCGCCTGATTGATCTGCTTGCCCTTGAACCCCAGCAAGAACGCCGTCTGCCGCGCTTGAAACGGTTGCAATCCCAGCAGCGGATGCAGCCGCACCTTGTGAATCGCGCCCGGGTTTCGCGCCGCCACCGCTTCAATTTCAACGCCGCCTTCGGCAGAGGCGATCATCGTGTTCGTGTTGTTGGCCCGATCAACCGTGAACGCCAGGTAATACTCCTTCGCAATATCCACCGCCGCCGCCACCAGCAGCCGCTTCACTTCCAAACCCTCCGGCCCAGTCTGTGGCGAAACCATCCGATTGCTCAACATGAACTCCGCCGCCGCCCGCGCTTCGGCCGCCGTTTTCACCAGTTTCACAAACCCCGCCTTCCCCCGGCCGCCTGCATGCACCTGCCCCTTGATCACCACTTGCGTCGCCCCGCCCGCCAGCACAGCCTTCGCCGCAGCCTCAGCGTCCGCCAGCGTCAAAACCATCTTTCCCGCAGGAACCGCAATCCCCGCTCCGCTCAATAACTCTCGTGCCTGATACTCATGAATCTTCATTGTGAACGCATGATCGGGGGGATTCACCCGGCCGTCAAAATCACACGCAGGCCTCTACCCCCTCTCCCTTGGGAGAGGGCCGGGGTGAGGGAAAGCGCAACTAGACGCCTATCCAAGCCGAGGAGAAGCGCCGCGCCGCCCCGGGGTAACACCCCGTACTAAATCTCAAATCCCGCACCCCTACACACAACCTACCAAAACCACCAACCATCCAACAAAAGGCGAGCCGGCGCGTCCTCGTGCCGGAGTTGTTTTTCTGAAACACCGCCTTACACCGATCGCATATCTCTGCCTCCAGATGCAGCATCCACACAATTCCCCCTATTTCATGCCATCGTCCATTGAATATGCACAACCCGTCGGTAACAAAACA
>CAZWJR010000170.1:0-6652 GCA_964634655.1 uncultured Isosphaeraceae bacterium | reverse complement strand
TGTTGGCCCAATGACAATATGTACATGCCACGTTTGCACCGTCAAAGCAAGAATTGCTTGATCGAGCCGTGAAGTAAGCGACTCGCAGATCATCCGGCCAACATCCAGCAATTGATGACAATCAAAGCGAAATGGCGGATGTTTCATTCGCACCCGATCCGCCGCCTCCAATTCAGGATCCGGCGGATAGATGACCCCGTTCTCAACCCAACCGCGCTGGTCGCCGCGCAACCACGATCCATACGTGGTGCACGTGAACATGATCGCAAGCGTCGAACTCATGCACACTAATTTACCATCACTTAGCCCCCGGCCAATGGCCGGGGGCTTCGCGCAAAATTCAATTATTGCGTAACTGGTGTCCCACGCCGCCCCCCCGGTCACTGGCCGGGGGCTAATTGCAGAACTTACCGCTCCCCAATCCCCACATACTTCACCCCATGCGGCCCCGTGTACTCCACGTGCGGCCGTATCAACTTGTTGTCGCTCAACTGCTCAATGCAGTGCCCCGCCCAGCCCGCGATCCGGCTCATCGCGAACATCGGCGTGAACAGATCCAGATCAAGCCCCAGCGAAAAATACGTCGTCGCCGAGTAGAAATCCACGTTCGGATAAATACCCTTCGCCGCGACTTCCTTCGCCATGATCTCTTCGATCTTGCTGCTCATCTCGTACAACTTCAGATTGCCTGTATCCGCCGCAACCTGCTTGGAGAACGTCTTCAAATACGTGGCCCGCGGGTCGTACGCCTTGTACACGCGGTGGCCAAAGCCCATCACGCGCTCCTTCCGCTCCAACTTGCCCTTGATGTACGACTCCACCTTGTCCATGGAGCCGATCTCGTTGAGCATGTGCATCACTTCTTCATTCGCCCCGCCGTGCAGCGGCCCCTTCAGCGTGCCGATGGCCGATGTGATCGCCGAGTACATGTCGCTCAACGTCGCAATTGTCACCCGCGCCGAGAACGTCGATGCGTTCAGACCGTGATCCGCATGCAGAATCAAGCACACATCCAGCGCCCGCTGCATGGAAGCCGTCGGCTTTTCGCCCCGCAGCATCTTCAGGAATGAACCCGCAATCGGCAGCGTCTTGTCCGGTTTTTCCGCCGCCTTCCCCTTGCGATGCCGGTCAAACGCCGCAATCAGCGCCGGCGTCTTCGCCAGCAGCCGCAGCGAAATCCGTTTGCTCGCTTCGATCGAATTATCATCCGCTTCCGGATCATAGAGCGAAAGCGCCGAGACCAGCGTCCGCAGCGCGTGCATCGGCATCGCAGTCTTCGGCATGCCCTTGATCATCTCATGCATCGCCGGCGGCAGGTCGTACTCCGCCTGGATCGATTTGGTAAACGCGTCCAGTTCCGCTTTCTTCGGCAGCCGCCGGTTCCACAGCAGGTACACCACTTCTTCAAATGTGGAGTTCCGCGCCAGCGAATCTATGTCAATCCCCACATACTCCAATATCCCCTTGCCGCCATCGATGAACGACATCTGCGATTGAGCCACGATCGTGTTGACCAGGCCCTTGTCAAAATGCAGTCCCCCGCTCTCCGGACCGCTCTGCTGTGATGGTTTGTTGGCACTCATGGCGGATGTCTGTTTGATCATTGGCTTCAAATCCCGAATGGGTCATCATACGAAAAAACGATGAAACAGGCAATTTCCAACATGTTTTCAGTGGCGTCCATCGCACGAAACGCCTATGTTGGCCATTTCAACTTCGACGATTTGCCGCCCCGACTTTTGCACGAAACATGCTGCTCCAAGGCCTTCTGTTGATCGACGCCGCCAAACCCCCGTTTCCGGGCTGGCTCGCCATCGAAAATCAGCACATCGTCGACATCGGCCAAGGCAATCCTCCCGAAAAACCCGACCTCGCTCCTCACGACGGCGCGCCCGCAATCATCTGCCCCGGCTTCATCGATGCCCACCTCCATCTCCCGCAGATCGATTCCATCGGCTGCGATGGCATGGAACTAATGCAATGGCTTGAAACCATCATCTTCCCCGCCGAGATGCGCTGGGCAGATGAATCCTTCGCAGCGCAACAAATCGCATCCGCCTGCCAACGACTGCTCCGCGCCGGCACTCTCGGTTTCGCCGCATTCCTCACCAGTCATTTCCACGGCTACGTGCACGCCGTACGCCACGGCTACGGCTTGCCCCTCCGCGCCATCGTCGGCCAATCCCTCATGGATCGCAACGCCCCGCCAGAATTGCTCAACCATCCGCTCACCAAGATCGCAACGTCAGAGCGCGCCCGTGTAACCTGCAGCGTCAATCCCCGCTTCGCCGTTTCATGCACCGATGAACTGCTCGCCATCGCCCGCTCCAAGGCAAAATCAATCGAGGGCGGCGCAATCGTTCACACTCATCTCGCAGAGAATCAGCGCGAATGTGATCTCGTCCGCCAACTCTTCCCCAACGATGCCAACTACACCGCCGTGTACGATCGCCACGGCCTGCTCACCAATCGCACGCTGCTCGCCCATTGCCTGCATTTGAGCCAAACCGAATGGCAACTGATCGCACAATGCAATTCCGTCGTCGTCCACTGCCCTACCGCCAACACCTTCCTCAAATCCGGCGTCTTTGATCTCAACGCCGCACGCTCCCACAACATTCGTCTCGCACTCGGCTCCGATGTCGCCGCCGGCCCCGATATCGCCATGCCCCGCGTCGCCCGCGCCATGATCGAAACCGCAAAACTCCGTTCCATGACCATCGATCCAAAGGCCTACATTCCCTCACCAGCCGATGCATGGAATCTCATCACACGAGGCAACGCCGATGCCCTCGGCTGGCAAAATTCCGGCCGCCTGGAAATCGGCGCACTCGCCGACCTGCTCATCCTCCAACCTCCACTCGCTCTCGATGAACATCTCATCGGCCGCCTCATCCACACCTGGCGCGATGGCTACATCACCCACCGCATCGTGCAAGGAAAACTCATCCCGACGCCTGCCGCGTAGCCCGCGCGTTTTACCCAGCGTGTCCATCAGGCCAATCGCATTATCTCCGCAGACTCCCTCTCCCTCGCCTCACAGGGATCTAACGAATCACTGCGACCAGGCGAGGGAGAGGGCCGGGGTGAGGGTGCGATGCAATAATGCGCATGTCTCGCCGGATCCTTGAACAGGTAATCCCCCGTCACCTCAACCGTTACACTTACAACGCATGTTCATCCCTCTCCGCACAGATCGCCCTCCTCGGCGAAAGCCCCTCATCACAGAGGGCCTGATCGCGGTCAACCTCCTCGTCTATCTCGTCGGGCTCATCGGCCAAAGTTTCGATCGCTTCGATCTGGAATCCATGGTCAACGGCGGACACTTCGATCCGCAGCATTTCGTCTGGTGGCAACTCATCACGAGCCAGTTCCTTCACGATCCCCACGGCGTTCTGCACATCGCCTTCAACATGCTCTTCCTCTGGGTCTTTGGCGCCGCCGTGGAAGACCGCCTCGGCCGCATCGGTTTTCTCGGCTTCTATCTCATAGGCGGTTCGGTTGCTTGTCTGGCTCACGCAATGGTCAGCCCCGCACCCGTCATCGGCGCCAGCGGTGCAATCGCCGCCGTCACCGGCGCGTTCCTCGCCCTCTATCCGCACAGCCGCATCATCGTGTTGTTCCTCATAGGAATGACCGCCATCGCCATCCCAAGCCTCTGGTTCATCGGCTTCTACATGATCGTGGATCTGCTCCGCCAGGCCGGCGTTGTGCTCGGCGCGCATGGCAGCAACGTGGCCTACATGGCACACATCGCCGGCTACGCGTACGGTTTTGGCACCGCGTTCCTGTTGCTTGCTCTCCGCATTCTCAAGCGCGATGATTTCGACATGTTCTTCCTCTTCACTCAATCCAGACGCCGCGCTGCCCTTCGCGCCGCCAATCGGAACACCCCCGCCGGCGCATGGGACAACGCCACCGCCGATACCGCCAAGCGCCTTGAAAAAGCCGCGCAAAAACCCCTTTCCACCTCGGAAAAACGCACCATGGAACTCCGGGCCGAGATCAATCGTCTCGCCGCAGATCACAACCTCGCCGATGCCGCCGCAAAATACAAATCCATGCTGCGCGAGTCCCCGGACACCGTCTTCACCGAATCCCGCCAACTCGAACTCGCAAATCAACTCTATTCCACAGCCGATCACGCTACGGCCGCCGCTGCCTACGAACTCTTCCTCGATCGCTACCCACGCTCCGGCCACAGCGCGGAAGTCCGCCTCATCCTCGGCGTCCTCTACACACGTCAACTCAATCATCCCGCCAGAGCGCGCGAAGTCATCGACGCCGCGAAACCCGCCCTTCACGATCCTCGCCAGTCAAAACTCGCCGATGAACTCCTCGGAGAACTCACCGGATGAGCGATGAACCCCTGACAACCGATGCCCCGCCGCGCACCCGCATTAAAATCTGCGGCATCACATCCGTCGAACTGGCAAACGTCGCCGTCGACGCCGGTGCGGATTTCATCGGCCTGGTTCATGTACCCGATTCCCCACGCTGCATCACCGCTGACATCGCCGTGGAAATCGCCCGCAGCGTCCCCATCTCCGTCAAAGTCGTCAGCGTCTTCGCCAATCAACCGCTCGATTTTGTCGCCGCAAACGCCACCGAAGTCATCCAACTCCATGGCAACGAAGATGAAGATTACATCCTCCAACTGCGCACCCTCCTGAAAAACGCCCGCATCATTCGCGGCTTCGCCTTCGATAAATCCGCAGTCCTCCGCTGGGGCCAGTGTCAGGATGTCGATGTCCTGCTGATCGATGGCCACTCGCCCGGCAGCGGCACCCTCTTCCTCCATCATGAACTCGCATCCATGATGCCGCAGATCAACACACCCGTCATGCTCGCTGGCGGCCTCAATGCCAACAACGTCAACGAAGCCATCCGCGCCGTCCAACCATGGGGAGTCGATGTAAGCAGCGGCGTGGAGTCATCGCGCGGCATCAAAGACCCATCCATGATCCGCGATTTCTGCAAAGCCGCCCGCATTTAGCCCCCGGCCAATGGCCGGGGGACGAATACCCCAAGCGCATCCCCTCACCACAAAAATCAGCATCACCAAAAATACAACCCGCCAATCGCACCAACTTCCCACCCACGGAAAAAACGCAACCACTGCGGACCTATACAGCCACCTTCGTCTTCTTAACCAAACGCACCCCCTCAATCCGTAACTCCTTGTCAATCGCCTTCGTCATGTCGTAAAGCGTCATCGCCGCCACAGCCACCGCCACCAGCGCTTCCATCTCCACTCCCGTCTTCGCAGTCGTCGTCGCCGTCGCAATCACGCGCACTCGCCCCGCCGCCGCCCGTTCAAAATCCACCGCCACCGCATCCAGCGGCAGCGAATGGCACAGCGGTATCAACTCATCACACCGCTTCGCCGCCTGAATCCCCGCAATCCGCGCCGCCGCAAGCGCTTCGCCCTTTGGCAAATCTCCCTTCATCAATCGATCCAGCGTCGCCTTCCCCGCAACAAAAAATCCCTCCGCCACCGCCTCACGCCGCATCGGCACCTTGGCCCCAACATCAACCATGCGAACTCGCCCCCGCGAATCAACATGGCTAAGTCGCTTTGATTTTGGTCTTTGCACTTTCTTTTTTTGCCTCTTCATGTTTCGCACGACCATCGTACACAACCTCGCCTCCGGCCACCGTCAAAACAACTCGTGGCGGATCATCAACCCAATCCGCTGCAAACGGATCACGATCAAACATCACCAAATCACCCAGCGCGCCCCGCTTCAAAACCCCCGCATCATCAATCCCTAACGCAAACGCCGCCCCCGCCGTGTACGCCCGCAATGCCTCCTCCACCGTCAAATTCTCCTCTACACCAAACCGCTCTCCATTCATCAAAACCCCCGTCACAGCCGTGCGAATCCCCAACAGCGGATCAGGCGATACCACCGGCCAATCCGATCCAAACGCCAACACCGCTCCCGCATTCAACAACTTCCGAAACGCAAACGTCCCCGCCAACCTCTCCCGGCCCATTCGCTTCTCCACATACCGACAATCATCCGCCTTGTGCAACGGCTGCATACTTGCAACGCGCCCCTCAAATCGATGCACATCCCGCAAATCCAACTGCTGCGCATGCTCGATCCTTGGCCTCGCCTTCGGATCAACATCTTCAATCGCATCCAACGCCAGCCGCGCCGCCTCATCACCAATCGCATGCATCGAAGGCGAAAACCCATTCGCCGCCACAAATTCCGCCCACTCCTTGAGCAACCCTCGCTGCGCCAATTCCACCAGCATCCCACGATTGCCCGCATCGTCCGCATACTCCCGCAACATCCGAGCCGTGCGTGAACCCAGCGTCCCATCCACAAAACTCTTGTAGCCAATCACCGCCAACCGCTCATCATTCCAAAATGCTCGCCCATATTTCAAATCCAGCGGCCAATCCCGATCCAACAGCGTAATCCGACATCGAAGCGTCAATTCATCCCGCAAATCCTCAAACGCCTCCCGCACATCATTCCCATACTCCATGGACCCCACCGTCGTCACGCCCAGCGAATGCACAAACTTCTGCGCCGCAAGCAGATGCTCCTGCTTCTCCATCCCACTCGGCACAGGAACGATCGGGTTCACCAACTCCCATGCCGCCGCCTCCACCATCAAGCCCGTTGGCTTCCCC
>CAZWJR010000169.1:0-6677 GCA_964634655.1 uncultured Isosphaeraceae bacterium | reverse complement strand
GTTGGCAGCCGGGGTATTGAGATTAAGCGGTTCAAGGGGCTGGGTGAAATGAACCCGGAGCAGTTGTGGGAAACCACCATGGACCCGGGCAAGCGCACGCTGCTGCGGGTGACGTGGGATACGGCCTCGGATGCGGATCAGTTGTTCACGACGCTCATGGGAGAGAATGTCGAGCAGCGGCGAACGTACATTGAGGATCATGCGCTGGAAGTGAAGAACCTGGACATTTGACTTCTACGCCGAACGCGCTTTGCGGGATTCTTTGTTTGCCAGGCGGCGCTGTTGGAAGAAATCGGTGAGGAGTTTGGCGCATTGATCGGCCATGACGCCGCTGATGACTTCGACGCGGTGATTGAGCCGGGAATCGGTGGGAATGTGGTAGAGCGTGTGGCACGCGCCGGCTTTGGGGTCGGTGGTGCCGTAGATGAGGCGGCCGAGGCGGGCGTTGACCATCGCGCCGGCGCACATGGGGCAGGGTTCCAGCGTGACGGCGAGGGAGCAATCGGTGAGCCGCCACTCGGCTCGTTTTTTGCCTGCGAGGCTGATGGCAAGGAGTTCGGCGTGACCTGTGGGATCGTTGGATGTTTCGCGGAGGTTGTAGGCTTCGGCGAGGATTTGCTCGCCGCGATAGACGACGGCGCCGACGGGAACCTCGCCGATGGCGGCGGCTTTGCGGGCGAGTTCGATGGCTCGCTGCATCATGGCGATGTCAATTTCGGTGACATCCTCGTGCCTCCCGGTATGCAAGCGCAACGTCGCCATTCTCTTACTCCGCTTCCAGATTGCGGCGTGTGCGTTTCTCAATGCGCCGGCGAACCATTTCCGGACGTTCCAGTCATTGAAATTGCTCACGGTCCGTCCTCCCCACCATCGGCATCTGGCGCACCTGGGTAAGTGGGAGAACTTCTGCGGGGAATGGGTTGTTCAATCTGTGCGCTCTGGCGGGGATGATCCATAGGTTCACGCCGATTATCAGCCTCTGGAGCGGCTTTCTGACGGAAGCGATTGAGGGAGAACACGCGACCCTTTGCGACCGCGGAAGCGGGCGCAATAAGAAGCAGGAGTATGCCGAGTTCGTAGAGGCTGTAGAGAGGTATGAGCATGATGAGAGCCGAGAGCGCATCGGGCGGTGTAATGACCACCGCAATGACGCCACAAATCATGAGGGCGTACCGGCGTTTTCGACGCAACCATGCGGGGGAAGCGAGGCCCAGCCAGCCGAGGAGTGTGATAACAAGGGGCATCTGGAATGCGAGGGCGATGGCGAGCATGAGCATCAACACCAGATTGATGTACTCGCTTAGTCGAAACTCCTGCTTGATCCAGGAGCGTGGCATTTCGACGATGCGGGGCTTGCCATCGATGTCTGCAACGACGACGAAGAGATTCATGGCGGGCCATGTGAGGTAGGCTTCGCCGGGAAGGGCATTTGGTGATTTGGTGATCTGGTTACTTGGGGATTGGTTGGCAGTCTGTTGAGATTTCGGTGTTACCTGTGGGGCGGATTGCCACTTCAGCATGTCTGCATCGGTGATAATGCGCACGGTTGGATGTTGGCTCATCATCGACGCAATGAGCGGGTCGTGGACGGGCCCCGAGCCGCTGCCCATGATGCCGAAGGCGATCAGGACGCGCAGCATGAGGGGAAGCATGACGAAATAGAGCAGGCCGATTCCGGCGACGGAGAGCACGCCGCTGAACGGCAGTAGGAAGTGCACAAATCGCTTTTCGTGGTCGTAGAGTCCGGGCTCTATGAATTTCCAGGCTTGGTAAAGGACCCATGGTGCAGACAGGACCAACGCTAGGATCATGCTCAACTTCATCTGGAGCACGATCATTTCGGTCGGGCTTAGAACCTGAAGTTGTTCGGGCAGGTTGTTGCTGCGGAGCGCGTTGGTGACGGGGATCACGAGCCAGTGGATGAGGATGTTGTCGAAGATCTGATTGACAAAGAAGATGCCGAGCATGACCGGCAGCGGAATCGCCAGCGCGAGCATGAGTCGGCGGCGGAGTTCCTCCAAATGATCGCCGAAACTCATGCTGTGAGGTTCATCACCATTGAAGGATTGATCGGCGCGGCGCGGCATGGAGTGCGGGCGATTTTAGTCGTTCCATGGGCGTACGCACACAATCGACAAAAGGGCTTTGGAGAGGACTTTGAGGCGATTGGCAACGGCGCGAATGGGTTGGACATCGCGCTTGGCCGGCAGGGACGCCGGCCCCACTGAATTTGAGGCCGCAGTGGTTCTGCACCTAGCGCTGCTTGACCGTTTGGCGAGCGATATACTCAAAGGTCTTTTTCTGTGCGGATGTGTGCATTGATGGCGAAACAAGCCAAAGATTATTACGAGTTGCTGGGAATCAGCCGCGATGCGAGCACGGAGCAACTACGCACGGCGTACCGGAAACTGGCGCGAAGATACCATCCGGATGTGAACAAGGCGGCTGATGCTGCGACGCAGTTTGCGCAGGTGCAGGAAGCGTACGATGTGCTGAATGATCCAGAGAAACGGAAGGCGTATGACCGGTTTGGTCATGCGGGTGTGGGGACGGGCTCGGCTGGCGCTGGGCCGCAGGGATGGGGAGGCGTTGGAGGGCCGGGGCGCGGGGGGCGGACCGTCTGGACCAATTCAGGACATGGTGCGGGAATGGGTGCGGAGGATTTGGGGAGCATCTTTGAGGATATTTTTGGAAGTCGCTCCGGAGCATCTGGTCGGCGCGGCGGATCATCGCCGTTCGGTTTCGGCGGCGATCCTGGTTCTGGATATGGAGCCAGCGCACCACCGCGGCGAGGATCGGATGTTGAGCACAATCTTTCCATCACATTCATGACGGCCGCTCTGGGCGGGACGGAACAACTTCGATTCACGATTGGCGGGAGCGCTTCGACGATTACTGTGAAGATTCCGCCGGGGATTGAGAATGGCGCGAAGTTGCGATTGAAGGGCAAGGGCCAGGCGGGGTCTGACGGCGGCGCGGCGGGCGATCTGATTCTGACTATTGAAGTGGGAAGTCACCCGTATTTTCGCCGGGAGGGATTGGACCTTTATGTTGATGTTCCGCTTAATGTTGCGGAGGCTGTGCAGGGGGCATCGGTACGGGCTCCGTTGTTGCGTCATGCGGGCGATTCCGGGCCGGATCATGTCTTGATCAAGATTCCGGCGGGAGTCGCCAGCGGCCGCAAATTGCGGGTTCGCGGCAAGGGTATTACGGATGCCACGGGCAAGGCAGGCGATTACTATGCGGAGATTCAGATTACAGCCCCCCCACTTGCTGATTTGACCAAAAGCGGTCAGAAAGCGGTTGAGGAATTAGGCAGGGAGTTGAAAAATCCCAGAGAATCAGCACCATACGCCGATGCAGTAAGAGAGCGGCCGCTGTGATGGGTCGCTGATCGCACCATCGCCCATGCTTCGCCAGCAACATCGCTATTTCCGAAACCTGTTGATTGCGTCCGACGCGGCGCTGGTGATTATCGCTTCAATCGTCTCGTATCACATTCGATTTACGGTGTTTCGAGATTGGACGGTTCCGGGTGATTCGGCCCGGTACATCACGCATGGCGTGCCGTTTTTTGTTTCCGCGCCGCTGATCATCGCTTCGATGATGTCGGCGGGGTTGTACAAGGCGCGGCGAGATCAGCGATTTTTCTACGAGGCGATGGCGATCTTCAAAGGTCTGGCGATCGGTTTGATGTTGACCATCGCGGCGACCACGCTGTTGCGGAACTGGATGTATGAGGGGCGGAACCTGAGTGGGATGCAATGGGGCATTTACAGCGCGACGACGCTGGTGCTGCTGTTGATCTGGCGGTTTGTTTTCCGGACGGCGCTGCGGCATATTCGGTCGCGCGGTTGGAACCTGCGGCATGTGGCGGTGATTGGGTGCGGACGCCTGGGGCAGGTGGTTGTCCACACGCTGCGGCGCAACATGTGGACGGGAATCAGTCCGGCGTACTTCATCAGCCACCACCCCACCACGGCTCGCACCACGTGTCTCAATTTGAAGGTGCAAGGAGGGTTGAATGATCTGGAACGGATTTTGGATGAGTACCGGGTTTCAGGGGTGATCATTGCAGTGCCGTTTCGGATGTCCATGGAATTGGCGAGCCTGCTGCTGCGATTGGAAAAGTATTCTCTGGATGTGCGCATCGTGCCGGACATGAATCCGAAGTACATGCCAATTAACATGGCGGCGAACGAGTTGGATGGCATGCCGATACTTTCGGTGCGGGAATCACCACTGGCGGGCTGGGGAACTGTAAGCAAACGGACGCTGGATGTGATTGGATCGCTGGTGGCATTGGCGATATTTGCGATACCGATGGCGATCATTGCGCTGGCGGTGCGGATGAGCGGCCCGGGAGCGGTGGTTTTTCGACAGGAGAGGATGAGTTTGAACGGGCAGCGATTCAAGTTGTTCAAATTTCGCACGATGAAGCAGGCGGTTGCGGAGCAGACATCGCTGGGCGAGGAGAAGACGGGGACGGATGCGTGGACGAAGCCAGGCGATGATCGGATAACGCCGGTGGGCCGATTTCTGCGTCGGACGAGTTTGGATGAGTTGCCGCAGTTGTTCAATGTGCTGCTGGGCGAGATGTCGCTGGTGGGTCCTCGGCCGGAGCGGCCGGAACTCATTCGGCGATTTCGACATGATTGGCGCGGGTACATGCTGCGGCAGAACGTGAAGGCGGGGATGACGGGTTGGGCGCAGGTGAACGGATTGCGCGGCCACACGAGTTTGCGAAAGCGGTTGCAGTATGACTTGTTCTATATCCGCAACTGGTCGCTCATGTTTGATCTGCGAATTCTGGGGATGACGATCTTCAAGGGGTTTGTGCATCCAAACGCGCATTGACGTGAGCGGCCCAGCGAAAAAAGCGGTGGTGCTTGTCTCCGGCGGGTTGGATTCTGCCACGACGCTGGCGATTGCGCGCGAGCAGAAGTTTGAATGCCATGGGATCACGTTTGATTATGGGCAGCGGCATCGCATTGAGTTGGAGGCGGCGAAGGCGGTGGCGCAGTCGCTGGGGGTTCGCGGGCACACCTTCATGAAGATTGATCTGCGCGCGTTTGGCGGATCGGCATTGACGGCGGATATTGATGTGCCGAAGGACCGAGCGGGTGAATTGGAATTGTCCGGGCATGGATCGCAGGTACCAATCACCTATGTGCCTGCGCGCAATACGATCTTCTTGAGTTTTGCGCTGGCGTATGCGGAGGTGCTGGATGCGGCCGACATTTTCATTGGCGTAAACGCGGTGGATTATTCGGGGTATCCGGACTGCCGACCTGCTTTCATTGAGGCATTCGAGCGAATGGCGAACTTGGCGACGAAGATGACGACCGAGGGCCGAGGTGTGCATGTTCATGCTCCGCTGATCCATTGGAGCAAGGCGGAAATCATCAAGGAGGGTTTGAAACGGGGAGTGGATTACGGGTTGACTTTGAGTTGTTACGACCCGAACCCAAAGACCGGGAAGCCTTGCGGGCATTGTGATTCGTGCTTGATGAGGGCGGCGGGGTTCAAGGCGGCGGGGTTGGATGATCCCGCGATGAAGTATTGATGTTCCTAGACTTTGTGCATCGCCCCCCACTGCCCTATTGGACCCAACTCCGCCACTTTTTATGTCAAATCTGCAAACAATTCGTCTGGTGTGTTTTGATCTTGGCGGAGTTTTGATTCGCATTTGCCGTTCGTGGAAAGAAGCTTGTCTGGCGGCGGGGCTGGATGTGCGCGGGCCGTGGCAGCATGGTGATGCATCCACGGATGTGCAGCGGGAATTGGGGTTAAGGTTTGGGACGGGGAAGATTGATTGCGGCGAGTGGGCGGCGCGGTTGAGTGCGACGCTGGATCACATTTACAGTCGAGAGGAGATCATCGCAATTCACGATGCGTTTCTGATTGAGGAGTACGAAGGTGTATGCGATGTGGTTGACCGCATTGTTGGGAAAGGGCTGCAAACGGCGTCGCTTTCCAATACGAATGAGAAGCATTGGAGCATGCTCACGGAATACCCGGTGATGGCGAAACTCCATCATCCCAAGGCTTCACACACATTGGGTTTCTACAAGCCTGATCCGGCTATCTACAGGGAGTTTGAGCGCCAGACGGGGCATGCGGGCGGTGAAATTATTTTCTTTGATGATCTGCCGGAGAACGTTGAGGCGGCAAGGAAAATTGGTTGGTATGTGGAATTGATTGATCCCCATTCGCCAACGGATCGTCAGATCGAAGCGACGTTGAAGCGTTACGGTGTGTTGTGATGAACGATCAATCGCCGGGGTCTTCCGATTCGATGGCGTCGTTCTTCATGATTTCACGAAGGACGATGGTGGCGTAGGAGCCGCGAGGGAGATCGAAGGCGAGGCGGATGTATTGACCGAGATCATCGATCCCGGAGACGATGCCGGGGATAGACAGGGCAATGCGAAGCGGACGACGCCCACCTTCCGGGCAACTGATGCCTTCTAGAAGGACGCTTGCGTTGACGCCGCAGGCAGCCATCGCTTCTCGCTCGATTTCAGCGGTGGCGGCGGTGGCCTGCATCATGTCCTTGCCCCAGAGCGGGCCGGAGGGAGAAATCTCCATGGCAGCGAGGCGCGGCGGCAGTGTGCCGTTCTGGATTTCTTCAGCAGTGACGGGAAACATACCGCGTGTGGCGTGTTTGAATGCCA
>CAZWJR010000168.1:1885-6697 GCA_964634655.1 uncultured Isosphaeraceae bacterium | reverse complement strand
CCCCATCAACTTCACCGCCACACACTCGCGCCCAAACCGGGGTGGCCCGCCCCCCCCCCCCTTTGTGGGGGGGGGGGGGGGGGGGGGTGGATCGAACGGATTCACTGGCCGCCCCGCTAACCACATCCTTCTGATCTCTGATCTCTGACCTCTGACTTCTGCCTTTTACAAACGCACTTGCCCCCGGCCCAACCTGCGGCAACTCCACACCCTCCGCACTCACCGCCGCACCGTGCGTGTAAATGTAGTGATTCACCGTCTGCCCCAGCAGCGTTACTTCAATCACTCCCTGATCCGCCAGTTTCCTGCATTCCTCCACGATGGCATCCGGCGGGCGGTGCACTTCCGCTCCCCGTGTGTACGGCACCACGCAATACGTACAGAACTTGTTGCAGCCGCGCGTGATCCGCACATACGCGCTCTTTCCCGCTGCACCGCTTGAAGACGCATCCGGATCAAACGCGCGAGACAGATCCAGCATTTCCAGATTGTCGTTGGCCGCATCCAGCGTCGTCGTTCGCCGGGAATTGTTGCCCTGCAGCGCCACCCGTTCCGCCATCTCCACCGCCTCGGTCTTGCAGGCGTTGTCGATAAGCATCGGCAGTTTGTCCAACTCGCCCGGCCCGCACATCAAATCAACCTGCGGAAACCGCCGAATCATGTCCACCCCATCCCGTTCCGCCATGCACCCGATCACCCCCAGAATAAAGTTGGCCCCCTCCTTCTTCCGCTTCCCCTGAATGCCCACCCGGCTCCAAACCTTGTTCTCCGCCTGTTCCCGCACAGAACAGGTGTTGTAGAGCACCACATCCGCCGCTTCCGCATCTTCAATAAAGGAGTAGCCCAGCGCCTTCAGGTGCCCGCGAACCAGTTCGCTGTCCAATTCATTCATCTGGCAGCCGAAAGTCTCCAAAAATACGGTTTTCCCCTGCCGACCAGCCGTTTTGGATGAAATGGAAGCCTGGATCATCGCGTTGAATCCTAGCACGCTGGGAATGAAAGTACGCCGGTTGGGTCCTTTCGCACGTCCGGGAATGGTTTTGTTGGGCCGGCTGGTGGATTTTTGGTTCAACCCTCTAATTCTGCCGATGTGATTCGCGGGACCGATGGTTCTCCTGTACCATCCGCCCACCGCCCCCCGGCTTGCCGCTCTCAAGGTAGGACCGATAACGGAGTCAAAGACTTGAAGAATTGCAAAGAATCCAAACCCCGAAGCGTTTCGATGGCACTTGCCCTCACCGCTTTGATGGTCGCAGCAATCTCATCGTTGACTTTGGGCGGCTGCACAACATCTTCCGCCAACGGCTGGGCGCAAACCGCGCCCATCCTTCAAGCCGATGGCGGCAGCGATGACGCCGTTCGCCTCGGCCTGCGTGACGGCTGATCCGTCTCCGCCAGCCGCACTATTCCACAACTGAACGCGCGCTGGCCGATATTTCGCTAATGCTGCGCGCCGGCCATGGCCTGATCCTCATCGTTCTCACTCTGCTCACCATCGGCGTCGTCATGGTCACCTCCGCCGGCCTTCGGGTCGGTGCCGAAAAAGCCGTTCTTCTTGAAGACGTCCTCCTCGGCCGCACCACCCTCCTCGCTCTCGTTGCCGTGGCGTGCATGCTGATCGGCGCTCTGGTCCCTGTCGAACGCACCTTCTTCCAATGCCGCGGCGCCTGGTCACCAATTCCCTGGCTCATCGGCCTCATCTTCGTCCTGCTTCTCATCGTTCACGTGCCTGGCATCGGTCATCGTGTGAATGGAGCGCAGCGTTGGATCAACCTCGGCCCCATCGGCTTCCAACCCAGCGAAGTCGCAAAGTGGGGCGTCGTCATTGTGCTTGCCTGGTACGCCACCCGTCGCGCCGCCGTCATGTCAGAATTCTTCAGCGGCTTCGGCGTTCCCATCGTTTGCGTCCTCGTCCTCTGCGCTCTCATCGCCAGCGAAGACCTCGGCACCGCCGTCCTCATCGGCATGGTCAGCGTTTGCCTGCTCATCGCCGCCGGGTCAAAATGGTGGCACGCCGCAATGTGGATGCCCATCGGCGCACTCGGCATCGCTGGCGCTGTGCTCACCAGCGAATACCGCCTCAACCGCGTCAAAGCCTTTCTCGATCCCTACGAATTCCCACAGGGCATCGGCTATCACATCCTGCAATCCATGGGTGCGATCAGCGGCGGCGGGCTCGCAGGACGCGGCCTCGGCAACAGCATTCAAAAATTCGGCTACCTGCCCGAAGACACCACCGATTTCATCTTCGCCATCATCTGCGAGGAAATGGGCATCGTCGGCGCTGCCATCGTCGTCCTCCTCTACATCGCATTGCTCATCTGCGGCTTCTCCATCGTCAAGCGCGTCACCAGCCCCTTCCAGCGTTTGGTCGGCGTCGGCGTGCTGCTCATGGTCGGCTTCCAGGCCTTCATCAACATCGCCGTCGTCACCGGCTCGGTCCCCACCAAAGGCATCGCGCTCCCGCTGCTCTCCTCCGGCGGAACCGGCTGGGTCCTCACCGCATTCTGCATCGGCCTCCTCGTCTCCATGGACCGCGAATTGGCCCGGACTGAAAGCGATCAGCAATTAGCGATCAGCGATGAGCAGGATGCGACACCGGTTCCCAATGCCGCTGCGGATCTAATCGTTGCCTCTTGATTCGAAACGCGGACCGCTGATGGCCCAACGCTGCATCATCTTCGCCGGAGGCGGCTCTGGCGGCCACATCAGCCCCGGCCTTGCCATCGCAGAACGCCTTGCGGAAATCTCCCCCGCTTCCAAATCAATCTTCATCTGCTCAAACCGCGCCATCGACGCCACGATGCTCACCGAAGCCGGCGCAATTTTCGTCCCCGTGCCCGCCACGCCTCCCGCCCACAACCCCATCGCCGCTTGGCGCTTCCTCCAGAATTTCAGCCGCAGCAAAAAAATAATCCGCAGCGTCATTCGTGATCGCAACGTCGATCGCGTAGTCCTGCTTGGCGGCTTCGTCGCCGCTCCCTCCGCCGTTGCCGCCCGGTCACTCAATATTCCCGTCATGCTCGTCAACCTCGATGCTCCGCCCGGCAAAGCAAATCGATGGATGGCAAAACGATCCGATCAAGTCATCTCCGCCATCGCCATTCCCACAATGCCCGCCTTCGCTTCCCAGATCGTCGGCATGCCCATCCGTCGCCGCGCCATCGCACCCGCCGATGCAAACCAATGCCGCTCCCGGCTCAACCTGCCTGTAAATCTCAACACACTGCTCATCACCGGCGCATCCCAGGGCGCAACCAGCATCAACGCCTTCATGATTGCGCTGACAAAATCAAATCCGCAAATCTTCAACGGCTGGCACATCCTCCATCTCGCAGGCCACGGCGCGGACAACCCAATCCGCGATGCCTACCGCACCGCAAACATCAGCGCCACCGTTCTTCCTTTTCTCGATCACATCGGCCTTGCATGGGGCGCCGCCGATCTCGCCATCAGCCGCGCCGGCGCCAGTTCCGTCGCAGAAGTCGCCGCCAACGCCGTCCCCACACTCTTCCTCCCGTATCCCTATCACAAAGACATGCACCAAAAGCACAACGCCCAGCCCCTCGTGGATTTCGGCGGCGCTGCCATGGCCATCGATCTCATCGAAGCCGAGAAGAACCTCCAAACCATCGGCCCCATCCTGCGCCAATTGATGACCGACACCACCGCCCGCCAATCAATGCGCAACAAACACAAATCAAATCCCCCCCCCGACGCCGCCATGACCATCGCGAAAATGCTGCTGGCGTAATCAGATCCGCTCGGTCACGTGTCGTGACGAGTCGGGCCAGCCCTTTCCGACTCTTAACTTCCAGTCCCGTTCTCTTCCATTCCCCATCTGTGAAATCTGCGAAACCTGCGGATTCCCTTCTGCTTTTCCCAAATCCCGTCTCGGCGCCTCTGCGATGTATTCAAACCTTCTCACCGTCGCGTTCTCGCTCCCCCGCCAAAACCAGACACACCGCCAGTGCTAGCAGTGCCCACGCCTGCACCGGCATGATCACGCCATTCCACCACCATTCATCCAGCAACCACGATGGCAACGCCGCTCGTTTCTCCAGAATCGAAAGCCCCGTCGCCACATTCAAAAAGAATGGCGTCAGCAACACCGCCATGCACCACGCCAGAACATCCCGCCGATTTCTCGCCAACGCCGTCAACACCCACGCAATCGGAAACAGCAGCAACACCCCATCGTAAAACCGGTGATACACAACCATCAGCAACAAAACTGAAACCATGCTGATCGACAACAACAAATCCGCTCTCTCCGCATTAGACCTTGCACCCCCAGCCTTCCCCTTGCTGCCAAGAATCCAAAATCCAAAATCCAAAATCCAAAATCGAAAAAACACCACCGCCAGCCAGCCCACAGCCCCAACCACCATCACCTTCACCAGCGTCCGATCCGTCACAAACGCATGCAGCGGATAATGCAGATTCAACAACTGATGGCGAACACTATTCGCCGCCGTCGGATCACCGACATTCCCGTGCGTGAAACTCGAAAGATTCGCCTGCCAGTTCGCCCACCACGGCACGCCGCGCATGGAAATCGGTACCACCGCGATCAACCCCACTGCAACTCCTACCGTCAATGCCGCCGCCAGCGCGCCCCACCGCCGCCGCAGCAACTCCAACGCCAAAAACGGCAAACCGATCTGCGGTTTGATTAACGCCGCCAATCCCAGCATCACTCCGGACAAAATACTTCTCGCCTTTCCTTTGTCCCCCACGCCGCCGCCTGCCAACGAAACCCAAAACCCCGCCGCTACCAACGCCATCACAAACAGAGGCGTTTGCCCAACT
>CAZWJR010000168.1:0-1875 GCA_964634655.1 uncultured Isosphaeraceae bacterium | reverse complement strand
GTGCACCGGCATGAACACCAGCGCGGCCGCCAGCAGCAACCACCACTTCTTGCCCCCCACGCAATACCCCGCAATCCGCGTCACGCACCAGAACGTCAACAACAAGAACACCACGTTGGCGAAAATCCACGCCGGCAACGCCCATTCCCACGGCAGCATTGCAAACGGCGCAAACACCGCCAGCGTCGTCAACGGATAAATCAACGCCCCATCCGGCCGCGATGAAGGCTTCAGTTCCTCTGATCCCCCCGCCTCCAGCCAAACCCGGTCATTGTCCTCCATCGAATACGGGTTCGCACCCATCAACAGCGTCCGTGCCGGCCCGTACACCAAAATAAAATCCCCGCTGTGCGTCCACCCAAACACCGGCCCGCGCACCGCAAACATCCCCGCCGCCGCAACCACAATCAACGCTATCGCCGCCCAAACCGCCGGCCGTGTTGCTGGCTTTACATGTTTCACTTGGTCATTCATAAGGCTGGCCGCTCACTCCGCCCGATGGAACCGTTTCAAACCACGCACACCGCGAAAACACAGTATCGCCGATCACCCCCATTCACGCCAAATCCATTCCATTTGCGAAGATTCAGTTTCGGAATGCCCGAAAGTCGAAGTAGAATGAGGCAGGCAAACGCTTGTGAGGCCCCGGCAGTTCTTCTCATGGCAGCAAACCAACACTGGACCCGCGTCATCCTTCTAACCCCGCCCCAGCGCAAGGGTCTCGCAGATTCCATCAAATCACAATTTGCCTCCCGCGATTGGTTCGCCGTTGAAGAGACAGATCCATATCTCGCCATGACTGAACTCTGCCTGCGGGAACGCGCCCAGATGGCCCGCGCCGCATGGGGTCTCCAGCGCATGGAGCAAACCGCGCTCGTCATCACCCACCCAGATCACTGGCTCACCTCCGGCATCCAAATACAGGATTTCATCGCCGCCGTCATCCGCTTTCTTCCAACCGCTTCAATCTGGCAGGCGGAAAACGATCAACTCCTCCCCCTACACGCCGGCATCACGCCCCCCGTTGCCGCCATCCAACAACCCGCAGGCAATCGTCGCGATCGCTCCGCCAGATCATCAAACCATAGCGCCCCCGCCCTCCGCCTCGCTGGCGATGCAACCGCCGAATCACCCATCGCCGCCGCGCCGCTTCGCGCTCCCAAACCAAAACACTCCACGCAGCCCGCAACCGTCAATCCATCGGAATCCCTCCACCTCGTCGGCGAAGGTTCAGACCTTCCCAAAGAACTCGAAAACCTCGATTCCGATTCCCACGCCAGCCGCACCCGCCTCACGCGCCAGGAAATCGACATGCTCCTGGAAATTGATCCCGCCGATGCACCGCGAGAGGCTGCGTCATGAGCGGCGCAGCACGGGTCGGCCGCGCTCGCAGAGGCAGAATCCTCATCGTTGGCGAAGTTCCGGAACTTTCCCCCCTCCTTCCGCGCCTCCAATGGACTTCCGGCCCGCCCATCCTCGCCAAAAATCTTTTTGAAGCGCTCGGCCAAATCACCATCGCTCCCCCCAGCGCGCCCATCGCAACGGTCGTACTCGCCGCTTCAAATCCTTCCGTCACCAACGGTTCATCAAACTCAATCGATGCCATTCGCAAGATCGATCCCTCCGTCAGAATCGTGATGATCGCATCCGCTGACACCCACACCAATACCCAAAACAACTTCGCCTCCATCGATGAACTCATCACCGCGCCCATCGGCCAAGCCGAACTTGGCCGCCTCTTTGATGAAGATGTTTTCGATTCCACCCTGATTAATGACAATCTGGGCGCTTCACAGCCCGCTGGCAACCCTCAAAACCACCCAAAAATCTTTTTGAAGCGCTCGGCCAAATCACCATCGCTCCCCCCAGCGCGCC
>CAZWJR010000167.1:0-6705 GCA_964634655.1 uncultured Isosphaeraceae bacterium | reverse complement strand
CGTGATTGGCGATGTGATTGAAGTTGAGTGCTACCGGGTGGCTGAACACAGCCCGATCATGACGAAAGTGGTTGTAAAGGTGACTGATCAATTGGCGGGAGCGGGGCCAGTTGAGATCCGTCTGGACATTGAGGGAGGCACCGTTGGCGAGTTGTCGATGGCTACTTCGGTTACGCCGAGGTTTGAGTTGAACGATCACGTCATGCTGTTTCTGCACGGTCCACAGCGTGCACTGACCGGCGCGTACCAGGGAGCGTACCTGACGGATGGCAAGGAGATTGTGCAAATGGCGCCAGGCGTGGCGGAGCGCATGGAGAAGCACACGAAGCGAAAGTTTGCTGATTTCATTAAAGACGTGGAGATGGCGACTCTGGGTCAGCCGCATTTTGTCATTCAGCCGTATGAAGGTCCGTTCAATGTCAACACCCAACTGAAATTCGTCTTGCTGGGACGCGATTGGACGTACAAAGCGAACCCGATGGGTGAGCCGTACCTGATCAATGGGAATTGTGTAGACGCATCGGCAGGGAGTGCGGCACAACAGGTGAATTCTCTCAAAGGCGGAGCGGACGCGTGGAATACAGCGGGCGCGAATTTTCAATTTACGTACGGCGGGACTACGGCATCCACGGCGGATGCTTCGGACAATCAGAACATCATTTTCTTCAAGAACACGGCGGGAATTGATCCCGGAACGATTGCGATTACGCGGACGTATTTCATCGGCAATGACATCCAGGAATGGGACATGATCTTTAACGACTTCAGTCACACTTTCTGGAACGGTGTGACGGGAGCGTGCTCGAACATGATGGATATCCAGGGTGTCGCGGCACATGAGTTTGGGCACGCGCTTGGGTTGGGCCATTCTGCGACGGCGGCGGCGACGATGTTTTTCTCGACGCCGGTTTGCAATACGGCGCCGCGTGTGTTGAATCAGGATGACATCAACGGGATTCGAGCGATATACGGAAGCACCACGCCTCTTTGGGTTGATTTTGCATATGTGGGAGTGGTTTCCGATGGTGGGCAAACCACGCCGTTCAAGACACTGGCGGCAGCATTGGCGGCGGTTGGGCCGAACGGTTTGATTCGAATCAAGCCGGGTTCATCAAACGCAACGTTTCCGGCGGGCATCAATCAGGCGGTGACGATTGACGCGAGCGGGCCGACGGTGATTATTGGGCAATGACGGTGCGCGGGGAATTCAGGATTGCGCAAGGTAGATTGTGCAGACGCCAAGGGTGAGGCGATGGGTTTGGACGTTTGAGAAGCCGTTGGCTTGCAGCATCTCGACGAACGCATGTGAATTGGGAAATGAGGCTACGGATTTGGGGAGGTAGCGGTAGGCACCGCTGCGATCGCGCGCGATGAGGGATGCGGTGATCGGCATGATGCGGCTTGTGTAGATGTTGTTCAGTGATCGGATGATGGGATTGCGCGGCTGGCTGAATTCGAGTACGGCGAGCCTCCCCCCCACTTTCAAAACGCGGCGGAATTCACGGATGGCTTTCGGTGGATCGGAAATGTTGCGGATGCCGAAGGCGATGGAGACGACGTTGAAGGATGAATCGGGGAAGGGAAGATTGGTGGCGTCGGCGTGGAGGTATGAGGGAATTTTGGATTTTGGATTTTGGATTTTGGATTGAGAGACGCGGAGATCGGTTTTTGCACGAGCGACTTCCAGCATCTCCGCCGTGAAATCGATGCCGGTGATGGAATTGGGGTTGGCTTTGGCGAATGCGAGCGTGAGATCGCCGGTGCCGCAGGCTGCGTCGAGGACGTCATCGGTTGGTTGGATGTTGCAAAGTTTGACGGCGGTTCGACGCCAGGCTTGATCGCGGCCAAAGGAATGCAGGCGATTGTTGAGGTCGTAGCGACGAGCGATGGCGGCGAACATGGTACGGACGCGATCGGCTTTGTCTGGCGCCTCGTGGGGGTCGGATTGCAGATCAGCGCGGTTCCAAGCCACGGCGGATTGGGCTCGTGCGGGTGGCGGCACAGGGTTGGTGGAGCGCGGCATTGGGGACGATGATACACTAGGAGTCGCAGATTTCGGCATGCTTCGGCTGTTGGTATCAAAGTGAAGCGCCCGTGTTTTTTGAATGGAGATGAGTATGAATCGCACGGCAGGAATTGTGGTTTGTTTCCTAACCGCGGTGTTGTGTTTGGGCGGATGCAAGGTGAATCCTGCGACGGGGAAGAGCCAGTTGATCATGGTGAGTGCGCCGGAATTGGAGGCGATGGGTGCGGAGGCCTCGCCGATGCTTGTGAAGGAATACGGGGGCGAGGTCGGGCAGCCGCAATTGAAGCAGTATGTCACATCCATCGGACAACAACTGTCGAAACATGTCGAGCCTGAATACGCGGATGTGAAGTGGACGTTTACGACGCTGGATTCTGATGTGATCAACGCGTTTGCGTTGCCGGGCGGAAGGGTGTTCATCAGCCGTGGATTGATCGTCAAGTTGCACAACGAGGCAGAGATTGCAGCGGTGTTAGGGCATGAAATCGGGCATGTGACCGGGAGACACGTGGATGAACGAGTGAGCCGGGCAACGGCTTTGGAGTTGGGATTGCAGATTGGCGGTGCGGCGACGCAATCAGAGTTGGCCGTGGCGGCGGGGAATTTGTTTGGCCAGGGGTACTTATTGAAATTTGGACGAGATCAGGAATTGGAGGCGGATCGATTGGGTCTGCGGTACATGATGCAAGCTGGTTACGACCCGCACGCAATGGTCGGTGTGATCAACGTATTGATGGAAGCATCGCAGGGTTCTAGCCCACCGGAGTTTCTCTCGACGCATCCGAATCCGGAAAGGCGAATGGAACAGGTCAAGGGATTGCTGGCTACGCCGGAGTATCAGGGGACTGCAGGCAATCCGAACTACAAGTTGTATGAGGATCGATTCAATTCCAACGCGAAGCCGTACCTGAAGGCGACGGGCGCGGCACCGAAGAAATGACACCCTTGAGCATCAGGCATCCGATTATTGCTTCCCCTCTACTGTTCGAGGAATCAGGGATTTTCGACTTGGCGGGTCTGGAGCGGTATTATGTTGCCATGCACAAACATAGAGGCGAGGTTGGGCAATGATCATTGATGTTCACAGTCATGTCTGGTCCAGCCAGGAGCAACTGGGTGGGGAGATTGCGGCCAGCGTGAGGGCACTGGGAAAGGATCCTTTTTCGATGATCGATGCGGGCGGGATTTCGCATGAGAAGGCGATGTCTTGCGTGGATGGGGCGCTCGTGTTTGGGTTTCGGTCCGATTTGCTAGAGGCGCGGATACCGAATGAATTGATCGCGGAGTTTGTCTCCAAGGATGCACGGCGGCGCATCGGGATCGGCGGAATTGATCCGATGAGCGACGATGCGATGGATCAACTGGAGGCGGCGCGAGAGTTGGGGTTGCTGGGGGCAACGGTCTCACCGGCGTGCCAGCGGTTTCATTCGGCGCATTCGGATGCGATGCGGGTGTATGAGCGATGTGCGAAACTTTCCATGCCGCTGTTTGTAACGGGGATTGGATCGTTCACGAAAAGCGCTTCCTTGGAATTTGCCCGCCCGGCGATGTGGGATGAGGTGGCGCAATCGTTCCCGACGCTGCCGATTGTGATTGGCGGGTTGGGATTCCCGTGGATTGATGAAACGCTGGTGATGCTGGGCAAGCATGCCAACATGTTTGCGGATATTGCGGGTGTGGTTTCGCGGCCGTGGCAGTTGTACACATCGCTGTTGAGCGCGACGAGTTTGGGAGTGATGGACAAACTGCTGTTTGGATCGGGATTTCCGTTTGAGACGCCTGCGAAAGCGATTGAAGCGATTTACAGCGTGAACTCGTACAGTCACGGAACGAACATGCCTTCGGTGCCGCGGTCTTCGATTCGTGGAATCGTGGAGCGAGACAGCCTGGCTTGTTTGGGGATTGAGGCGGAGGTCACGCCACGACGGGAAGCAGCGGCGGATGAGATGGCGGATATTCACGATCTGCTGGAGCAGCGCGGGTCTGCGGGCGGGGCGTTGTGAGGAATTGTTTGCGATTGATTGCGGTGGCAGCGGCGATGTTGCCGCTCGCGAATTGCGCGGTGTATCGCAGCACGGCGAGATCGATTCACTCCATGTTTGGCAGTGATAATGGTTCGATCCGGGCGGAATCGCTTGGCGATGATCCGGCGGTGCTCACGTGCGAATTCACTTCAGCGTGGTTTTCATACGACGCCAATGCTGGGGCTTCGTTCATGATGAGCGACATTTCGGATGAGGATTTGATGGCGGGAAAGGTTGCCGACGGGCAACTGCTGCATGTGCAGGTATTGTGGGTACCACTGGCAGGGAACACGCCGATGGATTCATCGGCGACGAATGCGAGCATTCGGTACGTGGTGATTTCAAATGGCGAGGTTGGCGTGTACAGCGGGGCGGGATTTGCGGAGCCGGATGATGATCTGGACAGCGATCGGGTATGGGTGACGCTGGCGGATGCAACGCTGCAATTGCAGGAATCGACGGCGGGATTTCATGACCTGTTGAGCCCGGCGCAACTAAGCGGCAGTTTCACGGCGACGCGGGACGAACAGAAGGCGCGGCAGGTGAATCGAGCAGCCAGTCAGTTGGTGACAAACGCGCTTGGGAAGACGACGTTTGTGCGGGCGAATTGATCGCGCGGCCAGCCGTAGGGGAGAGCATGACGACCCACCCAATCCCTGACCCTCTCGCTCAAGGGTGGGGGAACTTATGCGTTGATCTTTGTGATCTTGATACGGAGATAGGACTGGCGATGGCCCATTTTGCGTCGCTGACCTTTGCGGCGCTTGTACATGAGGACATCGAGTTTTTCGCCCTGGACCTGTTCCATGACTTCTGCATCGACGGTGACGCCATCGAGGTAAGGCGTGCCGACACGGGCGGGCTTGTCGGAGGAGGAATCGCCAATGAGCAGGACGCGATCAAAGGTCATAGCCTGGGATGCGGCCTTTTTGGACTTTTTCTTGCCGTCGGTTTCGGCGGCGGAGTCCTTGGCTTGGGAAATCAGATCGATATCCAAAACATCGCCAGCGGCGACTTTCATCTGCGATCCACGGTCTTCGATAATGGCGTACTTGGAGGACACGGCGAAATCTCCTGAAAAACGAGCCGGGCAGTGTAGCCCGGATGGGGGGATTTGCCAAATGCGGGGGGTTCACCACAGAGGGCACAGAGTTCACGGAGGCGGGATTTTTGGAACGATAAGAGGCGATTTTGGTGGGGTCTCGGGTCAGGGCTGGCGGGGGACGACATGCTGGGCTGTCGGTATTGTGTGAGAATGAGCCAAGGCGATTTTGGACGGGTTTACGGGAATCGGCGGATGGCGGCCTTGGTGGGGCTGGGATTTGCCTCCGGGCTGCCACTGATGCTTACGGGCAGGACGCTGCGGTTGTGGGCACGGGACCAGGGGGTGGATTTGGCAACGGTAGGGATGATCGGGCTGGTGACGCTGCCTTATGCCTACAAGTTTGTGTGGGCGCCGGTGCTGGACCGAATTTCGCCAGTGATTTTGGATCGGCGGCGGGGATGGATTTTGATTTTTCAGGTTTTGCTGATGGCGGCAATTGCGGGGTTGGCGTTCACTGGGCCGACTTCTGCGATGGGCGGATTGAAGGCATTTGCGGTGTTTGCGGTGGTTGTGGCGTTCTTGAGCGCAAGCCAGGACATTGTTGCGGATGCGTATCGGACGGATGTGCTGACACCTGCGGAGTTTGGTGCGGGGGCATCGGTGTACACGATGGGGTATCGCACAGCGATGCTGGCGTCGGGAGCGGGTGCGGTGTGGCTGGCATCGTATTTGGAGTGGCGAGACGTTTACATGATCGCGGCGGGTGCGATGGGGATTGGAATTGTGGCGACGATGTTTTCTCCGAGGCTTTCGGAGGACGTGCGTGCGCCGACGACGTTTTTGGATGCGGTGGTGGAACCGTTGCGCGATTTTCTGGTGCGCAATGGAGCAACGGCTCTTGTTTTGATGGCGTTCATTTTTGTCTTCAAGTTGCCGGATTACATGGCGGCGGCGATGACGGATTCCATGCTGCTGGATTTGGGGTTTACCAAGGAAGCAATTTCGTTGTGGTCGTTGGGGGCGGGCACGGCAGCGACGATTCCCGGTGCGTTCATTGGCGGGTTGATCGTGACGAAAATGGGACTGTTTCGATCATTGATCGTGTTTGGAGTGGCGCAGGCACTTTCCAATGCAGGGTATTTGCTTCTGGCACGGGGCGGAGAACCGAATCAGAGTGCAATGCTCATTGTGGTGGGTATCGAATACTTCTGCACAGGGCTGGTGGCGGCGGGGTTCATTGCGTTTTTGATGAGCCAGTGTAATCGGCGATTTTCGGCGACGCAGTACGCGCTGCTTTCGAGTTTGATGGGGCTCTCGAGTGCGCTGGCGGGTGTTCCGACGGGATTTCTAGTAGAGCGCGTTGGGTATCAATGGTTTTTTGTGATTACGATCGGGATTGCGATTCCGGGGATGGCGATGCTGCCTTGGGTGCGTGAGAGTATTGAGAGGCGCGTTGAGGCGGGCGACGGCGAAGCGATTTAATCCGCAGATTACGCAGATGGCGCGGATAAGGCGTCAAGAGGCTCTCGGCTTTTGGGCGCCCCCCCCCCCCCCCCCCCCCCCGGGGGGGGGGGTGGGGGGGGGGGGTGGGTGGGGGTTGGGGGGGGGGT
>CAZWJR010000166.1:0-6790 GCA_964634655.1 uncultured Isosphaeraceae bacterium | reverse complement strand
TTCGCCAATGACATGCCTGCGTTCCGAGTGACCGCACAGAACGATGGCAACGTTGAGATCAACAAGCATTTCCGCGCTGACTTCACCGGTGAACGCACCGTTGGACTCGTGATAGACATCCTGCGCGCCAAGAAGAATGCCATGATGGCCGAGCGTCTTGCCCACGGCTTGGAGGTACGGGAACGGCGGGTAGATCGCAATATCGCACTTCTGCACCAATTGGGCGCAGCCGGCAACAACGTCATCAGCCAGTTCCACGGCTGAGGCGAGATCGGTGTTCATTTTCCAGTTGCCGCCCACGATGGGCGTTCGATGGGGCATGGGAATATTCCGAGGCGCGAACTGGGCAGGATATCAAAACGGGGGAATTGATGCACCGCCGACGCCATACCCCGCCGCTTGTTGTTGCAAACGCCGCTAAACTACCCGCTCATGCCCCGTTCCGCGTCCAAGATTCGTGAGGATTTCATCGAGTATTTCGTGCAGAAGGCCGAGCACACTTTTGTGCCTTCTTCGCCGGTGGTGCCGCACGATGATCCCACGCTGTTGTTCACAAACGCGGGGATGAACCAGTTCAAGGACGTGTTTCTCGGCCAGGGCCAGCGGCTGTTCACACGGGCGGTGAATTCCCAGAAGTGCATCCGCGCCGGCGGCAAGCACAACGACCTGGAAGACGTCGGCAAGGACACTTACCATCACACCTTCTTCGAAATGCTCGGAAACTGGTCGTTTGGCGATTACTTCAAAGCCGACGCGATCAAGTGGGCGTGGGATTTGCTCGTCAACATCTGGAAAATCGATCCCCAGCGATTGCACGCCACCTACTTTGAAGGCGATGCCAGCGAAAACCTGGAACCCGATCTGGAAGCACGCGATCTCTGGCTCAAATATCTGCCGGAAAACCGTGTGCACCCCGGCAACAAGAAGGACAACTTCTGGGAAATGGGCGACAGCGGGCCGTGCGGGCCCTGCAGCGAGATTCACTACGATGGCACGCCGGCGATGGATGGCGGCAAGTTGGTCAACGCAGGCGATCCGCGCGTCATCGAAATTTGGAACCTGGTGTTCATTCAGTTCAACCGCGCGCCCGGCACGGGCAAATTGAGTCCGTTGCCCGCCAAGCATGTGGACACTGGCATGGGGTTTGAGCGCATCACGCGCGTTATCCAGGGTAAGCAAAGCAACTACGACACCGATATCTGGTCGCCGATTTTCATGGCGATCGAAGCGCACACCGGCGCCCACCCATATCGCGGCAAACTGGAAGACCACGTGGATATTGCGTATCGGGTGATCGCGGATCACATTCGCTGTCTGACGATGGCGATTACAGATGGGGCGCGGCCGAGCAATGAAGGGCGGGGATTTGTGCTGCGGCGAATTCTGCGGCGCGCGGTGCGGCACGCGCATCAGACTCTGGGCGTGAAGGGTGCGATGCTGTATCAGATCGTGCCGGCGGTGGTGGATTCGCTTGGCGATGCGTTTCCGGAATTGAAGAAAGACCCGAAAGCCGTGGCGCAGGTGATTCGTGAGGAGGAAGAGGCGTTTTTGAAGACGCTGGATCGTGGGATTGATCTCTTCAATGAGGCTGCGTCAATGGCATTCGAAAATGCACCAATTCGGCGGAAATTGGGTGAGGGTGGTTTCATAATTCGCCGCCGACAAGACAAGGAAGCCCGGTGGCATATTGAATTAATCCGCAAAGACAATGTCGTCAGTGGCGGATTTACTATCGGCGAAATAACTCCACTCTGGACCGAAGTGCACTTCGATGCCGCACCAGCAATTCCTGCCGAAGACGCCTTCAAACTTCACGACACGTTCGGCTTCCCAATCGACCTCACGCGTGTCATGGCAGAAGAGCGAGGCATGACCGTAGATGAATCAGGGTTCAACGCGCTGATGGAACAAGCCCGGGAATTGAGCCGCAAAGGCGGCGGGGGCAATGGGGCAGGCAGCCATGCAGCAACGGAAATTTCGCTCCCACCCGCGGCAATTGCCCAACTGAAGGGCATGCACATCAAGCCCACCAACGATGCAGACAAATACATCAGCAAGCCGATCTCCGCAAAAGTGGCAGCGATCTGGAACTGGATGGATTTTGATGAGCAGATCAGTGGCACAGGCCAGCAATCCATCGCCATCATCACCGATCGCACAAATTTCTACGCGGAGAGCGGCGGCCAAGTCGCTGACACCGGGCGAATTGTTGATGGCGACGGCGATCGCAGTGAGTTCCTGGTTGAACACGTCGCAGCCTTTGGCGGTTACGTGCTGCACATCGGGCGGCTGAATCGAGGCCATATCCGTGTCGGCGAAACAGTGCAGTTGATGATACACGTTGATCGTCGGGCCCCTGTCCGCGCCAATCACAGTGCGACGCACCTGCTCAATCTCGCGCTGCGAGAAATCATCGGCGAAGGGGTGCAGCAGAAGGGCTCGCTCGTGGCGGAAGATCGTCTGCGATTCGATTTCTCCTCGCCACAGGCGATGAAGCCGGCGCAGATTGAAACGGTGGAGCGAATGGTGAACGATGCGATTGAGCGCCATCTGGCTGTGTTTGCCGAAGTGGTGCCGCTGGATTTGGCGCGGAAGATTCATGGCGTACGCGCAGTGTTTGGCGAGCGATACCCGGACCCCGTACGAGTTGTCTCGATCGGCGTGCCGGTGCAGGAACTATTGAGTAATCCGAGCAATCCCGGTTGGCGGCAGTTTTCGATTGAATTCTGCGGCGGGACGCATCTGGTAAGCTCCGAAGAAGCAAGGAAGTTTGTGATTGTGAAAGAGGAAGCCCTGGCAGCCGGTGTGCGGCGTGTGACCGCGCTAACCGGTACAGCAGCCCTTGCAGCGGACCTGGCAGGTGCGGAATTGCAATCCCGCGCCAACAACGCAGCAAGAATTGCAGATGATCTTCTGGCGGCGGAATATGACGAGATTGTGAAGCTGACGGAAGAACTCTCCATCGGCGCTGTTCGCCGCCATCACATCGCGGAATTGATGGAACCGTTACGAGAGCGTTTGAAATCGCTTCGCAAGCACGCCCAGGCCGCTTCGCGCAGCACGGTTGTTGATCAGGCGCGAGCGCTGGCGGAAAATCACAACGGCAGAATAATTGTTGAGCAATTGAGCGGTGCGGACAAAGATTCACTCTTGGCCGCCATGGATGTGGTGCGCGCCAAGTGGCCGGAGGCGGCGGCCATGCTGCTCTCCGCCAATGAAATCGAATCGAAGGTCTTCATCGTCGCAGCGGTTCCCAAGGCGTGCATCGACCTGGGCCTGAAAGCGGGCGACTGGGTGAAGCAAGCCGCAGCAATCTGTGGCGGCAGCGGCGGGGGCAGGCCAGACATGGCGCAAGCTGGAGGCAAGGATCCTTCGCAAGTCGGCAAAGCGATTGCCGAGGCAAGAGCATTCGCCCAGCAAAAAATCAAAGGCTGATTGAGCTTTCCGCATCGAATCCGCCCGCCCAACTTCATTGATTGATTTCCTCCCGAACATGAGGAATACAACATTTTGTGGAAAGCAGCGAAGTAGTCACACGCCTTAGACCAACGAAGCATGCGTCATATGTGATGTCGCCTGTGGGTCATCGCGCGGCGTTGCGCGTGAATTGATCGTATGGCTTCATCCATTCCGCAACAGCCCGAAGACCGCGAGCATGCAGCGTGTAGATGCGCTGCCGCCCGGCTCGCCGCTCTGCGATGAGCCCAACGGAGCGCAGCACGCGAAGATGGGCCGACAGTGTCGGCTGCGAATGATGAAAACTCTTGGCTAAATCCAGCGGCGATTTATCGCCGGCATGCAACAAATCAAGAATGTGGCGGCGAGTGGAATGGGCCAGCGCGCGAAAAACACTTTCAGTTGCAATTGGTCTGCTCATACAACTATTTTTAGCTAAAACACGATGTATTGTCAACGCCCTGGTCAATCGCTCGGGACGACATTGCGTCAAGGTGCATGCGTCGGCCGGTACACCGTTACAATCCCGGGATGAAAGCCGCCGTCATCACAAAACAAGGTTCGCCCGTCTCGCCAAATGTAAAGGTGGTGACCGATTGGCCGGAGACTGTTGCTGGCCCCGGCGAAATTGTCGTCCGTACCGAAGCCGCAGCCCTCAACCAACTTGATCTGCACGTCGGTCGCGGTATCCCAGGGCTCGGGCTTGCGTATCCAAGAGTGAGCGGCTCCGATGCTGCGGGAATCATTGAGTCCGTCGGCAACGGCGTCGATGCATCATGGATCGGCAAGCGCGTATTGCTCAACGCCCAGATTCCAAAACCAGATCCAACCCTGCCGGGCAGCACTCCCGCCGCACCAGATCGCATCATGATTGGCGAACACATCCACGGCACTTTGGCAGCCAAGTTTGTTGCGCCCATCGGAAACGTCATGGACATTGCAAATGCCGATCCCGCAAGTGCCGCAGCGTTCGGCCTTACACATCTCACAGCATGGCGAATGTTGAGCAGCCGCGCTCGCGTCCGGCCCGGCCAATGGGTGCTCATCACTGGCATCGGCGGTGGCGTCGCGCTGGCCGCCATGAATATTGCTCGGCATCTGGGTTGCAGAACCATCGTCACCAGTCGGCATCAATGGAAACTTAATCGCGCCGGCGAATTGGGCGCGGAAAACGTCGTCCTGGACACCGGCGACGACTGGTCCAAATCCGTCAGAAACATCACCGGCAAACGCGGTGTGGATGTGTGCATTGATTCCATCGGCAAAGCCGTCCACGCATCCTGCATCAAGTCCCTCGCAAGAGGCGGCACTTTTGTAACCTGTGGCACCACAAGTGGCGGCGATGCTGTGACTGATCTCGTCCGCCTGTACTGGAATCAATTGAGCATCGTCGGTTCCACGATGGGTGATATGGATGAATTCCGCGAAGTCTTCGCTTTGTTCCGCAGCGGCGCGATCAAGCCTGTCATCGATAGCGTGTTTGAAGCCGCCGATGCATCCAAAGCCTACGCGCGGCTGGAATCAGCAGAGCAATTCGGCAAGATCGTCGTGCGTTGGCCCTGATGAGGAAAACGACGAGCGACTTAGGAGATTGTGTATGACTCCATCAGCGCGTGACAATTCCAACATCGAATCAATCCTGCAGGAAAAACGCCTTTTCAATCCGCCCGCCAATTTCTCGCAGCGCATTGGCTCCGGCGGCGCGTATGTCAAAACCATGGATGAATACCACGCGCTGCACAAGCGATCCATCGCAGATCCAGAAAGCTTCTGGGGTGAGATCGCCAAGCAACTCGATTGGTTCACCCCGTGGCGCAAAGTGATGGAGTGGAACGTGCCAGATGCCAAATGGTTTGTCGGCGGCAAGACGAACATCTGCCACAACTGCGTTGATCGACAGGTGAAAAACGGCTTTGGAAACCAAACCGCGATCATCTGGGAAGGCGAACCGGAAAATGCTTCATCAAACGCAACCTCGGCCCAGCATCACGGTTACGAAGTCCGCCATCTGACCTACAACGATCTTCAGCGCGAAACATCCAAACTCGCCAATGTTCTCAAACAGATGGGTGTAAGAAAGGGCGATGTCGTCACACTGTACATGGGTATGGTTCCGGAACTTGCCATTGCGATGCTGGCGTGCGCTCGCATCGGTGCGGTTCACTCCGTCATCTTCGGCGGGTTCAGCGCCACCGCCATTGCAGATCGCGTGAAAGACGCCAACTCCGCCCTCATCATCACCTGCGATGGCGCCTGGCGGCGTGGCAAAGTTGTTCCTCTGAAGGAAAACGTCGATGCGGCATGTGCCGAGTGCCCCTCCATCCGCAACGTCATCGTTCTCAAACGCTGCGGCAACAGCACAACTTGGAAGCAAGGCCGGGATCACTGGTGGCACGATGTTGTGCCCGCAGCATCCGATCAATGCCCGTGCGAGCCCATGGACAGCGAGGACATGCTCTTTCTGCTCTATACCTCCGGCTCAACCGGCAAACCAAAAGGCATCATGCACACCACCGGCGGGTACATGGTGCATGCCTACATCACTTCCAAATACGTCTTCAATCTCATCCCGAATCAGGATCAAATCTACTGGTGCACCGCGGATATCGGCTGGGTGACCGGCCACTCCTACATTGTGTATGGCATCCTGCCAAACCGTGTGCCAACCTTCATGTACGAAGGCGCACCCAACTTCCCACGCGAAGATCGCTTCTGGGATATTGTCCAGCGGCACAAGGTCACGCAGTTCTACACTGCGCCGACCGCCATTCGCGCGTTCATGAAGTGGGGCGATGAACATCCCAGGAAACATGATTTAAGTTCATTGAAAGTTCTCGGCACAGTTGGCGAGCCGATCAATCCGGAAGCATGGATGTGGTATCACCGCATGATCGGTGGCGAGCAATGCCCCATCGTCGATACATGGTGGCAAACAGAAACCGGCGGACACATGATCACCCCTCTTCCCGGCATTACTCCCACCACACCCGGCAGTTGCACGCTGCCGTTCTTCGGTGTGGATGCAGCAATTGTGAATGAAAAAGGCGAAGAGTTGCCGGCAAACGTCGGCGGACTTCTCGTGATCCGCAAACCATGGCCCAGCATCATCCGCGGCGTGTACGGCGACCGGCAACGATTCATCGATACCTATTTCAGCCGCGTGAAGGGAATGTATTTCACCGGCGATGGCGCTCGGCGTGATGAGCGCGGCTACTTCTGGATCATGGGCAGGGTGGATGATGTCATCAACGTCGCTGGCCATCGGCTGGGAACCATGGAAGTGGAGAGCGCGCTGGTCAGCCACCCCGCCGTTGTGGAGGCAGCGGTGGTGGGC
>CAZWJR010000165.1:520-6820 GCA_964634655.1 uncultured Isosphaeraceae bacterium | reverse complement strand
GCCGCAATCAGCCAGAAAACTCCCGCCAGGATCTGCAGAATCGTCGTCAAAGTCGGCATCGTTGGAATATGAATCACCACCAGCACCATCCCGAGTGGCAGGCACCATTCCGTCCAATTGAACATCCTTTCCGCATCCGTGTCGCGCGTCCACTCCGCTAATCGCTCCAGTAGAAGGCACAGCACGATCACCCCCAACATCCCCGCCACCACTCCAAGTATCACTCCCGCCGCCAACAACGCCTCCGTTCCCGCTCGCAACGTCGTCACCATTGCTGCCGTCGCCACACATCCGCTCGCCAGCACCCAACCCCATTGCAGATGCCGCGCAAATTTTCGCAATCGTCCCGTTCGAGAGAATCCTCTCGACACAGCCTGCGGCAACGAAAACGCCGGCGTCAGCCATGCCACCGCACCCACCCACATCACGGCAATCGCTGCCAGCGCCAATGCCGAGTACTTCTGCTCCCACACTCCCACCTGATTGCACACCAGCACCGCAATCACCGCGCCCACACACAGTGAAGCCACCCAGCAACCTCGAATGAACGCCAGAATCACCCGCGTCGGCATAATTGAAAGCGGATCATCCACTCCCGCAGGCATCGCCGATGGCGTCCCGCATTCCGGACAATTCACCCCTATCCGCAATCCCCGCAGGTTGTACCCGCAACCTAAACACTCGCGATCAACCTCGATCACCGGCGCGGATTTCTTTGCCATGTTCCGCAGATTGTGAGGGTCGTATCCAGGCCGCGACATGAACATCATCCTACCGCGCCGCTTCCCCCGGTCTTGGACTTTTATTCCACATCCCGGTGCACCTATTTCCGCGCGCGCGGATCAATCAGCGGCACATCGCTCAACGCCGGCCCCGTCGGACGCACCCTGGCCGCCACTTCCTCATCAATCTCGCCGCGCATCGCCTGCACTCGATTGCTTCTCTTCGAATCACTCTCCCGCAACTTCATGTGCCAACTTACATGCCGTTGCAAACCCAAAACACCCCGTGCCAGCGCCAGCATGTACCAGCACCACACCAGCATGATGACCACAACCCAAACCAACTCAAACCACGAAACCTCACTTGGCGAAATCGCCACCAGCAGCGATGCAATCGGCAGAGCCCAAAGGCCAAGATTGATTCTCCTCGCCGAATCCTCCAATTCCGCATCGCAGGCCAATCGCAACAGCCAACCCGCAAACAACATCGACCCGACAAACCCAAGCACCAGCAACACCGCGCCCCATGTTGGCAACGCGTCACTCCCGCCCGGAGCAGGATTCGCCATCGCCAATCCCCACAATCCAAACGCCCCGCACCAGCACACCGCCAGCAGCCGTGACGATAATCGCAGCCAACTCCATTTCCGATATTGCGCATTCATCGTCGATGGCGTCAGCATCCACACTCCCACCACCCATGCCACACCCAGCATCAATCCCATCGCCATGTAAATCTTGCGTGCCGGCGGCCACTGAAATCCCACGAGCATGACAAAGATCCACAACCGCGCTGCCATTCCAAGGAAAACACATCCCGTCACCAGCAGCAATCCCAGCCGCATTGCATTCTGTTGCGAGTAGCCGCCGCTGGTCAGTGGATCGCCAAACTCCGTCTCTTTGCGAATCCGCTCGCCGCACTCCGGACAGTTCCCTCCGTACCGCAACCCGCGCAGGTTGTAATCGCACATGGGACACGGCAAATCAGTTTCAATCAGCGGCCGCTCCCCCACACCCGAGCGAATCGCCAGAAACTTGTTGGACAGAAACGATGACATTCACACCGCCGCAACATGCGAGCGACCCGCCACATGCGCCACCGCGTTGCGGAACATTCGCAGCCCCAGCGGCTCCTCCTGCAAATCCGCCTCACCCAACCGACCCCACCACGGATGCTGCGTCCATTGCGTAAACCGCTCCGGATGCGGCATCAACCCAAACACCAAACCCGATGCATCGCAAATCCCCGCCACATTTCCCGCCGATCCATTGGGATTATCCTCCGCCCCATACCGCACCGAAACCTGCCCCGCCTCTTCCAATTGATGAATCATCACATCGCTCTCAACCATGAACCGTCCCTCGCCATGCGCGATTGGCAACAGATCAATCGCTGAACGCTGACCGCTGTCTGCTGATCGCTCCAAACCCTGCGTCCAGATGCAGCGCGTGTTCACCGGTATTTCAACCCCGCACCATCGATCGATAAACCTCGCCGATTCATTCTGCGATAGCGCCACCGTCGGCCGTGGCGAATTCGCTGGCCACGGCTCGCCCACATTCGGTCCCGGCAGCAATCCCATCTGAACTGCTATCTGAAATCCATTGCACGGCGCAATAATCGGCACGCCGCGCTCAATCGCATTCACAAACGCCCCGTACAGCGTCCGCCGCATCAGCGCCGCCGCAATTCGCCCCGCCGCAATCGCATCGCCGTAACTGAAACCCCCCGGTATCCCAATGAGATCAAACCCATCCACCAGCGACGGCTGGCTCATCAATTGATTGAGGTGCACAAACTCCACCCGCGCCCCCGCCAATTCAAACGCGTGACCCAACTCAAGATCACAATTGATTCCCGCCGTCGTGATGACAAGTGCCTTGGGCATCCATCAATTATATCTGAACAACCGCACATCATTCCCCCCTTCCTCGAGGAATGGGGCCAGAGGGTGGGTGAGAACTCGGTTCCCTCAGTAGCCGAATAACTTCAAACGCACCTCACAACACTTCGCTTCTTTGCGACTCTTCGACTTTGCGCCCAATCGGCCCCAGGATTGCCTCTCTCCAAACTACCACACCAAGCGCACCGAATGTCTCGTCACATTCCACGCCTCTCCATCCCAAATCGCCGTCACCCCCTGCCGCGATGATGCCGCCCCGCTCGTCCGATCCTCCGCCTCACCATACACCGTCGCCTGCTCTTCATCCCGCTTCGTAATTGTGATCGTCAACCTCGTCGCCTTCGTTTCCGTACCCGGGAACAAATCCACACCCTGCTCACCGCCATCCACCGGCAACCACGCAATCTTTCCCGGCACATCGCTCAACGCCTCCAACACACGCTTCTGAAATTCCGCCGCATCTATTCCAGGATTCCGAGGCTCCGCTTCCACCGCTGGCGCCAACACAAACAGATCCAACCCGCCAACGCTCGTTTCCAATGCCGCCCGGTACAACGCCGCATGAAGCAAAACTTCCTGCCGCGTTTTGAGTTCTTCCGTCGATGCAAACCCCGTCGTCCACGGCGATGGCTCAATGAACACACTCGCCGGAATCGCCGACGGTTGCAAACTCTGTTCCGGTGGCGGCAACGGCGCGCATCCCCAAACCACCAACACCATCATCCAACCCACCGCCCACGAAGCCCCAACAAAACACTTGGACACCCAAAATAGTCGGTTTCGTTTCATTCCTGCTTCGGTTCGGGATGTTCAGGCCACGGTTCATCAGCCACCGCCACGCAACTCAATCGCCAATATCCAAAATTGCTCTTCTGATCTTTCGGCCGAATCCCCAGTATTTCCACCTCAATCGAATGCTTGCCCGGTCCAAGTTCCGGCACAGGGATGTTCGTCGGCTCCACCACCGATCCGCACCGCCATCCGCTCCGATCCAAATCACTTGACCACAACTCCCGCCCATCTATCACCATGCGCCCGCTCATGGGGTTGTCCTTCCGCACCGAACCGGAATCCTCCACCCATGGCCGCCACCGCGCCACTTCCACACCATCAATCCGCAGAACATGCGTCCGTGTGACAAACTCATCGCCACCCGTCCCGTCCGATGCATGCCCCGTGCTGATGATCCGCAATCGCGGCCGCGCCAAACTCGTTGGCACCGTCACCGTCGCCTTCAATTTGTTCTTCTCCGCCGTGACCGATTGGTCGTACATCAGCGGCACTGCCCAGATCGGTCTGCGATATCCCACACCCTCCGTCGTGTAATTCAGCGTCACCGAAACTTTCCACGCAGGGTTCTTATACGTCCCCATGGATAACCGCAGCGTCGTTGCACCTTCCAGCAACGGCGCCAACGCCGTTACATCCTGCGTGAAAGTACCTCGCCCCCCAAACCCCGTGATGAATCGCATCAACTCCACTTCCGCTCCCGCTGCACCCGCCGTCGCCTTCTTCACCACAGTCAAACTCCCCAGTCGCGTCCAGGGATCGCCCGGCCGTATCTTGCCTTCTTCCTCCACAAGCACCGGCTCCACCATCACGGTCGCAACAATCCGTCTCGCATCGCGCTGATTCACCGGCCCCGCTGGCAACTCCACCGCCTTCTCAATTTCCAGCCCCAACTTGCGAATCACGCACCCATCGAGCACCACACTCTCCGCCAATTCCTTGTCAAACTTAATTTCAACCCCCTCAAACACCGCCACTGAAACATCCAACGGCGCATCCCCTGCCCAAACATTGACTGCGCAACACAACACGAACATCGCTGCAATGCGCAGAACTGTCACCTTCTGACCTCTGACTTCTGACCTCTGACTTCTACCTGCCAGCTTTTTTCCAGCCTCCTCAAACCCCACGACGAAACCGCTCAATCGCCGCCACCGCCAACTTGTCGCACCGTTCGTTTTCTGGATGTTCATTGTGGCCACGAATCCAATGGTAATTGATCGCATGGATTTGGCGAAGTTCATCCAACTCCTTCCACAACTCCAGATTCTTCACCGGCTCGTTCCTCCCGCGTTTCCAACCCTTCTTCTTCCACTCATCCATCCATTCCTTCAAGCCATTCACCACGTATTGGCTGTCGGAATACAAATCCACCCGGCAGGGCCGATCCAGCGATTTCAACCCCTCAATCACGGAAAGCAACTCCATCCGGTTATTCGTCGTCTGCGCCTCGCCTCCCGATCCTTCCCTTTCCTTCCCAGTCTCCGGATGCCGCAATATGAACGCCCAACCGCCCGGCCCGGGATTCCCAGAACACGCTCCATCCGTATACAACTCCACGTGCGCGCGACCCTCGGACATATCCAGAGCATACCGATCCGCCCAAACTGCGACAACATCGTTGAGCGGCGGGACTTGCCCCTCGCTGACGTGAGCGGCGCATGACGCTCATTCGCTACACTTCCCCTATGTCTTCCGCCGTTCACCGCATCGAAGTCCGACCCAAGCCCGGCGTCCCAGATCCGCGCGGCGCTGCCGCCCTGCGCGATGTGCATTCCCTCAACTTTGATCTAACGCCCAAATCCATCGACTCCGCCAGCCTCTACCTGCTCGAAGGCGATCTCACGCCAACCCAGGTCCGCCAACTCGCCGATGAGCTTCTTGCAGATCCCGTCACGGAAATCGCAACCATCGGCTCCGCTCCCTCCCGCGCATCCGCACTCATCGAAGTGCATCCCCTGCCCGGCGTCATGGACCCTGATGCCCAAGCCGTACAGCAAGCCATTCATTCCATGCTCGGTGTTGATGTCGAAGTTCGCACTGGTCGCCGCTACGACATGCATGGCGTCGATTCCCAAACCGCACAGCAAATCGCCGAGAAAGTCCTCGCCAACTCCGTCATTCACGCCATCCACCGCCAGCCGTACCTCCCCGAGCAGTTTCCCCACGGCTCACCCTATCAATGGAAGCCCGTCACCGTCCCTCTCCGCGATCTCGATGACGCAGCGCTCACCAAACTCTCTCGTCAGGCCCACCTTTTTCTAAGCCTCGACGAGATGCAGGCTATCCAAGCCGAATACCGCCGTCTCGGCCGCGATCCCAACGAGATTGAACTGGAAACCATCGCCCAAACATGGTCCGAGCATTGCGTCCACAAAACCCTCAAAGCTACAATCCGATATCGGGAAGAACCTTCGGATTCACAGCACGCATCCTTCCAAATGCGCGGTCGCCCCGGCCACGAAATGAACCCCGACGGCTCCGTCACCATCCACAACCTCCTCAAATCCACCGTCGCCGCCGCCACGCATGAACTCATCGCCGATGGCGTTGATTGGTGCCTCTCCATCTTCGTCGATAACTCCGGCGTCATTGCCTTCGATGACCAAACCGCCGTCTGCTTCAAGGTTGAAACCCACAACCACCCCTCTGCAATAGAACCCTACGGCGGAGCCGCCACAGGCATCGGCGGTTGCATCCGCGATGTCATGGGCACCGGCCTTGCCGCAAAACCCATCGCCTCCACCGATGTTTTCTGCGTTGCGTTCCCCGATGCCCAAGCCGTTCCCGCCGGTTGTCTCCACCCACGCCGCATTCTCACGCAGGTCATCGCCGGCGTCCGTGACTACGGCAACCGCATGGGCATTCCCACCCTCAACGGCGCG
>CAZWJR010000165.1:0-510 GCA_964634655.1 uncultured Isosphaeraceae bacterium | reverse complement strand
AGGCCAACACCGGCGCGGTCTGGTTTGATGACAACTACATCGGCAACCCACTCGTTTTCTGCGGTTGTATCGGCGTCATGCCGCGAGACAAAATCAAAGGCAACCCCCAATCCGGCGATCGCATCGTCGTCATCGGCGGTCGCACCGGCCGCGATGGCGTGCACGGCGCAACCTTCTCCTCGGCCGAACTCACAGACACCCACGCCGATGAATTCGCCCACGCCGTCCAGATCGGCAACGCCATCACAGAAAAAACCGCACTCGACGCCATCCTCGCCGCGCGCGATCACGCCAATGGATGCCTCTTCAACGCCATCACTGATTGCGGAGCCGGCGGCTTCTCCAGCGCCGTCGGCGAAATGGGCAGCAAACTCGGCGCCGTCGTTCAACTTGAACGCGCACCTCTCAAATACTCCGGCCTCACCCCCACAGAAATCTGGATCAGCGAATCGCAGGAACGCATGATCCTTGCCGTCCCGCAAGACAACTTCGCCACGCTTCGCCAAATCT
>CAZWJR010000164.1:0-6841 GCA_964634655.1 uncultured Isosphaeraceae bacterium | reverse complement strand
CAGCGCGCAAAGCGTCGCGCTGGATGCCGTGTCCTGTATCACCCCGCCGCCATTCGATGAAGACTTGAATTTCGCCGGCAATTCCAGCATGTCCGCCACCCAATCCAGCACATGCGTTTCCAACTCCGTGATCGCAGGCCCGGTCGCCCACAACATGCCCTGCACCCCTAACCCCGCTGATAGCATTTCACCCAGAATCGAAGGTCCGGAATTGTTTGATGGAAAATACGCATGAAAATTCGGCGACTGCCAATGTGTGATCCCCGGCATGATGATCTCGTCCACATCGCGCAGCATCGCGTCAAACGGTTCACCCGTTTGCGGCGGCATCGACGGCAACTTGGCTCGAATCTCCCCCGGCTCCACACGCGACATCACCGGATACTTCTCCACCTCCCGCATGTACGCCGCAATCCAATCAACCACGGTGTGCCCGTGCCTGCGAAAATCCTCCGGCGACATGTGAAAACTCTTTTCAGCCATCCTCCGCATCGTATGCGAATCCGCTGCATTTCTGCGTTCCTTCGCAACCGCAGCATTTCCCACCTCTAAAACCCGCTACACTTGCGGCCCAATCTTTTCCAAGGAGTTCTTGCGTGTTCAAATCCATTCGCGTTTCCAAAACCGCCAAACCCGGCCCGGCCTCACCCCTGGTGGTTGGCATCTATTCCAATGAACTCACGCTCCCCGCCGCGCTGCGTGCTCAATCCGGTCGTCGCGCGGCCGGTTGGAACAAGAACAAACCCTCCGATAAATCCATCCCCGAAGCCCCCGGCTTCAAAGCCGAAGCAGGCGAAACCTTCACCCTTGCCACCGGCGATATCCTCCTTGGTTTTGGCAAACGCGAAGAACTCACCGCCGATCTCCTCCGCACCATCGGCGCGCGCCTCATCAAACGGCTCGATCGCCTTGCTTCCAAAAGCGCAACGCTCTCCATCCCGCTCGCGGCTTCTTCCAAGTCGCTCAATCAATCCATCGCTGGCCGCGGCATCGGCGAAGGCATGACCCTTGCCAACTGGCGCGTCGATTTCTTCGCAGGCAAGGCAACCAAGAACAAACCCGCCAATCCGCCCATCACCATCGCCAGCGACAACCGCGATTTTCTCGCCGGCCTCGAACTTGGCATTTCTATCGGCGAGTCCACCAATTACGCCCGCCACATCGCCGCCACGCCGCCCAACATCTGCAATCCGCCGTGGGTCGCACTGGAAGCAAAACGCCTCGCCCGCGAAACCGGCCTCCGCTGCAAAATCATTAATTACGATCAAGCCAAGAAACTCGGCATGGGCGGCATCGTGAACGTCGGCATGGGCTCCGCCGCCAAACCCTGCATGATCATCCTGGAACACAAACCCGCACGCATCGCCAAATCCGCAAAGGGCGTCACACTCACCCTCGTCGGCAAAACCATCACCTATGACACCGGCGGCTACTCCCTCAAAGTCAACAACGGCATGAAGGGCATGAAGTACGACAAGTGCGGCGGCATGGCCGTCCTCGGCGCCATGCACGCTGCCGCAACCCAGAAACTTCCCGTTCACATCGTCGGCATTCTCACCTGTGCCGAGAACATGGTCAGCAGCGATTCCTACCGCCCAGATGACATCATCACCATGTACAACGGCGTGAGCGTGGAAGTCACCAACACCGATGCCGAAGGCCGCCTCGTCCTGGCTGATGCGCTCACCTACGCCTGCCGCGATGTCAAGGCCACGCACATCGTGGATCTCGCCACGCTCACCGGCGGCGTCGTCGTCGCGCTCGGTCACTTCTGCGCCGGCCTCTTCTGCAACGATCAACCGCTGCTGGATCGCGTGAACAAAGCCGCTGACACCTCCGGCGAGAAACTCTGGCGTCTGCCTCTGTGGAAAGACCACAAGGAATTCATGCGCTCACAACACGCCGATATTCTCAACTCCAACCCCGCACGCAGCGCGCACCCAATCCAAGGCGCGGCCTTCCTCGCTTACTTTGTCGATGAGAAAACTCCCTGGGCACACATCGATATCGCCGGCGTCAGCAGCGTTGATTCGGATAAGGACCTCTTCGTCGCTGGCCCCACAGGCTTCGGCGTCCGCTTGCTGGTCGATCTCATGCACGGCTACGCCAATTAGCCCTCATTGCCACTTCTATATGGTCTGATGTCCGAATCTCCAAAACAAGCCGATTTTTTGCTTGCTTCGCAGGGATGATCAGGCCACACTTGGCCTACAGATTGGCATCACCCAACCCCGCCATCTGGAGATTCCAATGAACGATCGCCTCACCCTTCGCTTCGCGCCAGGCATTCTGTTGTGCGGCCTTGCTTTGGCCAGCATCGCTGCCAACTGCAACATTACTTCCGTCAACAAAACGCCCATCAACGATCTTGGCACCGGGCTCTATCTCAATCAATTCCAGGGCGGCCTGTATCCAGGCGGCTCCAACACAATGCCCGCCGCACACGCCGCCGCCGGTTCGCAGCGCGCTGCGGAAATCGTTCCCCTCAATCTTCAAGGCCAGCCCAACGCCAACGGCAAATACGTTTACCTCTCCATTGGCATGTCCAACACCACGCAGGAATTCACTTCCTTCCAACCCATCGCCGCAAACAACACGCAGGTCAATCACAGCAAACTCGTCATCGTCGATGGAGCCGCCGGCGGCCAGGTCGCCTCGCTCTGGGATGAACCGACCGATTCCAACTACGACCGCGTGCGCGATCAAAAACTCGCCCCCTGGGGTTTAAGCGAAGCGCAAGTCCAGGCCGCATGGGTCAAAGTCGCCAACGCCAGCCCCAACGTCGCCCTGCCAAACGCCAATGCAGAGGCCTACGTCCTGCAAGCGCAAATGGGCAACATCGCGCGCACTTTGAAGATTCGCTATCCCAACATCAAATTGGTTTTCTTCTCCAGCCGCATTTACGCAGGCTACGCCACGGGTGTCTCCTCGCTCAATCCGGAACCCTACGCCTACGAATCCGGCTTCGCGGTGAAATGGGTCATCGAATCACAGATTCAACAAATGGCTGGCAATCGCCCAAACTCCATCTCTGGCGATCTCAACTACAACACCGTCGCACCGTGGATCGGCTGGGGCCCCTACCTCTGGGCCGATGGCACAAACCCGCGCAGCGATGGCCTCACCTGGCAATGCACGGATCTTGTTAACGATGGAACCCACCCATCAGAATCCGGCCGCGCCAAAGTTGCCAACCTTATGTTGAACTTCCTGCTCAATTCTCCCCAGGCCGCACCCTGGTTCAACGGCAAGCCCGGCGACGCCACCGGCGATGGCCTCATCAACGTCGCTGATCTGCTGGAAGTCATCCGCCGCTGGGGCCCCTGCCCGCCTCCATGCCCTGCCCGCTGCGCCGCCGATGTTTTTCCAACCGCAGGAAACTGTGGCGTCAATGTGGACGATCTATTGGCAGTCATCAACAACTGGGGCTTATGAATGAGTGTTGGATTGCGGAGACCGAAATTTGGATTGAATGCAGCCGTGCGATCTTTCATCGCTCTCGCCATCGCCGCACTCCCGCTTTCCGCACACGCCGCTGATGTCGTCGCTCCCAATCTCGTTGTCGATCACATCGCCACCAGCCTTGGTCCCAACTCCGGCGGCCTCGCCATCGGCTTTGTCTTTGTTGACTCCACCACCATCCTCGCGCTGGAACGCGCCCAGGGTCACGTCTACCGCATCAACCTTCCCTCGGTCGGCTCCGCCCCCGCAACCCCCGGCCCGGTCGTTCTTGATCTCGACATCATCTACCCAGGCAGTGACACCCAGTCCGAGTACGGCCCCCAAGCCATCATCCTGCATCCCAACTTCGCAACCAATCATTACATCTACATCCGGTACGACCGCTCTCCTATCCGTGGCGATGACACCCCTTCAGATTCCGTCGTCAACGGCCCAAACTTCAGCGCTAGCAAACCCACCGAAAGCGTCATCGAACGCTACATCTGGGATCCCGCCGCAAACAAGGGCGATGGCGCACTTACCCTCGATTGCCTCATCGCTTCCGTCACACTCGATACCCGATACCTCCACGGCGGACCCATGGCCTTCGGCTTGGATAACACCCTCTACACAATCTATGGCGATCTTCGCCACTGGACACCCACGTGGGTGCCCGGCCACAGCGGCATGTTCACCTCCACCAACGTCGCTGATGCACAAGTCAGTTGGCCCGGCACCATCATCCGCCTCAACGATGACGGCACAATCCCCGCAAACAATCCCTTCAACACCGGCAGCCCAAAACTCCCGCGCGGCGTCGAAGCATGGTTTGCCTACGGCGTGCGCAATTCCTTCGGCCTGGCCATCGATCCCGCCACCGGCAACCTTTGGAACACCGAAAACGGCGAGACGCGCTTCGATGAAGTCAACCGCGTCCCCGCCGCCTTCAACGGCGGCAACCGCTGGGTCCTCGGCCCCATCAAACATCCCATGCAGGAAGGTTCCGCCGATGATCTCTACCAACTCCCCGGCTCAACCTACACCGATCCTCAATTCAGTTGGCTCGATTGCTTCGGCGTAACCGGCATGCACTTCCTCCACGGCTCCGGCCTCGGCCATTCCTACGATGACATGCTCCTCGTCGGCTGCTACAACGTCGGCAACCTCTGGGGCTTCCATCTCAACCCAACACGCGATTCCTTCGTCTTCACCTCGCCGGAATTGCAGGACAAAGTGGATGATCGCCCAACATCAGAAGCCGATCCCACCGGCACCGCGATGGAGGAAGTTCTCTTCGGCCGCAACTTCGGCTCACTGTTCGCCGGAACCATCGCCATCAGCCGCGGCGTCGAACCCGCCGGCACCAACACCGCAGGCCTGCCCTACGTCCTCACCGCCACTGGCAACCTCTACCGAATCCGCCGCGCCGCCGACACCAACGCCGATGGCCGCGTCAACGTCGCCGACCTCCTCGCCATCATTAACAACTGGGGCCGCTGCGCCACCCCATGCCTTGCAGACATAACCCCACCCGGCGGCGACGGAACCGTTAACGTCAGCGACTTGCTCGCCGTCATCAACAACTGGGGTTAAGCCGTAGGGCAGGATTTATCCTGCCGCACGCCAAAAAAAAAACCCGAAGCAGATCGCCTCGGGCAAAACTATTCACTGGACGGGGCAGAAACAAACGGCACACGATCGCCGACAGCCGAGAGCCGACAGCCCCCTGTTCACTCGTCGCAGTCAATCAACTCATGCTCGCACAAATAGTTCACGCAACTGAAATAGCAATCCCAGAACTTCTCTTCATTCTCCGGCCACTCCGCGTAGCAGTCGGTCCAGCAATCTTCAAGCGTTTCCGGCGGGCTTGCGGGTGTTTCACATGTCCCCCAATTGTTGATGACTGCAAGTAATTCGTTCACATCCACCGTGCCGTCCCCGCAGTCACTGGGATAAAAATCCACGATGCCGCCCGGCGTTCCCCATGCGTCAATGACCGCCAGCAGATCAACCACATTCACCACGCCATCGGGGATGCGAGAGACCGCGCTGTCGATATCGCCCTCACACGTGGCCTCATCAACTTGGTTTTCGAACGCGCCGATGTCACAGCACGCACTGGGGTTCACCTTCCGATACGCCATTGAGCGATCTGGAAGCGGCTCGCCCGTTGTGACGGAATCGTCATCAATGTCGTATGTGTCCACCGGAACATACGACGCATCGCCGTTGTTCAGAACAAGCGAATGGTACATCAGTCTGAAGTCATCGCTCCCAGAGTCTACGAAGAGCGGATCGACGTCGATGTTGCAGTTACCCGCGTAGTGGTCTAATCCCTGAATGTCGCAGTTACGCACATCGATCGTACCACTAACAGGAGTGTTAATCTGTGCGCTCTCAACCTGCCCATCGCCATCGGTGTTCCCCGAAATGATGCAGTTGATGACCGTCCGGTCCGCATCTCCCACGAATCGCAGGGCTGCGCCAGAATCTCCAGACGCTTCGCCGGTATTTCGTGCGATTGTGCAATTGATAATAGAGGTTGCTGACTCACTTCGCAGGAAAGCGCCACCTCCCGCTTGGTTATCATAGGCTACGCAATTAGCCACGATGAGTTCATTTTCCGTTCCCATCCTGCACCAAATACATGCCCCCTTTCCGACCCCAACGGAATAATTATCCGTAAACGTGCCTGCCAAGAATTGGACCGGCCCTACCGGACTGCCTTCTACCAAAGCACCAATATGGCACTGGACGATCTTGCATCGTGCCACCACAGGCCAGGCGTCTCCAGTAATGAGAAGTGCGCCATACTCGCCGGAATACCCGCCCGCGCGGATGGTTACGCCGCTGAGAATTACGTCATCGTCAATTCCGTCGCCTGATGCCGTCACGATATGTTCAATGTTGTCGTCGAGGTCGTATGGGTCGCCGATCTCTCCAGACAAAATCGTTTCATACACTTCGGGGTTCCTCTGGATGAGCATCGTTTCACCGCCGCCGGTGCGCGACAGCCCTTGGAAGCCGCCGAAGATTTTCACATTGGGCAACAACATGAATGTCGCGCTTGCCGGATCGTAAATGTCCGTCAGCGCCGTCGGAATGTATTCGCCATCCGCAATCCAGACATCCCAAGAGCCTCCTTGCAAAACAGCGTAATCGAGCGCATCTTGAATATTGTCAAATGCGTTGGACCAACTTGAAGTCCCGGGGCCGTTAGTGGATGATTCGTGATCGACGCGAATGATGCCTGCGAATCCAAGATTGCAGAAGCAAATCAGTGGAAGTGTGCAGAGCAAACCAACGATAAGATGACGATGATGCTTCATAGAGATGCTCCATGTGATCGCGCCTAGCCTATGGTGGGGGGGGGGGGGGGGGGGGGGGGGGGGGGGGGGGG
>CAZWJR010000163.1:0-6861 GCA_964634655.1 uncultured Isosphaeraceae bacterium | reverse complement strand
CAGCCGATGTTGGGCATGCCGTTGAGGTGTGAATCGATGACGGTATCTGCCATGCCGGAGGCACGGGCGGCCTTGAGGGCTTCCAACAAACCGTCGTAGGTGGCGGGACCCGTTTGGCCAATGGCGGTCCAGAGACTGGCCGCTGCGACGGGGGCGAGGTCCACGATCTGCTGTTCGATCCACGCCGAAAGCGAGAACGCGGCCACGGTAAGGAACAACCCGATGCCAATCTTGCGAAGCGGCGTCATCACAAACAGGGTGCGGGAAACGAACGGATAGACGCCGTAAGCGAAAATAGGAATGAGGACGAGAATCAGGAATGGGTTTACCGCCTGGACCTGTGATTCGTACCACGCGACTCCCAGGAAGTTCCGGTCCATTTTCTCGGCTTGCAGCACCCAGGCACTGCCGGTCTGGTCAAAGATTGCCCAGAACATCGGAATGAACAGAAGAAAGACTGGAGCGAGATTCGAGACCGCTCGAATGCCGTCACGGCTGAAGGTATCTTCCTTGAACTTCTTGAAACCGGCGGCCGGGACATGGACGAACTTGTGCCTTCCGAGCCAGAAAATGAGCGTGGCGATTGCCATGAGAATGCCGGGGAGTCCGAAGGCTGCCCAAGGTCCGTACTTTGCCAGCAGCACGGGGGTCAACAGAGTGCTTGCCATCGCGCCGACGTTGATGGAGAAGTAGAACCAACTAAAGACTTTGGAGACCAGGTGATGATTCTTTGAGCCGAACTGATCGCCAACGTTTGCGGAAACGCAGGGTTTGATACCACCGGCACCGATGGCGATGAAGAGGAGGCCAGCGTACATCCACGGCTCCATATCGAACGCGCCGGTCTTGGGGCCAAGGTCCATGATGGCGAGGCATGCGTGCCCAACGCAGTATCCCATCGAAAGGATCATGATCGTCTTGAACTTTCCCCACACGATGTCTGCGAGGAGCGAGCCGAGAATCGGAAAGAAGTAGGCTGCCGCCGTGAACAAGTGATAGACAGCCTTGGCGTCTTCCTCCGAGTAGTTTGCAGGCTGACCAGCACGATCGAGCAAGTGCTTGGTCATGAAGACCGTGAGGATGCCCTTCATGCCATAGAAACTGAAGCGTTCGGCCAGTTCGTTTCCAATGATGTACGGAATGCCAGCAGGCAACCGGGTGGATGGAACTGGAGCGGTCAGATACTTGCCCATAGAGGTGTCCTTCGCATTGCGTGAAAGGGCGGTGATCCCAAGCGGTGTTACTTTACCATTTCGGCGGGGAAGTCATCGGCGGGTGATTTCGTCCGCCAGAGGGCCGGCGTCATAGATTTTTCGCAGGCATTCGATGATGGCCCGAGAATCGACGGAAACGGCCCGGCCTTGTTGTTCGGTGTAGGCGATGTCCCAGATGAGGCTTTGCAGGTTTCCATCGAATATCAAGCCGATGACTTCACCATTGGTGTTGACGACCGGGCTACCGGAGTTGCCTCCGATGATGTCTGCGGTGCAGACGAAGTTGAAGGGAGTGTTGAGATCAAGTTTGGCTTTGCGTTCCATCCATCGTTTTGGCAATTGGAAGGGGGCTTGGCCGTGACGTTCATCCATCCGCTGGTAGGCGCCACCCAGGGTGGTGAACGGCGAAACGTGAATTGGGGGCTGGCCGATCTCGTCATACCCCTTGATCGGTCCGAAGGACATTCGCAGGGAAAATGTCGCATCGGGATATGTGTTGTCTCCAATGAGTGCGAATCGGGCGGCGGCAATTCTGGCGTAGGCTTCGCGTTCGGCGCTTTCAACTTCATCCTCGTAGCGCATCCGCAAGGCTCTCGCATCGGAATCAAGTGATTTTGCAAGGACGATCAGTGGATCATCGGAAGCGTCGATTGCGGCTTGCCCGCCTTCGGCGAGTTTTCTGCGAAGGGCGACGTCCTTCAATTTTGTTCCATGTACGAGATTTGCAGCGCGAGCAAACGGCGACATGCCTCCGAGGGCGAGGACGACGGTTGGGTCATCACCGCCGAGCCGCTCGGCCAATGCGGAGAGGCCGCTGCTAATTCTGTCGATTTCCAGCGAGTCATAGATTGGAGAAGTGGAGTACAAATCCATGTAGATCGTGTCGAGTCCCGTGTCGCGATATTCCCGCAGGCGCTCGGAATTTGGTTTGGCCTTTTCGGCTGCGAGGCGGACAAGTGTGCGCGCAAAGATGAACAGATCGGAACGGATGCCACGACGACCCTCGAGCATGACGTATCTTGTGTAGAAGGATCTGTAGTTCTCTTCCGCACGAGCGATGCGTTCCCAGGCATCGCCCCAGTTGGCCTGTTGTGTTGGATTACGACTGATGGCGGTGCGCAGCCTCATTTCCTGACGGCGTTTGAAGGCGATCAGGTTGGAGTCCTGCAAACCGGCAATGATGCCGGTGTATGCCTTGCGAGAGTTTTGCACGCCGTGCAAGTCTTCCAAGGCAATTCGTGCGTTTTCATCGCTGCGGCCGGAGAAAGTCTGAACTTCGACCTCGCGTCGCCACAGGTATTGCAACACGAACGGAATATCGACATCGCGGAGAAACGCCAGATGATCGACGGTGAATTGGCGCTGCGTGCGAGCGGGATGGCCAAAAACAAGAGCGAGTTCATTCTCACTGCCGCCGTTGGGGCTCCATTGCAGGTGGTGTTCCGGATGCAATGGCTGGCCATTCTCGTAGATTCGAAAAAAGCACATATCGAGATTGAAACGGGGGTATTCAAAGTTGTCGTTGTCGCCTCCGAAGAATGCAATGGACGCTTCCGGAGCCATGACGAGGCGTATGTCGGTGTATCGCTTGTAGGAATACAGGTGATAGAGACCGCCCTGGTAGAGCGTGACGACCTGGCAATCGAGGCCGGTTTCTTTCTCGGCTTCATCTTCAATGGCGGTCATCATCTTGCGACGAGCGGTGTTGGCGTCGGACGGAGACATTTCGGACGTGGCCGCACCGGTCACACGAGCCGTAACGTCTTCAATTTTCCATAACGCAAGGAGTTCAACATCGTCTGCCTTGAGTTCTTCGGCCGGAGTGCGGGCATAGAAGCCGGTTTCAAGGAGGTCATGTTCCTTTGTGCTGAACTTGTGGAGGATTTCGGAACCGACATGATGGTTGGTCATGACCAGCCCATCAGAAGAAACGATGGAGCCGGAACCGCCGGTGCTGAATCGAACGCAGGATTTCTGTACGTGTTCAAGCCATTGAGGGGTGGGCTGAAACTTGTACTGTTCATTCAGATACTTGAGTGGCGGTTGATTGAGCAGCCACATGCCTTCATCGGCAATGACTGATGGGACTGTCAGGAACAAGCCCAGAAGCAGCAAGGCGACGATTCGATTGAATTTCATCATGTCATGGCTCGCTCGGGAAAGCCGCCATGTTACACCACGATCACGGAAGGGGGCGAGGAGCGAAGACGGAATCTTCCCTGCGGAGCAACCTCATCGCCATGATGCCGACTCTCCCTTCATCGGGGCTTAGGAGCAGGAACGGCCACGTCTGGGAAGCGGATTGGCGTGGAATCTGCATGCCCGCCACAAGGTCAATGCGTTCGTTGCCACGACGAAGGTTCTGGCGGATGAGATGATCTCGCGTGGTGATGAAGCCGAATTCATCCTGATCCACAAGCGCGGCAATGGAATGGGCGTTGAGGTGTATGCGCTGGCGGTCGTTCATGGCGAGCGGACGCCAAACGGCAACACGCAACAGGCCGGGATGGTAGAAGACGATTTGATCGCCATTGACGGCCGAAGGTTGATTGCCAATGGTTGCCGATTGTGCGCTTAAGGATTGGTATGCGGTGTGATTGTCCGCAGCGTTGGTCAGCGTCAATCGCTGCATGGACTGCTTGATGGCGGCGGCGCTTGCGGCAAGGGCATAGCGCATGTCCAGTCTGGAGTTTTCAAGGAGCAGGACAAACAATCCTTGTCCGCGTGAAGCCCACGTGGGCATGAGCCATCCTTCGTGTCTCTGTGGGAGATTTGCCAAATCTGCGGTTGATTCCGTACTGGCGGATGGCGCCATCGTGAATTCCGAATCTGTGCCCGGCGTCAATCGCACGACCAATTCAAATCGCGTTGAATCGATGGAACGGCGGGACCATGCCAGTTGCCCGGCGGGGCCGAGATCTGCGAAGGCGTTTACATCCGCGCCTGTGACGAGCCATTGCACTTCACCTTTTGACCATGAGACCTTACCAATCCATCGAGAGCCGTCGGGACGCGGAGACTCAATGAGAAACCCGTCAGCATCGCCGGAGCGGCCCAGCAATGCGGGCTCACCCAAAGTCGCTATCAAGGTTGGCGGTTTACGATCTTGCGGCTTGATGCCTTCGCGCCAATCCAATTCATGGATTTCGATGCGGGTTGCGGTTGGAACCTCGGCGGCGGATTCGGCAAGAATGGTGGGCCAAGTGGGAGGCGCGCCGGTTTGGACCGCTACATATCGGCCATCGGGATTTAGAAGGGGAAGTACGAGGTTGTCGTAGGGAACCGAGCCGAGCGGCAGCACTTCTGCCACGACCTGCATGGTCTGACTTGTGCCGGCGGGATGGTTGATTGCGGGAGTTGCAGCCGAAGAGGTTGCGGTGGAATTCGACTGTAACGCACTAGGAGCAGCGCATCCGGCTGACAGGAGGGTAGCGGCAACCACAATGCAAATTGCCGGAACAGGGGATAGGGAGCATGCGACGCACATGGAATCTATTGGCGCGGATCACCGACCGGCTCATCGATATCTACGGGCGGCGGGGCGTTCTCGGCGACGGGGCGATCGTCCTCTTCCTTCCGGGCTGACTCGCCTTGCGTGCGAGGAGGGAGGGCGCTCTTCTTTTCATCGCTTGGGAGGGCCGACGGAATTGGTTCACCGGTTGGCGTCTTGGGCGCGAGCATCTTGTCGCGAATTCGTTGACGTTCCTCCTTCATTGCTGACCCCTGGTTCTTCAAAGGCATTGAAAGGCGATGCAGAGAGTCGCGTTCCTGCTCATTGAAGTTGTTATCGTTCTCGGTGGGATTATCGACGACAATGGGGGTAATGAAGGCGACAAGTTCGTTTGTGCTTTTTGTGGTTTCATGAGAGCGGAACAGGTCTCCAATGAGTGGAATGTCGCTGAGAAGCGGAAGACCACGTGTGACTTTGGAATCAACATCCTTGAGCAGGCCGGAGAGAACGATGGTTTGAGCGTTCTTCACGATGACCTTGGTTGTGGTCTCGCGCAGGTCGAGGATTGCGCCGCCAAACAGGGTTTGGCCGGGGACAACGGCAGACAGTGCGAGGCGGATTTCCATATCGACATCGCGCTGCACAGTGATGCGTGGCCGGACGTTAAGAAGGACGCCGACCTTCTTGTAGTCAAAGGACTGCGTTACGCCACCGTTGACCTGTGAATTCACAACGCTGTTGGTGATGAAGGGAATCTGCTGGCCATCGAAGAACGCGGCCTCTTCATTGTCAGCGGTAAAGACGCGGGGTTCCTGAATGATGCGGACGTTCGTCTTTTGGCTAAGGGCCTGAAGGAGTACGTTGACATCGACGTTGACATCCAGAACGGATGTGTCAAACAATTTGGCGGCCAGATTGTTGGTGGTGGCATCAAGACTGCCGCCGCCGGTGATGGCGTTATCCGGATTGGTGGGCGTAAGCGCGCCGCTGCCAACTCGCAGGCCCAACGCGAAATCATTGGTCAACTGCACTTCGGCAATGATCGCGGAGATCATGACCTGACGGCCGGGGCGATCGAATTCACGGATCAATTCGGCGACGGCGCTTCGTTGAGCGACGGGCGCGAGAATCGCTAACGCATTCTGCCGCACGATGGGAACGATACGAACCTTGCCGATCAGTGACGACGGTTCCGATTGGTCATCTCTGGCACGACCGCGCTGCCAGGGGAATTCAATAGTGGTACCACCGGCTCCGCCCGCGCCACCTGTGCCGCCCGTACGGCCCGTGGTGCCTCCGGTGCTGCCGGTAGATCCACCAGTGCCTGATTCGTCGAAGCCTCCGGGGCCTTCTGCGGAAAGTCCCGAACCGGGCCGCACGAGACTGCCACCGGTTCCTGCTTCCGCAAGCAGGACGTTCAATTCATCAGCAAGACTGACGGCGTTGGCATGTTTGAGTTCGACGATTTGCGGCAACCCTACGGATGACGGAAGGTCATTGGCGGCGATGAACATGTCCAGATAGTCCAACGCTTCCTTGGTCTTGCTTAGGACGACGAGTGCGTTGCGATCGGGATAGGCCTCAACGCGGTAGATGTCACCAATGACTTCTGAAATTGCCGACCCTCCACCGCCTCCGCCGCCGATGGGTTGCACCTGTCCAGCTCGTGCACCTGCTGCGCCGCCTCGAGCGGCCCCTCCGGTTCGCGACCCTCCGCCGCCCCCCATGAGGTTCTGAATCAGATCGCGCATCTTGATTGGATCGGTGTGCTCAAGCGTGTACACGCGGAAGGTTTCACGCTCGCGAGGCAGATCCCATACCTCAACGATGAGTTTGCGGATCGCTTCGATCTTGACTGGTTCGGCGGACACCGTAACGGTGTTCTGCTGCACGTTGACAGAGACTCGCATTTCGACCACCGGGCCGGGAGAGGTCAGGCCCGCAGCGGTTTGTGGAATCGCGCCGGGTTGGCCGCCGCGGGTGGGCTGTCGGCCGCCTGCGCGATTCGGCTGTTGGCGCGTCTGCGGCTGTCCGGGCTGACCACCGGTGGCGGAGGTGCTCTCAAACAAATCGTAGATTTGATTTGACACGGCGGTCGCATCAGCGTACGCCAGTTTGAATGTTTCGGTCTTTACGACAACATGATTGCGGTCAAGTTCATTAATGAGTTTTTGATAGTGCTGGGCCAAACCCATG
>CAZWJR010000162.1:0-6863 GCA_964634655.1 uncultured Isosphaeraceae bacterium | reverse complement strand
CGGCCCGGAACCCAGCGCGTTCTCATGATTCAGATCAACCTTGCTCAACCGATCAGCATCGTTCATCGCCTTCAATTCATCCGGCGTTGGCGTGTCCGATCGCCGACCCAGTACGCGATTCCAAAACGCATCCGCCTGCGGCAACCCCAGCGCGTTCATTCGGCCGTCGGATAAATCCAACCCGATCACCGTCACCCGCCCAAAACCAAACTGTCTCTGAATGGCAATCACCCTCCCATCCGGCAACGCGATAAGCGGTTCATAGTGATTTTCAATCACGTTGAATGCCTCGCCATCACCGGCTGACTTTCGCAAATCCTTGAACACCCGAATGCTGAACTCCGGCGGCTTCCGCGAGCCGACCACCGCCGCTGCATCGCTGTGCTTGCTCACGACCGAAAGCAAATCAGCCAGCGGCACCGCATCATCTTTTCGTGGCACTCTTCCCGATGCGCGGCACGGCAGCAACTCTTCCAATTCCGTCTGCCCCGTCATGCCCAAGCCCCATTGATTCCCCGCCATTGGCAGGCTGATGATCAAATGCCCGCCGCGACGAACGTACTCCCGCACCGCCTCCGCCTGATCCAGTCCTAGTTCCTGCGGCCGATCCGCATCTCCAGACCACGCCACCGCTTCATAAGGCAACAAACCAAACCAGCGATCCGGCAACTGCGTCGCTTTGATCCCGGAAATGATCCGCGTGTCTTCATGCGCTCCCACCGGCCGTGCCACGCGAGACATCCCGGTGCGCTGATCAGAATAATCATCCAGCCCCATCCGTGCCTTGCCCACCACCGCGATCATCCCCGTGCTCGGTTCCACAACTTGCGCCCCGGCGGTGCTGATTCGGTTCCCGCCAACTTCCGCCTTCCGCTCGCCATCGCGTTCTTCAAAAACACGAACCGTCCACACACTTCCGGAAGTCACCTCCGGCGGCAGCGGTGCGTACACCCACGTGAACGCCGCCTGATTTGGAGAAAGCGTTAACGATCGTCCATATTCCCCAATATCACCATCCGCGTTTGGCACCTGCCATTGCACCCACACCGGAGTGGGCTGCTCCAGTGCGCTCGTGAGTTTAAGGCGCACCGCAGTGAAATCGCCCGGCCGAAACCCTGCACCTACACCAAATTGATCAACTTCAACGGAAACTCCGCTCTGTCCATGCGCTGCCGATACCGCTGCAAGGAGCAACACCGCGGCTCGAATTTGGAAAAATCGGGTCGTTTTTCGCACGGCAAAGTGTATCAGAACACCGTAGCCCGGTCCGCCCCTTTGAATACCTCAAGTCTCGCTCAATCCCTGCCGATGCAGCGGTTGTGCCCTGCCACCTCGCCATGCTGATTTCGCCGGAAAATCTCTGGCTGCCGATCGTTGGTATCGCTGCATGGCTTGTCCTTGCATGCCTCAAGAGCCTGGCCGAGGATATGGAGCACACCGCGAAATGGAATGAGTTGCAGGCTCAAGCAAAAGCGTTGCGAACGAATCAATCCCAGCGACATCAGGCTCATAGTTCCAGCACAAATCGCTAGAGCAGTTTAAGAATCCTCCACCTCAACATTCGAGCATGCGTCTGGGCCGGGTAGCATATGTTAATGCTGAAGAACCCCTTGCGCTCCGCCTCCCGGGCGTGGACTCGTCATCGCATTCGCCATACCTCCGTCGGCTGCGGTTGTTTGTTTGCTGATCGAATCGACTACATCAACACCGATCATTGGGACCGCCTTGTGCAGTCACAATCCCTCTGCATGAGTCGCCGTTACCTGAAAGTACTGGAACAGCATGGGCCATCCAACATCGTGGGCCGCTATGCCATTGTGTATCGTGGCGATGAACCGGTCGCGGCGATTTCCGCACAGCGCGTCACACTCTCTGCCCGGCAATTGGAAAATAGCTCTGCCCCCAGTCGCCGCAACGTCGTGAAAAGGGCCGTCGCCCCGTTCAAGGGTGTTACGCAACAAATGTTTGTCTGCGGCAATCTGCTCTCATCCGGCAATCATGGCATTGCGCTCGCACCCAACGCCGATGATTCCATCATCGGTGCCGTCGCCGAAGCCATCTACCGCATGCGCCGGGCCGACAAAATCATTGGCAACACCGATCTCGTCATGATCAAAGACATCACCGCGGATTTGGAGCCAACAGCCCGGCAACTTCGTACCTACTCCTATCGCCGCATGGAAACCGAGCCCAACATGGTGCTCACCATCAAGCCAGATTGGCGGAGTTTTGAGGATTACCTCGGTGCGCTTAACGCAAGTTATCGCAAGAACGCTCGCAGCATCTTCAAGCAGATCGACGCCGCTGGAATTTCACTCGCTCCATTGAATCCCACATCTGAAAACGCCGCATCGCTGCACGGCTTGTACATGCAGGTGCATGCCGGTGCTGCCATACGGCTGTTCACATTGGCCGATTCTTTTCTGCCCGCCATCGCCGCGGCCTTGGGCAAGTCCTTTGTGTGCATCGCCGCAACGATGGGCGACCAAATCGTCGGCTTCATTACCGTTCTCAAAGATGGCGACACCGCCATCGGATACTTCGTGGGATTCGATCGTGCCGTCAACGCAGATCATCCCCTCTATTTCCGACTGTTGTTCGCCGCGATAGAAAGCGCAATTGCCTTGGGTTGCACTCGATTGTCCTTTGGCAGAACCGCGCTGGAACCCAAGGCCCGCCTCGGCGCCAAGCCGGAACCCATGGCCGTGTATGTGCGCCATCGCATCCCCATGTTGAATCTCATCGTCAAAGCAGCCGCAAACCACGTTCATCATGACATGGCACCGGATCGCAATCCCTTCAAATCATGACAAGTGTGGATCACTTCTCCGCAAACGCCGCCAGCATCGCCGCGTGGCTCTTGATCCCCATCTCGTAGCACTTCAACTCAAACTTCTCATTGGGCGAGTGCACGCGATCATCCTCCAACCCAAATCCAACCAGCAGCGAATCAAATCCCAAAATCCGCTGCACTGACCCCACCAGCGGAATAGACCCGCCGCAACCCAGCAGCACCGGTTGCTTGTTGAACGTCTGCTTCAGAGCCTTCATCGCCGCTTCCAGCCAGGGCGATTCCGTCGGCACTCGAATCGCAGGACTCATCCCGTGCGATTGAATCTCCCAGCGACAATCCGGTGGCGTGCGATCGTTCAGGAACTTAACCAGTCCCTCATAGACTTTCTTGGGATCCTGCGATGGCACCAGCCGGCAACTGATCTTCGCCGTCGCATGTGATGCAATCACCGTCTTGGCTCCCTTGCCGGTGTATCCGCCAAAAATCCCATTCACATCGCAGGTGGGTCGGCTCCACATCCGTTCCAGCGTGGAACATCCCTTCTCGCCAAACGCCGTGCGAACTCCCGCCCCACCCAGAAACTCTCGCTCATCAAATCCAAGGCCTTTCCACATTTTCTGCTCGGCCTCGCTCAACGCCTCCACATCGTCATAGAAACCGGGAATCTGCACTCGCCGATCCTTATCGTGCAGTTCGCCGATCACGCCGCACAGCGCGTTGATCGGGTTCACCAGTGTCCCGCCATACATTCCGGAGTGCAGATCATGCGATGGCCCGTGCAGCGTCGCTTCGATGTACACCAAACCACGCAGCATGTACGTGATCGCCGGCGTGTTGATATCCCACATCCCCGTATCGCTCACCACGCAAACATCCGCAGCCAATTCCTTGTGGTTGGCTTTCAAGAACGGATCAAGGCTGGGACTTCCAGATTCCTCTTCACCCTCCAGCAACACCGTCACCTTGACAGGAAGCGTTTTGTAGACCTTAATCCACGCCCGAAACGCCTCGATCATCGTCATGACCTGTCCCTTGTCATCCACCGCACCCCGCGCCACCACTCGCTTGCCATGCGGACTCTTCACGATCGAAGGCTCAAACGGCTTGCTCTCCCACAACTCCAGCGGGTCCGGCGGCTGAACGTCGTAGTGACCGTAATACAAAATGTGCGGACCACCGGATGATAATCCGGGGCCTTTCCCAGTCTTGTCACCCGGATCAAAATGCGCCACCACCATCGGATGCCCCGTCGTGTCCCGCACGGATGATTTGAACCCAATCTGCGTCAACTGGTCAGAACACCATTGCGCCGCTTCTCTGGTCTGCTTGTTGTACGCCGGATCGGTGCTGATGCTCGGTATGCGCAGCAGATCACAGAGCCGCTTTACCGCGTTGTCAATGTCAGCGTCAATCTGTTTGAGAACCGGCGCGACGGATAGTTGTGTTGTAGTGGTAGTGGCAGTCATGGGTCTTTCCGATTTCAAACTCGAAATTCAAGAAACAAACAAACCAGGCCAATGCGCCGTCGAGGCACAAGACCCGATCCCCCAATCCTCAATCGTAAATCGTAGACCGTCAATACGCTACACCGCCCCGATTGCCGCCACTGAAAGGCACGTAATCGCCCCTAACAGCACCGCCCACAGAAAAAGAAACGCCAGCCACCGCCGGAAAACGTTCACCTCGTGGCCCGGCCAGATGATCATCGGCCGTTCAACAGTCATCGTCTGTCCCAGCAGGCCTTCCATCTCCGCGTAACTTCTTGCTGGTCTCTTGCGAAGATCGCAACCGCATCGGGCACAATTATCTGCCTTCCCGCCCTGCAACAGAACCCCGTCATATCCACAGCCGACACACCTTCGTGTGAGCAGGCGCACATCGAGACTCTTCAATCTCCCGATCATCCGATCTTCAGAATACCACGAGTTTCGACTCCACCAAATGAAATCCGCGCACCATTTGCAATCTGGAAGAAAATCGCGGTAGCGCCGGGTCGCAAGCCCCGCCTGATCCCCGCTCGCACCACACCTCCAGCCGCCATCCCGTGGCGTTCGCTTCCGTCCGCCGCCATTCGCTCCGGCGTCCAAATAACCGCCATCCGGGCGGTCTGGGAAAACAGGGCGGGCAATTCGCCGCCGTCAACCGGCATGAACAGCACAATTCTTCGACAACAATCCACGTTTTGCTGGGTTTTTCCGCTTTCCCGTTCATACTTCAATCAGCAAGCCAGAGTGCGATTCGGGAGAAACGGGAGAAATGGATTTCACGCAGACTGGTACCGATGAGCGAGGCGGATTCGAACTGCCAAACCGCCATGACCCCGCCACTGCAATGGTGACGGCTGGCAGCGATCTCACCGAACCCGCGGCCCTCGCCGAATTGCTCTTGCGTTGTCGCGCCGCCCTCCGCGCTGCCAATCAACGTCTTATTCTTGATCTGACAAACGTCGAAGTCGCAGACACCAAACTCGTTGCCGCGCTCGTGATCCTCCGCCGCACCGCACGCCGCGCCGCCATCGCTGTTGTCGTCCGCCCCTCTAATTGCGTCAAGGTCTGGCTCACAGTCTGCCGCCTCGAATGTCTCATGAGTGAGGATTGACCGCCACCGGATGCAGGGACCACGCTATCTGACCTGCAGTCGTATCACTTCCCCAGACACTTCTCATACCCCTCGCCCTCAATTGCACAAGTCACTTTCCCATCCACAAACACCGCCATCAACGGCGGCGTGATGATCCAATTACACCCCAGTGGCAGCGCCAGCAACTCAACCGATGAAGGTGGCATCTCCCATGCACCGACACCAGTCAACACCGTCTTGCTGCTGGGTATCTCCACCGCCGTCACCGGCCCATCCATCGGCTTCACCAGATAATCTCTAAACATCGCCTCGCAGTGTTCGCAGGTCCGGCTGTAGAAAACCACGTAGTGCTTGCCGTGATCCAAATCCTTCGGCCAGCGCGGCATGAACTGAAATAAATCAATTTCCCGCCATGATTTTCCCTTCCATTCATCCCCCGGCGTCGTCTTGATGTACCACGAATTCGGCACCGCCAGCGGATTCTGGTTCACCTGCAGATCAACCGGCGGTGGTGGGGGAGTCGGAACCTCATTTCCATTTCCATTTCCATCGTTGTGATGTTCCACAACCACCGCCGGACGCTCATCCTGCGGTGTCGGTGGCCGATCCGGCACCACAAAACTAATCGCGAATCCAACCGCGCCAATCACAACCATCGCAATCGCCGGGCCAAAATAAGATTGCCTTCCACCCGTCATTTCGGCCGCCTTGCGCCGCGGCCGAAACCAAATCACCGCCGCTAGCAGCGTGCCGTCAATCAACAGCATGTGCCACGGCTTCATCGGAATGCTTCCAAAGCATCCGCACTTTGCCGCCTGTCGGTACATCTCTCCCAGCAGGATCAGGCAGAAACAACTCAACATGAAAATCGCCATCGCCCGCGCCAGTCGCGGCACAAACAGCATCACACCCACCGCCAGAAACTCCAATCCGATCAGCGTCCGCAACAGCACATCCAGGTCCCAATGCAGATCCTTCGCCGTTTTCAGAATTACGCTCGGCAGGTTCGATGCCGTCCGTTCATACAACTTGAACGATGCCCCCGCCAAAACCCACAGCGGCACCACAACCCGCGTCAACGCAATTCCAATTCCACCAGCGATCGTCGATTTGTCGGAATCGGACATGCAGAAATCTCCTCACAACACAAAAGCAAAAACAGCCACCAAAACGCATCGCCACATCACGTGGCTCCGCACCAACACAACGTAGCAGATGCACCGCTATTTCTCCCAATGTCACCAAGTCCCATCGCTAATCCATCGCCGCTCCGTTCAATTCTGGACCGTTTTCCGCCGATGGATAGAATGCGTCCTGCAAACAAAGGCAATCTCGGCCTCTCCACCCGCGCCGATACGCGAGCCCACGAGCAAGCATGTCAATGGAAACCAAAGGCTCACGAACCCCGCCCGCCTCCGCCTCGTTGCGAATCCTCACCCCGCGCGTGTTTGATGGCTCGTGGCCGGATGCCCGCGAACTCGCCGAGTCC
>CAZWJR010000161.1:0-6875 GCA_964634655.1 uncultured Isosphaeraceae bacterium | reverse complement strand
AGTTTGAGTTCCGCGCCGTCGGCTCCAGCGCCGCCGTCTCATGGCCAAACACCGTCCTCAACACCATCATCGCCGAATCCCTCGACTGGATGGCAACCCAGATCGAAAAGAAAATCGCTGAAAACCACGGCCCCAACGCTCTGCAGGAAGCCGTCCAGACCGTCCTCAAAGATGTCGTCAAAAAGCATCGCCGCGTCGTGTTCGATGGCGACAACTACTCGCAAGCCTGGCACAAGGAAGCAGCCAAGCGCGGCCTCCCGCACCTGCGCTCCACCGCCGCCGCCATCCCCGTCTTTCGCTCCAAGAAGGCCATGGATCTCTTCGAGCGCTTTGGCGTCCTCAACAACCGCGAACTCAACGCCCGCGTCGATGTCCTGCTTGAAACCTACAACAAGACCATGGCGATCGAAGCACGCACACTCATCTCCATGCTCAAGCAGCAGGTCGTGCCCGCCGCTCTCCGCTATCAGACGCAACTCGGCGAGACCGTCGCCGCCACCAAGTCTGCCGGCGTCAAGTGCCCGGATACCGTCGCACAACTCCGCGATACCGTGAAACTCGTCACCAAACTTCGTCTCGCCATCAAGGCCGTCGAAAAATCCGAGGCACACCACGTCGATGATGCCGCCAAGCACGCCAAGTACATCAACGACAACATGGTCCCCGCCATCGCAAAAGCCCGCGCCGCCGCAGATGCACTCGAATCCGTCATCCCGGACGACCTCTGGCCACTGCCAACCTACGCGGAAATGTTGTTTGTGCGATAGATCTGTTCCGCAGCGACATTCCCTCGCTTGCGGTTTCGCGATCCTGATTCAAAAAGAGCGAGTCCCCACTCGCTCTTTTTTCTTTGATTCCATTGCCCCGATTCAAACCATCGCACAGGTCAATCGCATCCTCCTTTTCATCGTTTACCTCAATTCCACCCCAATTCCACCCCACACCCGCCGCCGGTTGGTTTCCGGCCCTTATCGTGGTATCCTTCGCGGTTCCCCATTGAACAAACCGCCCCTTTTGCGGGGTTTTCGCACGAAAGAACTGCCATGACACAAGCCCCAACCGCCACCCCGGAAACCGCCCCCGCCAACCAAGTCAAAATCGATGACGTCGGCCCGGCCCGCAAGAAACTCACCATCACCATCCCGGCTGCCGCCGTCGATGCAAAACTCAATGAGTCCATCAACGTCCTCTCCAACGAAACCGCTCTCCCCGGTTTCCGCAAGGGCCACGTTCCTCGCAAACTCATTGAACGCCGCTTCGGCTCCTCCGTCCGTGGCGAAGCAAAAAACCAACTCATCGCCACCGCATACGCCGCCGCCATTGAGCAGCACAAACTCAAGCCCATCGGCGAACCTGAACCCGCAGACAACCTCAAAGACCTGGAACTTCAGGACGGCAAGCCCTTCGTCTTCTCTATCGAGGTCGAAATCAATCCGGAATTCGATCTTCCACCTCTCGATGGCATCGAAGTCAAAAAGCCAATGCTCCAGATCACGCAGGACATGATTGAAGCAGAACTCACCCGCCAAACAGTCCTCAACGGCACACCCGAAAAACTCGAATCCGATTTCAAGGAAGACGATCGCATCGGTGGTTACGCAGCCGTTACCAAGAACGATGAGAAAGAACCTTTCTTCCGCTCCGATGATGTCCTCATCGTCATGCCCGGTAAGTCCGGCGGCGGGCAGGTCCTCGGCCTCATGATCGACAACCTCGCTTCCCTCCTCAAAGGCAAGAAGGTCGGCGACACCGTCGTGATCGAAGCCGTCGGCCCGGATGGTCACGAGCGCGAAGACCTCCGCGGCGCAAAACTTCACATCAATTACGAAATTCGCATGGCGGAGCGCATCATTCCCGCCACTCCCGCCACCGTCGCAGAACGCTACGGCCTGCCCAGCGAGGAAATCCTTCGCGAGCAGATCAAGTTCGCTCTTGAACATCGCCGCGATGATGAACAAGCCACCGCCATGCGCGATCAGGTCATCGATGAACTCGCTGCAAAGGTCAAGATCGATCTCCCGGAAAAACTCTCCGCCAGCCAGGCCGCTCGCCAACTGGAAAACGCCCGCATGGAACTCCTCTCGCGTGGACTCTCCGTTGAACAGGTCGAGGAAAAACTCGCCGAGATGCGTGAAATCTCCGAAGCCGATGCCCGCGAACGTCTCAAACGCTTCTTCCTCCTCCACAAACTAGGCGAACACTTCAACATCGAAGTCTCCGAACAGGAAGTCAACGGCCGAATCGCCGCCATCGCCGCACAACGCAACGTCCGACCGGAAAAACTCCGCAACGAACTCGCCCAGTCCGGCCGCCTCGGCGAAGTCGCCCGACTCATCCGCGATCAAAAAGCCGGCGACCGCGTCGTCCAGCAAGCCAAGAAGGTCGAAGTCAACGCCGAGGAATGGAACAAGATCTACACCGAAAAACAAAAAGCCGCCGCTGCCGGCTCCAAATCCAGCGCGACCGCCGGGTCCAAGAAAGAAGCCAAGCCCGCACCCAAATCAGAAGCCAAGTCCGAATCCAAATCCAAATCCGCAGAAGAAGCCCCCGCCAAAAAACCCACCAAGAAAAAGTAACCCCGACACCATTTAGCCCCCGGCCAATGGCCGGGGGGACGGGGACCGAAGGGACGGGGACCGGCGGGGCCAATGGCCGGGGATAACCGCCAACAACGGGGTTTTTCTCAAGAAACAAATCCATTAGCCCCCGGCCAATGGCCGGGGGGACGGGGACCGGAGGGACGGGGACCGGCGGGGCCAATCCACCAAGCCGCCAATCACCCACCAAGCCGACACGCCAGCAGAGACCCGGGCGTACTCACTTCAGCAAGTCGGTCGTGCCCGTTCGTAGCGGTGGCGACATCCGAAAATCGCTCCGCCATACCCACGACCAGTGGGGCCGGCGTCCCTGCCGGCCAACTCTGCTTCCGCCATCTCAAACCCATCGCGCCCCCAGTCGGGCCGGCGTCCCTGTCGGCCAACTCTGCTTGCGCCATCTCAAACCCATCGCGCCCCCAGTGGGGCCGGCGTCTCTGCCGGCCTACCCCTCCCCAATCCGCGCCCGCACCGCCACTAACCCCCGGAAACCGGCGCGCACCAATAGGGGTAGCCCAAAACTTCAAAAATCAAAATTTGTAAGAAATTTTTCCCTGCAAAAACAGCCCTTTCCTCCAGTCCATGTCAATTCTGCGCGCGCAATCACCGCCTTCCACCCCTCTATAGAAGAACCCTTTTTTGCCACCCGGCCCCCGGCCGTTGGCTATCAGTCCAAATTCTCGGCCCAATGCCCTCCGACTTCTGACCTCTGACTTCTGACTTCTGCCCTCTGACTTCTGCCCCTTCACCTCTTCACCCCTCGCCATGGACCCCATGAATCCCCCAACCCCAACCCTCACGACTCAGCACTCAGTCCTCAGCACTCAGCACTTTCCCTTTCCCCCAAAACAACAATCCAGCGCTACCCCCAACGGCGCGCGCAAACTACACCACTTTCCAAAAAAACGCCCCTGGCGCTATCAAAAACGCCACTCGAACGAGTCAAAAATCCAACCAATTGAAGCCCCAACGGCGCGCGCAAACTACACCACCCACCACCAAAAACCACCCCCCAAATCGTCAATCGTCAATCGAAAATCGTCAATCCAAAATCACCCCCTCACCCTTTGGACCGTGGCCTTCCCCTTTCTTCCCAGCCGACTTCTAACCCGCTCATCACATAGACCCTGAACAACCGCCGTCTTCTCCAGCGTTTCCCGATATTCGCTCGCCGGATCAGAATCCGCCACAATCCCCGCCCCAGCCGAATAATCCAAAATCCCCGTCAAACAATCGAACCTTTCCCCCTTCCTCTCACCCCGCAATAGCATCGTCCGGATCGCAATGTTCAGCGAAACACTCCCACAATCGCTGATGCATCCCACCGCCCCGCAATACGGCCCACGCCGCACCGGCTCCAATTCATCAATGATCTGCATCGCTCGAATCTTCGGCGCACCCGTCACCGATCCGCCCGGAAAAGTCGCCCGCAGCACATCAGAAAATCGCACACCCGGCCGCACTCTCCCCACCACTTCCCCCACTCCGTGATGCACCGTTGGATGACTCTCAATGCTGCGAGGATTTGAAACTTCAACTGAACCGAACTCGCAGATGCGCCCAAGATCATTCCTCATGAGATCAACAATCATGTGCAGTTCCGCCGCATCCTTTGGCGAGTGCAACAGCGAACTCGGATGCGCGCTCGCCGCCCGTGTTCCCTTGATCGGCCGCGTGGTAATCTTTTTCGTCGCCCCGTCAATGTGCAGAAACAGTTCCGGACTCAACGAGATCACCGCACGCGATTCCTCTCCCCGCTTCCCGCCCGGCATTTCCAAATACGCGCCGTACCACGGTTGCCCCTGCTCAAAAGCGCGGCCGGCCAGCGCACGGGTCGAACCATCGAAAGGTGCGGTGAACCGCTGTGCAATGTTCGCCTGAAAAATATCCCCGGCCGCAATGTATTCAATCGTCCGCCGCACACTCGCCTCGTACTGATCCCGGCTCACCCTCGGCCTGAACTCACCGATCTCAAAACCACCACCCACCGGCATTGCGCTCTTAGTCTCCAAAACCCGTTCAGCAAATCCACTCGGTCCAACGGCCCACCACAATTTCTCAACTTGATCGAACGCCAACGCCTCTGGACACCACGCAAGTTCGATCAATGGCCAACTGCGATCAGCCTCCGCACCAACCGGTTGAGCAGCACGCGGTTCAATCCAACGGCCAAGGTCGTAGGAAATGAAGCCAATCCATCCGCCTGCAAATGGCAAGTCGCCGCTCTCCGCCGCACCGGAAATCCGCGTCGCCGCCAGAATCGCATCCAGATCGCGCAGCGGATCGTTCGTGAAGGCAACTCCCCCAAGTTCGCGCGGCGGCATGCCGATCCATCGCGAACGGCCATCAAATTGGTACCGCACCGCAGGACTCGCAAGAATCGACCATCGTGCCCACTGCGGATGTATTCGGCCGGAATGCAGCATCACCAGCGGCGTATTCGCAGGCCACTCTGCCGCCACCTCCATCGGCGAACGCTTCCAATTAAGCAAAGTTTTCAACGGCCGCTCACGCATCGGCGCCCATGATACTGCGCACGCTCCAATCGCCTGCGAATCAGCCAAAATGCTGCGGCGCATCGACGAACGAGCCGTTTTTCCCTACACTGCGCGGTTCCCCATCAAACACTTTTCAAAATCAAGGATGATTTGAATGCCCACCATGGTCGCCCCCCGTCGCACATCAATGAACAAGAATAAAACCCGCACCGCAGGCAAGAAGGTCACCGCAATTGCTTCGCGCACTCCGAAGCCCGCGAAATCCACAACCAAGCCCGCCCGCATCGCCAAGATGGTTTATTCCTTCGGCAACCGCAAGGCTGAAGGCGATGGCTCCATGCGCGAAATCCTCGGCGGCAAAGGCGCTGGCCTTGCCGAGATGACCCGCATCGGTTTGCCCGTTCCGGCCGGCTTCACCATCACAACCCAAGCCTGCGCGGAGTTCTACCGTCAGGAAAATCGCTGGCCGCGCGGCCTTGAAAAGGAAATCCGCGCTCAACTGATTCGTTTGGAACGGACCACCGGCAAGAAACTTGGTTCCGTGAAAGACCCGCTGCTCGTTTCCGTCCGCTCCGGTGCGGCCCGCTCCATGCCCGGCATGATGGAGACCATCCTCAACCTCGGTCTCAACGACCAATCCACCGAAGGCCTTGCAAGGGTCACCGGCAACGCGCGTTTCGCGTGGGATTCCTACCGCCGCTTCATTCAGATGTACAGCAGCGTCGTCGTCGGTTTGAGCAAGGAAGTATTGGAAGGCAAACTGCATGCGCTCAAGCACGTGCTGGGCATCGTCGCAGACACCGCCATTCCCGCCGAGATGCTCCGCCAACTGTGCGGCGAATTCAAAGCATTCTTCTATGAACAAACCGGCCGCGAGTTTCCGCAGGACCCCTGGGAACAACTCACCGGCGCGATCAACGCGGTGTTTGGCTCCTGGATGGCGGAGAAGGCTCTCACCTATCGCCGCGTGGAAAAAATCAGCGGCCTCATCGGCACTGCCGTCAACGTGCAGCAGATGGTCTTCGGCAACACCGGCGATGACAGCGGTACCGGTGTTTGTTTCACGCGCGATCCTTCCACGGGCGAAAACACCTTTTATGGCGATCTGCTCATCAACGCACAGGGCGAGGACGTGGTTGCTGGTATTCGCACACCGATGCATTTGAGCGAACTGGCCAGCAAGATGCCACCGGCATGGGATCAACTGAACGCCGTGCGAGTGATTCTTGAATCGCACTACAAGGACATGCAGGACCTGGAATTCACCATTGAGCGCGGCAAGTTATACATGCTGCAATGCCGCACCGGAAAGCGCACCCCTGCTGCCGCGTTCCGAATTGCTGTGGAACAGGCTACGAAACCGCTGCTCACCAAGGCCCAGGCCCAACGGCTAACGAAGAAGAAATATCTGCCAGCGAAATACGCCAAGGCCGCGCTGATGCCAGTGATTTCCAAGGATGATGCCATCAAGCGGGTTACATCCACAGATATTGAACGATTGTTTTACCCGATCATCGAACCGGGCATTGCGAACTTGAGCGAGCGCAAACTCGCCACGGGCATCAACGCGGTTCCCGGTGCGGCCACCGGCAAGATCGTTTTCACCGCGGCCGAGGCAGAGCATTACGCTGGCCAGGGCCACAAGGTCATTCTCGTTCGCAAGGAAACCTCTCCGGAAGATGTCGGCGGCATGCACGCAGCCGTGGGCATTCTCACGGCAACGGGCGGCAAGACTTCTCACGCCGCCGTGGTCGCTCGCGGCTGGGGCAAATGCTGCATCGTC
>CAZWJR010000160.1:5492-6957 GCA_964634655.1 uncultured Isosphaeraceae bacterium | reverse complement strand
ATGCAGGCCAAACTCCTGCGCGTGCTGGAAACCGGCGAGATCGTCCGCCTCGGCTCCAACGAGCCCCGCCGCACCGATGTCCGCTTCATCAGCGCCACCAACCAGGACATGAAATCTGCCGTCGCCAGTGGCAAGTTCCGCGATGACCTCTACTTCCGCATCAAGGGAACGGAAATCAACGTCCCGCCGCTGCGAGAACGCCGCGATGACATTCCGCGCCTCGTGAATCACGCCGCCGGAAAATTTGCGTCGGAACTCAACCGCCCCGTTCCCACCGTGACGGAACCCGCCATGATGCGGTTGATCGCCTACCCCTGGCCCGGCAATGTGCGCGAACTTCTCAACGTCGTGCAGCGCATGATCGTCATGAGCGATGACAATTCGCTCGATGTCCGCCATGTCCCCGAGGAAATCCGCTCACCGGATTCTGATGATTCCTCCAGCGTTGGCAGCCTCGCCGGTGTCGGCCTCGATAAACTTGAGAAAGAAGCGATTCGCCAAACCCTCGCCATGACCGGCAGCAATCGCGAACAAGCCGCACACTTGCTCGGCATCGGCGAACGCACCCTCTATCGCAAACTAAGAGAATACGGCCTGCGCTAGCCGCCGCACCACATTGCTGCGGCCGTCACTCCTCGTCGCTACTTGTCTACCTTCGCCGGTTTAGCCAACTCAACCTCCGCTGGCTCCAGCTTCTCGCCTTTTTCAATTGGCCCGTCAATCTCACGCACACTTCCCGTCATCGCTGCAATCGAAAGCGTGATCGCGCCGGAGCCCGTCCCCAACTGTATCAGCGGCGTTTTGGTGAAATCCAACAAGCCGCCAGATGAGTCAAACGTCAGTGAATCGTCAGTCATTTGATTGAGGGTCATCGCCACATCCGCCGCACCGGTTGCTCGCCCCACGCCAAACTCCACAACATAGGGTTCTCCGGAATTCGGCCGCGCAATCGGCTCTGCGGGCGTGGCCGCATACGCGATCCAGTATTTCTTTTCCTTGGCGGAAAAACACACCGCCATCGGATCGCTCGGATACGCAATCGTCATCATCTGCGCAAATTCAATGTCACTGGCAACCAGTTCCGCCGCCGCCATTACCTGCAACCGTCCGTCGTTGTTCAACATTGGTGCCACGGTGGCCGCCACAATGGCGAGCACGGTCACCGTGACCAACATCTCAATCAACGTGAACGCGCGCGGAAATCGTCGCAGCGCCACCGAAGACCTGGCCTCCATCATGAATGTGCGCCAATCGGTTCTCATTTCTCCCAACTTTTCACGTTTGGTCCAAACGCCACCACGCTGTACTGCACCCGCACTGGCCGCGGCGTCGGTTCAGTCACCGCCGGTTCCGGATCGATACTCACGATCGGACTCGCCGGGTCGCAGATCATTTTCGTGCCGGCATCCGCTTTAACAGTACTACCCGTCGCGTCCGCTGTGGTTTGCAGCGACGCTGTGTCCAG
>CAZWJR010000160.1:0-5482 GCA_964634655.1 uncultured Isosphaeraceae bacterium | reverse complement strand
CATCCGCGAGCTTGAATCATAAATCGGGCTCGTCTGATTTGTGAATCAGCAGCGGGAATCCAGCGAAGGATCGTAGAAAACCGTCGCATCATCGCGCAGTTCAACCATCTTCGCCGCGATTCGTCCGTAAACTGCCGAAGACTCCTCAATTCTTATCCGGCTGCTCTGCGGACTGTAGACCGATCCCTTCACGACTGAATTACCCCGGATTCGCCACTCACAGGCTGATCCCGTCGGCGCAATGCTGAACAACGTCACCCGCTGCGGGTCCATCCACGCCGCCTTTCCCGTGTTGTCCCGAAGATTGTCGGCTCGCAGATCGCCGATGTAAGAATCCCGCAGAAACACCGCCGGCGAACCCGTCGTGCCACGAACATACAGCCGCAATCGGGCGTTTGGTTTCAATTCGATCGAACCCTGGTCGATCGACAGATTCCCAAAAACCACCACTTTCACATCGCCATCTATGACCAGTTTCGCGCCGGTGTCGATCGTGCAATTCTGGTCGTACACCGCCTTGATGTTTCCCTGCAACGTCCGCACCGCGTTGTTTCTCAACGTGAGATTCCGGGAATGACTGTCCGTCAGTACCGTCAGCACCCCGCCGTTCATGACCAGGTCCAGCAGCGGCAACAGCGATGTCGTCTCCGCAGAACCCGGCGGCACCGGCAGCGGAATTGGGTCCAACAGCCCAACCTTCTCAATGGCAGGGCTCGCCGCATTGCTGATGAGAGAGCCCGATGCCCCCGGCCCGTGAAACACCGTCGTATCCAACGCCGCCGCCGAGTTCGATAGCACGATGCTCGATGCGCTCGTCGCGCGCGTTCCCACAGAAACTCGCCGCCCCAGCGTACTCAACGGAGCCATCGGCCATCGCGTTAGCAGCGATCGCTCGCTCATCGCCAATCCGTCGTTCGCAAAAACCGCAAATTCACTCAAATCCAAATCCGCCACCAGCCCGGGTTCCAGAGGTACAAACGCATTCGCCACCGTCGATTGTTTCACCCCATTCACCGTGGCCGTCGCGGTGATTTGAATATTCTCCGTTGTGGGGTTTGGCGGTAATCCCGTCGCCAGATCCTTGACAGCAATCGAGACGCTCGCCGAGCCAATCATCACACCATCCACCATCTTCCCGCCATGCAGTGCGGCTTCGGCTCGCCAATCCTTTTCCGTCTCCATCGTCGCCACACTCAATGCCAGCGCGCTGTCCGCCGCCCAGCGTGCCGATGTGGAATCCGAAACATTCTGGCCGATCGCCGGCGAATTGTCCCGGCTTGCGACATACGCCGTCGTCAGAATCGTCGCCGCCATCAGACTCACCACCACCAACAGCATCGCAATTCCCCGTCGATTCGATTTCCGCTGACCAGTTCGATTCATGGCAATCCCTCTCATTTCACAGGCTGCATGTGTTGGTTGATCGTCGCCGAAATCACCATGTCCACAACATCCGCTTGCGTCTGAAATCCCAGTTCGTAACTCACAAACCGGCTGTTGAGAACCGTCTTGTCGTTCAACATCACGTTTGCCGCCGCAAGTTGGTCAATCAGGATCCGGCTGCCCGTCCATCTCCGCGCCTCGTACTCCGCCAATACCGTTTCCCAATCCGTGCCGGAGGAATACTCGTGATCTTCCAAATCCCTCGCAGGCTGGCCCCACGCTTCCGGAAACTCCACATAATGCACGCTCACCGTACCCGCATCGGCGTCAAACTTCAGCCAACGCAGTTCCGTGGCATGGACCGTTCCGCTCTCTCGCGAATCGTTGAACCACAACGTCAAATTCCCGCCATCCGCCGCCAAAATGCATCGGCTCGGACCCACATAAGAAGCCAGCCGCGATGCCGCCGCATTCGCCAGCACCGTCACTGCACGCGTATCCCGCCTTCCGTCCACACCAATCGCCACCACTCCCATCATGCCGGCAATCCCCAACCCCACAATCGCCGTGATCGCCAGCGAAAGCATCAACTCCATCAATGTCAGGCCTCGGCGATTCATTCTTCTGGCTCCGGAACAAACCGACTGATGTCCGCCAAGACCCGTGCCTGATCATCAAACGCCTGAATCCGAATCGTCGCTCCCAGCACGCGCACATCCAGGTCTTCTAGCAGTTTCAACGATGTCAACACTTCAACATTCCGTCCGATGGATGCAAACGCCTCAGGCATCGGGTTCCCCTGCACGTTCGTCATCGCGCCCACCGCCTCGGAATATCCATTCCAGCCCGCCAACTCCGAATACTCTTTTGTCAGCAGTCGGCCCATCAATTCCTCCGCCGCAAGACTCGCCGCTATCCGCTGGCGCGCTTCAAACGAATTCTGCTGTCCCGCCACCACCGCAGAAGTCACCGCCACTACAACCATCAGCAGAATCCCTGCCGCCATGAGTGATTCCAGCAGCGTGAATCCACCTCGCCAATGACCAACCAGTCCACGTTTGTTTCCAATTCCTCGCAAGGCCACTCTCCCCTAATCACCATCCCATTCCATCAGCAACCCACTCAATGTGCTTCCACTAGTACAGATCGAATATCCCTCAACCCTCCGCAAGTGTCGGACTCGTGCAGCCTCACCATTGCCAATCCAAACCCGGCCGATCCGACAAACCCGATCCAAAGTCCCTCTCATGGTCCGATAGTTCCCTCCCCGTGGCGACGAACAATTTCTCTTCGCCGATCTACCAGACCGACGCGCCAGCGAGGCACACAACCAATCCATCCCTTCTTTCCCCGAATAGCCTGATCGCTCACCATCGGCGATACTACTTCCCAATGCCCTGGCTGCTCTATCGCTACATCCTTGCGGACCTGCTCCGTGTCATTCTGCTCACCACGGCGGTTCTCGTCACCGTTATCGCATTCGGCGCCACGCTCAAACCCCTTGCCCGTGGTGGGCTGGATGCAGTTCAAACCGCCAAATACCTTTGCCTCGCCATTGTGCCAATGCTGCAATTCGCCTTGCCGTTTGCTGCGGGCTTTGGCTCAACCCTTTCCTTCTATCGCCTCACCACAGACAACGAGATTCAAGCCATGGCTGCGGGCGGCATCAGCTATCGCCGCATTCTCCTGCCCGTCGCAGCCCTTGGCATTGTGCTCACTCTCCTCATGGTGCTGCTCACTCAGTCAATCATTCCGCGCTTCTGGGCCATCATCGCGCAAACCGTCACTGAAGACGTAACAAAACTCTTCCAGGCATCTGTGGAACGCGGCGAGCCGTTCGTCATCGGCGACACCCAGAAAATGCAGATCTTCGCCAATCGCGTCGTCGTCGATCACCCCACAGAAGTTGGCGGCCCCCAAACCCGCATGATCCTCTTCAAGGTCGCCGCCGCAGAACTCGATCCCGCCGGTCGCATCGTTACCGATGTCACCGCTTCGCGAGCCATCGTCGATGTCTACCAGCGTGAAGACCGCACCTTCCTAAAGATGGTCATGGAAGACACCGTAGCCCTCAACGCTCGCACCGGCCACCTCGTGCATTCCGATCGAATCATTCCCCAAGCCATCCTCGTCCCCAACGCTATCGCCGGAACAACCAAGGGCCTCACTCGCAGCCAACTGCTCGCGTTGCGCACTCATCCCGATGGTTACGAACCGGTCATGAAGGCGCGCGGAGCACTTGCCGACGCCATGGGCGCTCTCGAATTGCGCGATGCCATCGACTCCCAACTTCAGCAGCGCGGCTTCCTTGATCTGCTTGATGAAAGCCCCGGCTTTGCCAAACCTCGCCACTACACCGTGCAGGCGCAGCAGATGCACAGCAACGGCGCCTTCGTCGTCCCGCGTGGCAAGAAACTCCAGATCACTCAATACGAAGGCGATCAGCCTTCCATCCGCTTCACCGCAGAAGCCGCCCAATTGGCGCCCGCCGCCAGCGGCGCATTCGCCGGTTCGCTCTTCGATCTTGTTATTGAAAATCACGAAGTCGTCAATCTTCACGATCCTACAGGTGCCGTCAACCAGCGACGCCGCCTCATCATTCCCAGCCTTCGCGTCTCCGGCCACGATCAAGCGGCAGTTTCCGCACTGCCCAGTATTCAGTTGTTGGATCGCGCCCGCACAAAGGCTCCGGATCGCCTGGCCGGTCCTATCTCTTGGCTTGAATCGCAATTGCGATCCATGAACAACGAAATCATCGGCCGTCTTTTCAATCGCTACGCCATCTCTTGCACCGCCATTCTCCTGCTCATCCTCGGCGCCACCATGGCCATGTGGCATCGCAACAGCCTGCCTCTTGCCACATACCTCTGGGCCTTCTTGCCCGCAATCGGCGATCTCATTGTTATCTCCGCCGGCGAACAATTGCTCCGCGATGGCCGCCCCCTCGGCTACTTCATCATGTGGTCCGGCAACACCGTCCTGCTCATCCTCTTCTTCTTCTCCTATTGGCGAGTCTCAAGGAACTGACGCAAGCATGCTGCGGCTTGATCGCTACATCCTCGCCCGCTTCTTCACGAATTTCGTGTTGCTGTTCCTGCTCCTCTTTATTTTTGCAATGGCGATCGATGTCATCATGAACCTCGATCACTTCGTGGATACCGCCCACGAAATCGCCAACAAAAAAGGCGGCACATTTGCCTTTGCCCGGGAACTCTTTCTCCTAAGCCTCGATTACCAGGGCCCGCGTGTCTTCCAGTTCTACGCCTATCTCCATGGCCTCACCGCCATTGGCGCCATGGCCTTCACCCTCGCCCAGATGCACCGCTACCGCGAACTCGTCGCTGTCATGGCCTCCGGCGTCAGTCTCTACCGCGTCGCCATGCCGTTCATCATTGGCATGTTCGCGCTGTGCCTCCTCCAACTACTCAATCAGGAACTCATCCTTCCTCGCCTCGCTCCCATGTTGCTCCGCGATTACGGCCAGATCGGTCAAACCGGTCTCGGCAGTTTTGAAATCCGTTTCACCCCCGATGGCCGTGGATGCCTCTTCCAGGCCCCATCCTACGAAACCGATACGCTCACCATGCGCTTTCCCACCATTCTTGAGCGCGATGAAAAAGGCCTCACCATCCGCCGCATCACCGCCAGCTCCGCCACATGGTCAGATTCGCAGCAAGCATGGCTCCTCACCGATGGCCAGGCAATCGAACCCATCCCCACCGAACAAGCCGTCCGCGATGATGTCATGATGAGCAAACCGATCGATGTCTTTCCTTCAGACCTCACACCCCAATCAATCATGGTTCGCCGTTTCGATCAGTTCGCTTCCATGATGAGCCTCAACCAGATCAGCCAAGTGCTGGATTCCCAGGCCGCCCCCGCCCGCGATGCACTCCTCCGCTATCGCTACTCCAGATTTTCCTCCGTGCTCGTCAACCTGCTCATTCTCGCTCTCGCCCTTCCAACCTTCCTGCTGCGAGAGCCCGCCAACCTCCTGCGCCAAAGTCTCGCCTGCGCCCTCCTCGCCATTCCCGCCACCGTCGGCTCCGCCATCGGCATGATGGTGGCACTGCCCGGCATCCCACCCGCCGTCGGCGTC
>CAZWJR010000159.1:1109-6974 GCA_964634655.1 uncultured Isosphaeraceae bacterium | reverse complement strand
AATCCGTATTCTGCCGCAGGCTTCGGATTGCACCGAATTCAATGTGTTTCCCGACGCAAGCAGCAGTGTCTACTGGTGGCTTGCATCCGCGATCGTTCCAAGATCAATAGCATGGATCCCCGGAGGTATCGGATGCGAGTATTCAGAGCCCGATTTCGATTTTGTAACCCTCCTTGAGAGCCTGGGTTACGAGGTGCAGGGTCGAAATGCAACCGAGCAAGAAGAATTCGGTGCCATGGGTATCAAGGCAAGAACGCCCATCAAACCAATTGCGAACACATTTGATTTGGGGAACATGCCAGATGGGTCGCTCGCAGTTGCAGTTCTCTTCGCAGTCTTGAATCGTCCGGTTCGTCTCACCGGCCTCCGCACCCTCCGCATCAAAGAAACCGATCGCATCGCCGCGCTCGCCAACGAACTCCGCAAAGTCGGCTGCACCATCGAAACAGGCGAAGACTGGATCAGCATCACACCGCCGCCAACACAACCACAAACCGCGACAGCACCAAAACGAGCCGCGACCGTAAGGGAGCGGGGGGCTGAACCGCTTGCTGACGCGCGCGGCTCGTCAAATCCCATCATCATCGAAACCTACAACGACCACCGCATGGCTATGGCCTTCGCCGTCCTCGGCCTCAACGCGCCCAACGGCCTGCGTCTCGCCATCCGCAACCCCAAATGCGTCGCCAAAAGTTATCCGGGCTTCTGGAAGGATTTTGCTAAACTGTACCAGTGAGCAATCGCACTACGAAGAAAACAGGGAATACGGTGGCGAACAAGGGATTCTCCGTCCAATCGTTGTCCAATCGCCGAATTGTCAATCCAAAATCCAAAATTCCCCCTCTGTGTTCTCTGTGATCTCTGTGGTTAGACCGCCCTCCCATGTCCAACTTCTGGCACTTCGCCAAACATCTTCTCCACGAAAAAACCACGCTCTTCTGGGCGATGGCGTTCGCATTTTTCTCCGCCGGCGGCCTTGCCGCTGGTCTGCTAAGCGTCGGCCCGCTCCTCAAAATCCTCGTCAATCCCTCCTCCGGCAAATCCCTTGTGGATATGGCTCATGACTTCAACGACAAGGGCGGCTGGGGGCCGTTCCTCATTCCGGATTCCATCATCGGCCTCCTTCCCACAGACCCCTTCCGTGGCCTTCTCCTCATCTTAACCGGCCTCGCCATCCTCACCATCGTCGGCGGCGTCGCCAACTTCTTTCATCAATACCTTAGTCAAACCGTTACCACTCGCGCCATCGCCCGCATTCGGCAGGAAGCGTTTGAGAACGTCATCCACATGCCGCTCTCCCGTGTGATGACTCGCGGCGCATCAGAATTCATCGCCCGCATCGTTCGAGACACCGCAGAACTTCAGCGTGGCCTCATCGCGCTGGTTAGCAAGACCGTCACAAGCGCCCTCAAGGGCCTCGCCGCATTCGTTGTCGCGTGCGTGGTGGATTGGCAGATCACCCTCATTGCAATCCCCACGGTGCTGGTGCTCGGCATCATCTTGCGCAAACTTGGCACCCGCATTCGCCGTGGCACGCGCGGCTCGCTCAAAGCACAGGAAGGCCTGCTGCGCGTTTCCACCGAAGTCTTGCAGGGCCTGCGTTCGGTCAAAGCCAATACCGCAGAAGATCAAGCCACTTCACGCTTCAAGGAAATGAACGATGACGCCGTTCGACACGAACTGCGCGTCCGCACCGCCCGCGCCCTCTCCTCGCCACTTGTGGAAGCGTTGAGCGTTCTCGTTGTGTTGGTCCTTGCCGCGATCGCCGCAAAAAGCATTATCTCCGGCCAGCGCACCATTGATGACCTCACATGGACACTCGGCTCACTTGCCATGGCCGGCGCATCCGTGCGTCCATTAACCGGACTCATCACAGAAATCCAAGCCTCTTCCGCCCCAGCCGATCGTCTGGCGGATTTGATGAATGAGGCCCGCGAAACCTCACCGCTCATCGATGGCCCTGAACCCGCAGCGCATGCAGTGAGGAGCGCGAACTCCACCCCGGCTTTCGCCCGCCACTCACGCTCCATCGCCTTTGAAAACATCACATTCACCTATCCAGGCGCGGAAAATCCCGCGCTCAAAAACGTCTCCCTCAACGTTCTGCATGGCGAGCGCATCGCCATCGTTGGCCCAAACGGTTGCGGCAAGACCACGCTCCTTAGCATGATTCCTCGTCTGCTCTCGCCCGATTCCGGCCGCATTCTCATTGATGGCGCGGACATCGCCTCCATGCCGCTGCGAAAACTCCGTGGCCAAATCAGCGTCGTTACACAGGAAACAGTCCTCTTCCGTGGCAGTATCGCTTCAAACATCGCTTTCGGTCTGCCCGGCGTGAGCATCGATGCCATCATGGATGCTGCCCGCCGCGCCCACGCCGATGAATTCATCCGCCGCATCCCCGGCAAGCCCGGTCCCGGTGGCAACGCGGGCGGTTATGACGCCGATGTGCTTGAACAAGGTGCCTCGCTCTCCGGCGGCCAGCGCCAACGACTGGCAATTGCCCGCGCCATTCTCCGCGATCCCGCCATCCTTATCCTCGATGAAGCCACCAGTCAGATTGATGCGGAATCCGAAGCCCACATCAATCAGGCCCTTTCAGAGTTCTGCATTAATCGCACCTCGCTTCTCATCGCCCATCGCCTTTCCACAGTGCTCAACGCCGATCGCATCGTCGTCATGGATGCAGGCCAGATCATCTATCAAGGACGACACGAGCAATTGCTGGAGCGCTGCGATCTCTACCGCCGCTTGAGCCGTACCCAACTGGTGACAACATGAAAACACCAACCCGCTCTCACACAATTCAGCGAGAGGACGCAAACTCCCCCTCCCTCGAGGGAGTGGGCAGGGGGGTGGGTGGGTCGCAACGATCCAAAACCTCGCCGCATCTGCAACCCATAGTTTGGGCAGCGTTGCTTGCCGTCGTATTTTCATTGGTCGCATTTGGTTGCAAACGTGGCTCAAATCCCTCATCCGCGCCAACCAATTCATCTCCCGTTCGCATCGTCTCCCTAAGCCCCGCCATCACCCGCACCCTCGTCGATCTCAACCTGCAGGCAAGCATCGTCGGCCGCACTCCGCATTGTGCATCCGTCGATCAAGCCATCCCCGTCGTCGGCGATCTGCTCAACGTCAATTACGAACAACTCGTCCGCCTTCAACCCACCCACATCCTCGTTCAACCGCCCGAATCCGGCATCGATGAAAAACTGCTCTCCATGGCCAAAGAGCGCGGTTGGCACATCAAGCAATGGCGACTCGACAGCCTTGATGACATCGAAACCTTGCTCCGCGAAATTCCCGGCTTCCTGTTCGCCGATGGCACCAAGGAAATGGCTGATTCCACCGCAAAAGCCGCGGAACTCACAAACCGCATTGCCTCCGCCCTTAGTCCCGGCACCAAACCCATTTATCACGGCCGAACCCTCCTCGTCTATTCCGTCGCGCCGGTCAGCGTCTTCGGTCAGGGCACATATCTGGATGGCGTTCTCAAAGCCCTCGGCGGAACAAACGCCATCAGCGCCAAGGATTGGGTCTCCATTTCCTACGAAGATCTCGTGCGCTTGAATCCCGATGCAATCATCTTCATCAAACCCGGATTGAAAGAGAACAGCCCTTATCTCGTAGCCGGTTCCGTCTGGGAACTCGACATGACCGCTACTTCCGAACGCCGCCTCGCCGTGCTGACCCACCCAGATGCGTTCTCGCCTTCCACTGGCGTCATCGGCGTAGCAGAGGAATTGCGCGGCATCCTTGAAACCTTCGGGGAACGGCCGTGACCGAGCCGCGACAACGGCCCAACGCAGGATTGATCGTCCTTCTTCTGTTGGCCGTCGCCGTCGCCGCCTTTCGCCTGCTGATCGACCGCGATCCCGTTACCGGCGTCATCAGCCTTGCATGGCCGGATCCAAGTTACGCATCGCTCCGCTGGACCGCGCTGGCCGTGGGCGTCTGCGTCGGCGCGGGTCTGGCAATCTCCGGTGTGCTGCTGCAAGCACTCTTGCGAAATCCCTTGGCAGAACCGTTCATCCTTGGCCTATCCAGTGGCGCGGGTCTCGGCGTGATGGCCGCCATGTATCTCGCATACGCTCTGAAAGTCGATTCCTATCTGGCTCAAAATCAAAACATGGCGGCGGTACTTGGCTCGCTCGCCGCCCTGGCAATCGTCTATCTGCTTGGCCAGCGCCGTGGCGTCCTCGATCCCGTTTCCCTCGTCCTCATCGGCGTCATCGTTTCCGCCATTTGCGGCGCGGGCATCATGTTCTTCCAGCATCTCGTGCCCACCGGCCTGCGTGGCGAGTTCACTCTCTGGCTCATGGGGAACATCAACGAGCGCGTTTCTACCACCACGCTCATCATTACCGCTGGCCTGATCGCTGTTGGCCTGATCGCAGGAGTGGCCATGGGCCGCGCCATGGATGCTGCAACACTTGGCGATGATGAAGCCCGCAGCGTTGGCCTGCCCATCGGCCGTCTCCGTTTCGTCATGTTTGTTCTCGCCGGTTCCCTCGCCGCCGTAACAGTCTCCATCGCCGGTCCAATTGCATTCGTCGGTCTGATCGCTCCCCACGCCGGTCGATTATTGCTGGGCCCTCGGCACGGTCCGCTCGTCGTCGGTTCCGCCTTTGCAGGCATAGTTCTCGTCGTCGGCTCCGATGTCATTCGCCAATCCCTCGATTTCGGCGGCGGCCGCATGCCCATCGGCGTCTTCACCGCTCTCATCGGCGGCCCCGCATTCATCTGGTTGCTCGTCAGCGGCAGGGGCCAGGCGTGATCCGCTCTGATCATTCATCCAATGTCCATCGTCATTGAAAAACTCTCCTTCTCCTACGGTCGCCTGAACGTCCTTCAAGACATCAGCGCTATCGCCCGTCCCGGCAATATCACCGCCCTCATCGGCCCCAACGCTTCAGGCAAATCCACACTCCTCAAATGCATCATTGGCGTGCTGAAACCTGCCGCCGGCACCATCCTCCTCGGCCGCCAACCCGTGCATCAGTTGCGAGCTGGTCAAATCGCTCGTTGCGTTGCGTATGTTCCACAGCGTCCCACCGTCGCCGCTGCATTCTCCGTTCGCCAGGTCGTTGAACTCGGCCGCTATGCACTCACACCAAGCCCAGCGATCATCGAGAAAGCACTCCAAAAACTCGATCTTCTCGATATCGCCGATCGTCCATATCCAGAACTCTCCGTTGGGCAGCAGCAGCGCGTAACCCTCGCCCGCGCCTTGGCCCAAATGGGCAACATCAACGTCAGTTCACCGCCAGCAAAATATTTTTCTGATCTCCACTCGCAGATGCTCGTGCTCGATGAACCCACCTCCGCGATGGACTTGAATCACGTCGCCGCCACCGTCGCATTGTTACGGGAACTTGCCGCCGCCGGTGCCACCGTCGTCCTCGCCTTGCATGATCTATCTCTCGCTTCCGCCATCGCCGATGAAATTTGGCTTCTCGATCATGGCTCACTGCTCGCCAGCGGTCCCCCCGCCCAAACATTGACTATCGATCGTCTCACCCAGGTCTTTCAAACCGATTTTGAATGGCTCACCCTGCCCGATTGCTCCCGCCGATTGCTCCCCAACATTCCATCCCATTCCTCCCCCAACCCGGATACGATTACCGCACCATGAGCTATGGCGTAATCATCGCAATCATCTACGTCGTTGTGCACGTCATTTCGGCGTTGGCGAAAGAAGCGCAGAAAAAGAAGGAACGGGAACGGCAGATGGAAGCCGTCGAACGGCAGCGAATCGCTCAGGCCCGCGCCCAACCGCCAACCTCCGATCCCTCACAGCCCCAACCTTTCATTTCACAGGCTACCCATCAGGAAGACTTCTCCTCCCAAATGGGTGCAGCTCCC
>CAZWJR010000159.1:0-1099 GCA_964634655.1 uncultured Isosphaeraceae bacterium | reverse complement strand
AGGCTGCAGATTGAACAACTCCGGATGGGCAAAGCGGCCCAGGCACGGACCCCGCAACCCACAGCCCCCGCACAGCGGCCGCCAGCACCCACTCAACCTGATCCCCGCATAGAAAAACGACGCCGCGAGCTCGCACAGGCCAAATCGCGACAAGCCTCCACACAGCGAAGTCGCGATGCCGCCATCAAAGCCGCTCAAAAGCCACTGCCGATTTCCTTTTCCGACCCAAACGAAATCTCTGACCTCCCTCCAGCCAGAGCCGCAGTGGGAACTTCCGTAACCGCCCGTGGCACGCGTCAGGAACCCACCGGCTTGCTTTCTCGCCTGCAAAATCGCAAATCCCTCCGGGAACTCTTTGTTCTAAAAGAAGTCCTTGATCCGCCGCTTGCGATGCGGGACTAAGACCGCCATCTTCCACAAAACGCGCAAGTAGGGGGCCTTTTCGCCGCAGATGGCAGCAATTCGCCGCCATTGGTACAATCCGCATCGCATGCCAGATGCCCCCTCAACGCTCCTCAACGCCGCCACAGCCAAGGCCTGTGCCCTCCGCCAGCGGCGGTTGACTTCAACCCTTGCCTCGCTCAAGACTGCTGATGCCGTTCTGATCAGTGCTGAGAAAGACATTCAATACCTCACCGGTTTTGTCGGCCACGACAGTCTCCTCATGATTGTCCCCGGTGCTACACCCCACATCGCATGGATCATTTCAGATCCCCGTTACGACGAATTCCTCAATCCATGGCGTCAAGCCAACGCTGCCGAAGTCCTCATGGGCAAGCGCCACCGCCTCGCAGAAACAATTCGGCAACTCTGCGAAAAACGCGGCATTCACCATCTCGGCATCCAATCAGAACATCTCTCCATCGCCGCCCGCGCCAAATTGGCCGCCGTCCTCGGCGAATCCCGCCTTGTCCATACCGAAGGCCTCGTTTCAACCCTTCGCATGCGCAAGGACGATCTGGAAATCGCCACCATCGAACGCGCCATCGCCATTCAGCAGGACGCACTCGCCGCCGCTCTCAACCACCTGACCGTCGGCATGACCGAATTGGAATTCAGCGCTCGCCTCGAATTTGAAATGAAAATGCGCGGCGCCCAA
>CAZWJR010000158.1:6045-7007 GCA_964634655.1 uncultured Isosphaeraceae bacterium | reverse complement strand
AAATCCAAAATCCGCGCCTTCGCCACCGGCGGCATCGGCGGCGTGCATCGTCATTGGCAACTCCTTCCGGATGTCTCCGCAGATCTTCGCCAGATCGCAACCACTCCACTCTGCGTCGTCTGCTCCGGCGCAAAATCCATCCTCGATGTCCCCGCCACTCTGGAAACCCTCGAGTCCCTCGATGTCCCCGTCATCGGCTACCGCACCAATCGCTTCCCCCTTTTTATGAGCGATGGCAGCGATCATCTCAAAATCTCTCGCCGCAGCGAATCCCCGCAGCACATGGCCCAGTTGTGCCATCTCCATTGGAATACTCTGCAACTTCCCAGCGGCATCATCCTGGCCAATCCCCCGCCGCCGGAATTCTCCATGCCCATCCAGGAAGTCGAATCCGCCATTGAACGCGCCGAGAAAAACGCCTCCGCACAGCACATCACCGGCTCCGCGCTTACTCCGTTTCTTCTCTCGGAACTCGCTCGCCTCACCGCCGGCGGCTCACTCGATGCCAACCTCGCCCTTCTGATAAACAACGCAAAATTGGCCGCCCAACTCGCCGTTGCCCTCATCCATGATTAACCCCATTTGTCACCCTTTCGCTGCAATTACAGCGATTCCACTTGACATCACCCGTTTTGCCTGCTCTACTTGGTTCAGATGTGAAGGGACGCTCTTGTGTGTCCACCGTCGTTTTCAGGAATTGTTTGAGGTCGGGTTTTTCGCAGCCGCTATAGATGCAGGCCGCCTCCGGCGTGCGTGCATCCGGGCCGCAATCTCGTTTTCGTCTTCGATGCAATCGCCATGGCACATACGCCATCGGTCGATCCAATCGTCGGCGAATACCAATGTGAACGCATGATGACATCACTCAGCGGGATTCTCGAACTTCCCCCCAATAATCCCGGGGGCGTCGAGGGTCGAATCAGGCAACTGGACAACGGCCTCATTGAAGGCCTCGGCGATCC
>CAZWJR010000158.1:0-6035 GCA_964634655.1 uncultured Isosphaeraceae bacterium | reverse complement strand
TCCCTTCGTCCCAATCGAACTCGGCCAGAAGTATCCCCTCCGCCAGGGCCTCCAACTCACCGTCAACGTCGTGGAGCGTCGCCCCCGCCGTCGCCGTGGCCGCAAGCCCCGCAGCGCCCGCCCCATGGTGGAAGAAATCGTCTCCATCGAAGGCCTGCCACCGGATCAATACGCCAACCGCAAACGCTTTGAAGACCTCACCCCGCTGGACCCCCAGCCGCGCATGAGCCTGGAATACCCCGGCTGCCCGCCCGCCTGTCGCCTCATCGATCTCTTCTGCCCCATCGGCTACGGCACACGCGGCCTCATCGTCTCTCCCCCCAAAGCCGGCAAAACCATCCTCCTCCAGAACATCGCCTACGGCATCAAGCGCAACCATCCGGAAGTTGAACTCGTCGCTCTCCTCATCGATGAACGCCCGGAGGAAGTCACCGATTTCAAACGCAACGTCCCCGGCCAGGTACTCGCTTCCTCCAACGATCAGGATGTCGAACGCCACATCACCCTCGGCATCCTCGCCATTGAACGTGCCAAACGCATGCTCGAAGCCGGCAAGGATGTCGTCGTCCTTCTCGATAGCCTCACACGCCTCGGCCGCGCGTTCAACAACTCCCGCCGTTACGGCGGCGGCGGTCGCACCATGTCCGGCGGGCTTGATTCCCGCGCCATGGAGATTCCCAAGCAACTCTTCGGCGCTGCCCGCAAGGCAGAAGAAGGCGGCTCCCTCACCATCATCGCCTCCTGTCTGGTTGATACCGGCTCGCGTGCCGATCAAGTGATCTTTGAAGAGTTCAAAGGCACCGGCAACATGGAACTCATCCTCGATCGTTCCATCGCAGAGCAACGCCTCTTCCCCGCCATCAACCTCGCCGCCTCCGGCACACGCAAGGAACACTTGCTCATGAGCGAGCAGGAACTCAAAACCGTCACCGCTCTCCGCCGCCGCCTCATGTCCATGAAGCCGCCCCAGCAGATTGAGCAACTCCTCGCCGCACTCAAGCGCGTCCCCACAAACGAAGAACTAGTCCGCGGCTAACGACTCCCTCGCCCAACGGGAGAGGGCCGGGGTGAGGGTTCCGCTCTACTCCTTCTCCCTGTGGGACAGGCCCGGGGTCAGGGTTCCGCTCTACTCCCTCTCGCTCTGGGAGAGGGCCGGGGTGAGGGTTCCGCTCTACTCCCTCTCCCTCTGGGAGAGGGCCGGGGTGAGGGCGGACGATGCGTAAGAATTCGCCGGATGCCACGCCCTGCAACCAACGGGAGTCGGCCGTGGTTCCTCCCCCGTCCCCCCGGCAGGCCTTCCCGCGCCCCGGCCTTTCCCCGTCCTCTCCGCGCCCCACCGTCTTTCCCGCGCAGGTCAATGTCTCGCCGCCAAGAGCAGCAATCCTGCCCACGCACAAGAAATCTCCAACTTTCCTCACCAGTGCCGCCGCATTGACCCCCCCTGCCTCGCCGATAATATTCAAATCCCGCACCACAAGGACTCCATGACCACCCAAATCTCCGACGTCGCAATGATCAGGCGGGCGCAACTCTTGTACGAGCAGCACCTCCTTCCCGACGCCAAACTTCTTTGCCTTGAACTTCTCAAGCGATCGCCCAATCACTATCAGGCCTTGATGCTCCTTGTTGATGTCGCATGGGGCTGCCGCGACAAGCAAGAGGCGTTCGAATACGCCCAGCGCCTGACCAAGGGCTACCCACGAGATGGATCGGCGTTTTCAAAACTCGCTGAACTCTACAATCGATCGGGGCGACACTCCGAGGCAATTCGGCTTCTCGAAAAGTTCAACAAGAAGGGTCCGGTGGATTTGACGGTGCTCGATGCTCTCGCAAAGAGCCATGAATTGGCGGGTGATCTTGATAGTGCCATTACCCTGCTTGATCCGCTCATTGATGCAGGGACGGAATCGCCTGCCATCGCCCACCGTTATGCCAGCATCAAGCTGGAACAGAAACAGCATGAGAAGGTAATCGAAGTTGCCTCTCGCCACCTTAAGAATCCGACGACAACTCCCGGACTGCTCGAAGCGCTCTACTTTCTACTCGGCCGTGCATACGAGGCAATTCGTGATTTTGATAACTCTTTTCTTGCGTACGACGCCGCCAATCATGTTCTTCCATCAGAGAACAAAATTGAGAAAGCGGTGCAGGAAGTTGATCGACTTATTCAGGCCTTTTCAGCACAGCGAATGGCTCGAATTCCCCGCGCCGCGAACAATTCCAGACTTCCCGTTTTCATCGTCTGCATGCCCCGCTCCGGAAGCACATTAATCGAGCGCATCATCTCCGCCCACCCAGACGTTCACGCTGGAGGTGAGTTTGACATCCTCAAACGGACTGCCATCCAGTTCAATCTCACCATCGGATCCACTTCGCCCTGGCCCGAATCCATCCATGATCTCGACCAAAACGATGTCAATGAACTATCAGCATCTTTCTTAGGGGAATTGCAGGCCTTGGCCCCCCAAGCCAAAAGGATCACCAACAAGTATCTCTGGACTTGGAAGTACCTTGGGTTGCTCGCGCTCCTGTGTCCCAAAGCGATCATCATCGACCTGCGGCGCGATGCCGTTGATAATTGCGTCGGCATCTTCACCGCCCACATGCATTCGTCCCAATCATTTGCTCGCGATCTGGCTCAAACTGGCCTTCATCATCGAGAGTACGAACGCATGATGGACCACTGGCACGCCGTCCTCGGTAACCCCATCCTCAAGGTCAACTACGAAGACATCGTCGCCGATCAGGAAACATGGTCCCGCCGCATCATCGAACACTGCGGCCTGGAATGGGACGACCGCTGCCTGCGCTTCTACGAAAAAGGAGCCCAGCAGTCCTCCACCGCCGCGCCCACCTTGAGTTACCAGCAGGTGCGCCAGCCGATCTACAAATCCTCCGTCTCCCGCGCCAAGAAATTCGAAAAACATCTCGGCCCGCTCTACGAAGCCCTCGGCCTCCCCTATCCGCCAGCACCATAATCCCCCCTCCCTCGAGGTCGCAGAGTCGCCGTGGAGACGAGGGGGCCAGGGGGTGGGTGAGAAGCGACCAATCTCCGCTGTCGCAAGAATCTCAATAAAGAGTCTGGAGTGAACCGCACTTGAATTGATCACGGTGCGTCATCCCCGCCTCCGCCGCCCACCAAAAACCCCAACCAACCCAAACAACGCCAACGCCCCGGGCGCTGGGATCCACACGAAATCCAACGCCAAAGGCACTTCATAGATGGTTCCACCACCGGTCTTGACAACCGCGCGCATGCGCAAACGTGCCGAATCGTAGAAGGACCATGTCAAGCGGAACAGGTTTGTGGTTTGTCCTACCACAAGTCCATTTGGGTTCGATGTCATCCAGACCACATCCGCACCGCTCCCGGAAGTGTTTCCCTGACTGAATTGAGCAAAACCAATTGGATTGGAGGCTCCCTCATTCTTGATCATCCCCAAAGCATCAGTTGTGGCGTTCAAGGTTACGCCGCTGTCAAACATGGCGCCGCGCGACCACGGCGCGGCACTGTTCGTCGCTGCCGTCTGCCCCTCGCCATTAAACACGCCAAATCCGTTACTTCCCGATCCAAGATTGAAGAATCCGCCAGCAGTGGTAATCGACCACGGATTCGCCGCCGTCCCAATGAGCCCAAGTAATTTCTCACCCAGCGCAAATCCCGTGATGCCCACCACCGACGATTGCAGATGGTGGGCCGTCAGAAATGGGCCGGAGGTGCTGTGTGAAACCGGTGTCAAATATGGCTCCCCCATCGCCGCCGAAATCATCATCGCCCCGCACGTTCCACCCAATGCCCAGAGCATCCGAAGTTTCATGCTTGCCTCCTCTTCTTGCCCCATTGTAATCATCCGCTTCCCGATTCTGCTACGAAATTCGCAAAGCCTCCCCTCCCCCCCAGAGGAGCCAACCTCTGTGCCAGCCCAACCAACCGCACCCAGTTGGGCCGGCGTCTCTGCCGGCCTGGTTCTCAATCCTCCCTCCACCCCACCACAACCTCCACCTCCAAAAACAACGCCGCGGCCGATAAATCGGCCGCGGCGAAGAATTTGAAATCAAACCAAATTATGCACGACGACGACGGGAACCGACCACGCCAGCCAGGCCGAGGAGGGCCAAGGCGCCGGGTGCGGGAACCGCAGGAATCGTCAGACGCAGCGGAACGTCATAGCCATTGCCGCCGCCGGTGTTCACGGTGCCCAGCATGTGAAGATCTGCTGAAGCACTGCGTGACCAAGTCAAACGGAAGAGGCTGGTCGTCGCGCCCATCACGAGACCGTTGGCATTGAGGGTCAGCCAGAACACGTCAGCGCCAGTGCCGCCGGTGTTACCAGAGCCACCAGCCTGAGCAAAGCCGATTGGGGTCGAAGCGCCACCGGTCGTGATTGCACCGAGAGCGTTCGTGGTGGCGTTCGCGAGAACACCAGTATCCCAGATGTTGGAGCCGGGGAAGTTCGGAGCTGATGCGGCTGTCGCAGCAGTCTGACCCTGGCCATCAAAGTAGGGATAGTCATCGCCAATGTTGAAGAAGCCGCCCGCTGCGGTGATCGACCAGGGATTCGCGGCGGTGCCGATCATACCCTGAAAGTTTTCGCCCGAAGCAAAGCCGGTGATGCCGACAACTGCGGACTGCAGATTGTTGGCAACGAGGAACGCGTTGGTCGTGTTTGAAGACACGACTGTGAGGAACGGAGCTGCCGTCGCTGCGGAGCTCATGATCAGCGCGCCGCCGAGGCCCGCCAGTGCTGACATTGTCTTTACTTTCATGAGTGTGACCTTTCTTCTTGAGTCTCTAGAGGACTACTACAGATAACGGTTGATGCATCACTAGATGCACCACTCGCCACCCCTTACTTCCAATGTTCAAGATACTGCATTTGCCGCAAGAGTCAAGATGGAAATGCATCAGAATGTGAATTTTTAATCTGGGAAACATCCCGCCACATCGCAATTCCGAAGCCTTACCCAGACTGCCATCACACCCATTTCGCACCCCAACTCAACTTCCTCACAAAAAACCGCGTCCACACCCCAAAAACGCCGTTTTTCCCCCTGGGAGATGCTCTTACGCCACATTCCGCCTCCCGGTTCTCCCGCCTCCGCTCAATCTTCCAGCCGCCCAAACAAAATCAGCGGCCCGGCCCCCACCACCCGGACAGGCACAATTTTCCCCAGCAAATCATCCGGGTTGGCATTTTGGGGGACATCAAACACCGCGATCAAATCCCCCTCCGTCCGCCCGGACATCTGAATTCGCCCAGGATTCTCCCTCCCCGCCATCGAACCCCCATCCCCCTCCATCAACATCGCTGTCCCATCAATTGAATCGCCCGTCCCAACTCGCGAGTTTGCGCTCACCGTCAACGCCACCGCGCCGCCGTTTCCTTCGCAGTGCCCGCCGTTTCGCCGCTCCGCACGTTCATCTCGCACACTCGCAGCCGCGCGTGAAATCTGTTCCACAAAAACATTCACCATCGAACCCACAAACTCCGCATGCACTTCCTCGCTGATCTCCGTCTGCACTCGCAGCAGTTCATTGTTCCGCCGCCGCTTCACTTCTTCCGGCACATCATTCGCAAATCGATCAATCGCAATCGTCCCCGGCCGCGGCGAATACTTGAAAATGTAGGAGTTCTTCGATCGCACCCGCCGCAGCAGATTCTTCGTCTGCTCAAAATCCTCTTCCGTCTCCGTTGGAAAGCCCACGATGAAATCGCCGCCAATACAAACGCCCGGCAGAATCGCCCGCGCCCGCTCCACAAACGCCATGTACTCCTCCGCCGTGTACCCACGGTTCATCAACTTCAAAATGCGGTTGGAACCCGATTGTGCCGGCACGTGCAGATACCTGCAAATACGCGGCGAATCCGCCATCACATGCAGAATGTCATCTCCAAAATCACGCGGAAAACTCGTCACAAAACGCAGCCGCAAAATCCCCGGCACCTCATCATGAATGCGCTTCAAAAGCTGCGCAAACGTCGTCGTCCTGCTCCCCCTCACTTTGAGGGAGGGGGCTGGGGGGTGGGTGGATC
>CAZWJR010000157.1:0-7069 GCA_964634655.1 uncultured Isosphaeraceae bacterium | reverse complement strand
GTATCACTTCAATAATCGCGATAATGTCCAGAATTAAGATGATGAGGCCGACGATTCCGTATCCCATGGCGGAACTCCTGTTTCAGATCGCAATCATACTGAATCTTGTGTCCGCCACAGCCAGTTTGTTGCGCTGGCGACCACTCACTCGCCGCCCCTGCAGCACATTGCAAAGGTAGAATCCCCGCATGCCGCAAATCACCACCTTCCTCACGTTCAACAACCAGGCTGAAGAAGCCGCCCGTTTCTATACCTCCATTTTCCCCAACTCGAAGATCACGCAGATCTCGCACTATCCCGATCTGCCGGGCCTGCCGCCCGCAGGCAGCGTGATGATGGTCGCTTTCACACTCGATGGCCGCGAGTTCCTTGCGCTCAATGGTGGACCGCAGTTCTCGTTCAATCAGGGCATCTCCATCTGCGTTCAGTGCGACACACAAAAGGAAGTGGATGAGTACTGGGCCAAACTCACCAGCGATGGCGGCCAGCCTGTCGCCTGCGGATGGCTTACCGACAAGTTCGGTGTCTCCTGGCAGATTGATCCCAAACTGCTCATCCAAATGGTCACCGACCCCGACCCCGTCAAAGCGAAGAAAGCCATGAGCGCGATGATGACCATGGTCAAAATCGACAGCGAAGCATTGAAGCAAGCCATGGCAGAATAGATGCCTTCAACATCCACGCCCACGGTACAATTCACCCACGTCCAATCGCAATTCTCAAAGGATTCCCCATGCGACTCATTCTTCTCCTGATTCTCACCGCTACCTGCACCGCCTGCTCCACCACGAACAAATATCATGCCGTTACGCCCGCCAGCACGGACCAGAAAGCCGCGCTGCTTGATCGCGTCAAGTCCCTCGCAGGCACGTGGGAATCCAAGAGCCCGGATGGCGCCGCCAGCACCCACATCTTCCAGGTCACCTCCAACGGCACCACCGTGCGCGAAATCATGCTCCCCGGCACTCCTCATGAAATGACCAACATGTACACCATGGATGGCTCGCAACTGCTCATGACGCATTACTGCGCCATGGGCAACCAGCCGCACATGAAAGCCGCCGCGAGTACGGGCAACAGCATCGCTTTCAAATCCACAGGCGTGAGCAACCTCACCGCGCCCGATCAAATGTACATGGGCGAGATGACCATCGAATTCGTAGATGCCAATCACATCAAGCAGCACTGGCAATCATTGCAGAACGGCAAGCCGGGCGATCACGACATGACGTTTGAATTGACGCGGAAGAACTGAAACGCTTGCGCGCTTGGTGGTCTTGATATCATGCCGCGATGGACTGGAAGGACTGGTGCAAACTCATCGGGGCGATTCTGTTCTTTCTGATCGCGATCTGGCGCTGGATAATCTACTGGAAGGCACGCCGCCATGATTCAAACTGAGACACTACCCACGAATCCCACAACCATTCCCGAATAGAGGCCGCCATGAAATCCCATCACCGTCTGCTCCTGACCGCTGCTTTCGCACTGACCATCACCATCGGCACAGGCGTTGCCATGATTCCTTCCACGCAGCAGGACAAACCGCCCGCTTCAATAGACAAGGCGACTCCCCCAGCCGCCAAGGAAAACAAGCCGGCCCCTGCGCCTCCAGCTGGGAATGACATGCCCCCAATGCCACCGCCGCCGGGCGAGCACCACAAGTGGTTGCAGAAACTCGTCGGCAACTGGACCGTCGAAATGGAAATGACTGGTGAGGGTATGGAGGGCATGAAGGCCACCGGCACCGACTCGGTGCGCTCCCTCCGGGGCGATGCAGGCGAGACCGGCCGCTGGGTGATCGGCGAACTCAAGACCGAAATGCCTGGCATGGGGACGATGAACGCCATCCTCACGCTCGGCTACAACTCCGAAACCGGCAAGTACCAGGGAACATGGGTCGATTCCATGACCGATCACATGTGGGTCTACGTCGGCACGCTCGATGACGCCAAGAAGACCCTTACGCTGGAAGCCGAAGGTCCCAACATGGCGGACCCAGCATCCAAGGAGAAGGTGAAGTACCACGATGTCATCGAGTTCAAGAGCGATGACCACCGCACGCTCACCTCATCGGCGTACATGGATGGCAAATGGGTGCAGTTCCTCACTGCGAACTATCGCAGGGTGAAGTGAATCGGCACGACGTGGGCAATGCCCGGTCAGCGAAATGTGCATCGGGTGTTCTCGGACAGCTTTTTGAGCAGGGGTGACCTTGTCATAACCGTAACATTGACACAAGCCTCAGGACGGCCTGCGGCCGGATGCATCCTGCCCTACGTGCGGAGTAGTATTCATTCATGCGATACATGATCATTGAACGTTTCAAGGACGGGCGAATCCAGGACGTGTACAAACGCTTTGACGAGCGCGGCCGCATGATGCCGGTCGGTCTTACATTCATCGACAGTTGGATATCCGCTGACTTGCGCACGTGCTATCAACTCATGTCCACCGAAGATCACTCTCTCTTTCAGCAGTGGACCTGCCAGTGTGATGACCTGGTAGATTTTGAAATTGTGCCGGTCGTGTCCTCCAGCGAGGCGCGGGCGAAAGCCGCCGCGCAGGATTGAGCCTTCATTTCACGCCGCCATGCGCGGTGAATTTTGTACGGCGAGTCGGCAGCCCCTTCCGGTGCCAGGTCGAAATCGGCATACGCCTGCGCTTCGAACCGTGACAATTGCTATACAGTGCCTGAGGCCCGCTTCTTCACCATTGATGCGCCGATGAGCACACCGATGGCGCCGCTGATGGTCTTGCTGATGGCAAACCAATTGGGTTCCTTGCCATGGGTAGCGATGTCTTGAATTGTCGCAGCGCCGATGCGTGCGGGTGGATCGGGCTTGTTCATGTTCATGACCGCGCTGCCGATCCCCATCGCCAGCATGATCGTCACAAATGCAAAAGCGGCTTTGGCGTTTTGCGCGATCAGGCCGCATACCAGGCCGCCAATGACCGCCGCGACGAATCCGCCGACGAGCACAATGATGTTGAAGGTGTTGGTTGTCCAATAGGAATTGGGTTGCAGAGTCTTCTCAAGACCCATTGCCAACATCGTGATGGCAAATGTGGCCATAACCAGGACAGCCATGACGATGAAACCGACGATTATGCCTGCGATGGTTCTGACCATGGTGCCTCCGATCAAACGGGGGATGAGGGAGTGGGGAGTTTGGAACCGAGGGCATGGTAACGGCAACGCACCGACTGATCATCACTTCGAATCGCGCGGTCTGCGTACCAGCAGCCGGGTGCGCTGACCGGGATTATCCACGGGCCTGCCGCTTTCCCATTGCCGCACACCCCAATCCATTTCGTACACGATGATTTCCCAATCCATGAAGACGCGCAGGAGATCGTTCTGCAGATGCCCGCCCGGCACTTCGTAGATGATGTACCCGCCCGGCTTTACGGAGTTCTTCACGCGCTCCCGGTTCTCCTGGCCATCGTATGGACTGAAGCCGAAGTACATAAGTGCCAGAACATCCCACGATTTCTCCTGAAGGTACTTCTCTGCGTACAAATCAACCTGCGCATCAATCGTCAGTCCTAGTTCCGCGGCACGCTTGCGCGCGCGATTCACACCCACATCTGCCATGTCAAATCCAACGGTGTGGTAGCCATACTGCGCCAAGGCGATGGTGTTGCGGCCATCACCCATGCCCGCATCAAGAGCCGTCAACGAATCATCGGTGGTAGCGACCGGTGCCGGAGAGGTGATCCGCGCCTTGGTATTTGAATTCGACGTCGCCCGCTCGACCTTCTCTCGCTGGCGCTGGGCTGCTATTCGTTGCAGACATTCCACCAGAAATACATTGGGTGCAGGGCGCTCGCTTTGTGGCTGCGAAAAGATGCGGTTGTACTTGTCGCGCTGACTCTCTCCGTAACTGCCACGCTCAAGTTCAAGTGGCGCGGCGGGTTCAAAGGCGACTGGTCGAGGTTTCAGCGCGCAGGCTGATGCCAACAAGACCGCTGCACTCATGACGGCCAGACGGAATTGCATGGACAGCATCATGGACGCATTGTAATAGACGGCCAGTCAACTTTGGCTTGGCATCTGTCCAAATCTCGTTTGCAATTCGGTGCGTCCGTTACTTGCTACGAACGACGCGATTGCTCTTTAGAACACTTTCCGCAGTGACCAATCGCCATTTCAGCCGCCCCAGTTGTTGATCACCATCAGCAGATCACTCACATTCACCTGACAATCGCCTTCCGGTGGCGCGATATCCGCCAGACACGCTTCGCAAAGGTCAACGCATGGACCCCACGAATTGATAACCGCCAGCAGGTCGTTCGCGTTGACATGGCCATCGGAGGTAACATCCGCATCATTCACCGGCGTCTTCCAGTTGTTGCCATATTCATCGGTCAGCGTGAAATCCGAGTAGATATTCCCCAGGTCGTCGGTCACGCCGACGACGCCCATCCACTTGAAGGTGTGACTCAGCTCGGCATCGGCGTGAGCAGTGCAATTTTCAGGAATTGTGCCACTATCGACGCCGGCATAGGCAATCATTTGCAAGGAATATTCCGCCCCGTTCACCCAATCCAGGCTAAGCGGCACCGTTCCCGATCTTATGTTGGAGTCAGGGGTCTCTGAATCATTGTCGATGATGCCGAAAGCCACGGATACGTCGGGATATTGATTGGGCGGCCCGTAACGGATTGAGAAGCCGCCGTAGGCTTGAAAGTAAGCGTCGCCCAACGGGCAGGTTGCCCCGCCAGTCAGCTCGCCTTCGACGCTGAGCTCAAGAAGCAGATTCATCGCCACTCCAGGGCGCGCACCCTTGACATCGAGGGTCAGATTGTCAGTTGACTTGGCGTTCCCACTGCTCAACGAGCTGCCCGAGCCTGAATTCGTACGTGATATCGATTTCGCAGCAACTTTTTTGAATCCAGCGTATGTCGACGCGGAACCATGCGTTCCACCTGATGCCGAGCCAGCGAAGGAGATGACCAAACTGGTCCCTGCCACATCTTGATCGTGCTCCTTATCCTCCCTCCCCTCGGAGGAAATTGAATAGGACATAGCGGTAGTGCGCCGATCCGATGCTTCGGCGCGTCTTGTGGTGACCGCAACGGCAAGTGCTGCGACGAACCAGACCAGCGTCAAATGCGACGCGCTGCGTTGGGAGAACAGGGAGGTCAATCCGCAAAAAGTGGTTTGAAACGAGAAGTGCGCCATGACAGAATCCTCCATTCAGCCATGACTATCCTAACTCCGTTTTTAGAAGCACCAAACGAAAAATGCAGGAAAGTGAGAATCCGGATCCCTTTGGCCCAGCGGTGGAAGCCCCAAACCGTGCCACCGCACCGGATCTCATCATCGGGACATAGAACCACCCGCAAGCGTCAGATTCCCCAGGCGGTTTTCTTTCCCTCCACACGGCCCTATCGCCTGCTGCACAACCTCGTGGAAGCGGTTCATACAACGCAGCCTGAGCGGCGGCGCGAGCTCGGCCAAGAGCCATCGATCACCGCATTCCGCATGACCAGATTGCCGGTTTGAAACTGTCGCATCACTCGGGCAAGTCATGCGCGTATCATGTATCCGGTTGCTTGGTTCAACTTTCATGGATCGTCGCTGCTGCACAATAAATGGAGACTCATCATGCGTGAATCATCTGTGGCGAACGTAGTGGAACGCGGCGAGCGGGCTCGCGGACTGACGCTGGGCGCGGCGATGGGGATCGTGATCGCGCTGTTTGGCATCAGTGTGCCGCTGGCGGCGATCGCATGTGAGAAGGTGATGCGCGGCCTAGATGCGGTCATGGCGCCGCCGACGCTGGCGGTGACAAGCGTTCATCCGATCGTTTTCCTGCTGATGGCGGCGGTGATCGCCGGGTTGTTGCTGGGCAAGGAGCGCGTGCTGCGATCGAGAGCGGCGATTGCGGTGAACGTCTCAACAGCGGTCCTCGCGACGGTGATCGGCGTGGGCATGCTGGTGGCGGTCATCATGCCGCTGATCATGATTGGCAAGTCAATCGCGGGAGAGTGAAGCGGTGACGATGTAGCGAAACACACCGCAAGGCTCGCCGCACGCCAATGGTGGGTTTCGCTGATGGCACCCCACTGATTCGACAATTCGTCGCCCGCTCAACCCACCCTACTCGCTGGGGTTGGGCGAGTGTGGGTTTGCGCATCTATTTGAGAAGGAAGGATTCATCGATGCGCTTCCGCAGGGCAGAGTTCAGATTGAGTCGCAGGAGCGGCCGCTGCTGGAGGGCGCTGCGAATGAGGGCGCGGGTGCTGATGGGTTGTTTGCGGCGCTGATGGGGAGCGGTCAACAAATGCTGGAGGCGACGACGGTGCGACTGCTGAACGCGGCGTGATTGTCAGGCTCGTTCAAGGCAGCGGTTGATTTTCCATATATTCACTCATGCGAGTTTCCAGCTCGTCTATGAATGCCTCCAATGCCTTACCATCAAGTTTCTGAAACGCCTCAAAAAGCGATTGGATTTCGGCATCCGAAAGTGATTCAAAGTAAGGCCAATATTCCTTAAATAGAGCTGCGCGATGCGGACGGCCATGACCATACCCGATGACGTTGCCAAAAAGTCCTTTCGAGGTACCCGCGTAGGAGACCCATTGGTGCTTTATCAAACCCGCGCCCAAGCGTTGTTCTATTGGTGAAGGTTCGTACCACTCGCCGCTTTTCAAACCGAAAATCCAACCCCTATGGCCCTTGTGAGAACATGTGTACACACAGGCAAACGAGTAATCGGTGTGAATAGATGCGAAAAACACAGCAAAGGGCAGGACAACTGCTCCCAGCGCAATCAAAATGATTGAGCGGCGTTTCACCTGTTTTCACTTCGCATCGGTATCTTCACGCCCAACTCATCCGCGCACTTTCGGGCTGTCTCGTACCCCGCATCGGCGTGGCGGAAGATTCCCATCATCGGGTCGTTGGTCGCGTAGAGGGTCAAGCGGCCCTCAGCACTTTGCGAATATCTTCCGGACCCAGCATCTTCACGCCGCCATTCCCGTCAGCAACAGCCACTGACTCGCCCAGCAGCATGTGCCGGCGCAGAGCTTCCCGAATCGCTTCGCCCGCAGCAGAACG
>CAZWJR010000156.1:0-7107 GCA_964634655.1 uncultured Isosphaeraceae bacterium | reverse complement strand
GATCGAGTTGGTACTCGACTGGATCCTCGACGGTGACGATGTTGCGTTCCGGACTACGCAGCAAATCCAGTGCGGAATAGAGCGTTGTGGTTTTGCCGCTGCCGGTAGGGCCGGTGACCAGAGCAAGACCATGCGGCTGTTTGAGGACTCGTTGAAATGCAGCCAGCGCCTCGGCGCGAAATCCGAGTTCTTCCATCCGCACGTTGAGGTTTGCCTTATCCAACAGACGCATCACGAGTTTTTCACCCAACAACGTTGGCATGCTGGAAACGCGCAAGTCGATTTCACGGCCTTCTGCGACGATGCGGACGCGGCCTTCCTGTGGAAGTCGCTTCTCCGCAATGTCCATCTTGCCAATGACTTTCACGCGGGAAATGATTGCCGAGTGCATTCCCGGTGGCGGTTTCATCAAGTCGCGCAGCACGCCGTCAATGCGATAGCGGATTCGCGTGCCCTTTTTCTCTGGTTCAATGTGAATATCGCTGGCGCCGTCTTTTACCGAGGTGAGGAGCGCCACGTTGACCAGGTTGACGATCGGGCTGCCGTCAATGAGTTTGTCGAGATCCGTTGCAGGCCCGTCATCAACCGACTCTCTTTCAACAACTTCGACTTCAGATTGGGAAAGTGAAGCCAGAAAGCCATCGACATCAATATCGCCCGAAGCGTACTTCTTGATGAATTCTGTAATGTTCGCTTCCAGCGCCAGAACGGGCCGAATCTTGCATCCGGTCAGCGTGCGCAACCGGTCAATGGCGGGAAGCGATTGCGGCTCGGCCATGGCCACGGTCAGGGTGTCATGCACCCTGAACATTGGCAAAGATTTCAACCTTTGAGCCTCTTCTTCCCCGATGAGTTTGATCAGCGACGGATCGACCAGTCCATGGCGCAACTGGCAACCGCGGATTCCCAGACACTTTGCCAACGTTCGTACCAGTGTTGCGCTGCTGATGACTCCCTGGGCCACAAGCATTTCACCGAGCATGGCTCCGGACATCCGCTGTTCGGTCAGCGCGCGTGAAAGTTGCTCAGGCGAGAGCACGCCCTCATCAACCAGCGCTTCTCCGAATCGGATTTTTTTCTGTGGCTGCATGGCCGGGAGAATCCAATGTCACAGGAAACTTCGCACCGCGGTTTGAAGATCATCAAAATGCTCAAACTGCAGCGAAAGATCGGTAAGTTCCAAGATTTCACGAACGGTCTCTGTTGTGCCGCAGAGTTTGAGCGACTGGCCGCCGTCGGCCATTTCTTCCGCCAGGTCCGCCAGCGTTTCCAGACCAGCACTGTCCAGAAAGGGAATGGCGGAAGTGTCGATGACAACCCGGCCCAGACTGCGACCCAGCATTTCCATAAATCGATTTCGGAATTGCTCTGAATCTGCCTGCACCAGCGGCCCTTGCGGCTTGAGCACCATCACGGCACCCTGCGATTGTTCAAGAATGTCCATTTAGGCAGCCTCCAGCCGAACCGGGACCGTGAGCGTGAACGTGCTTCCTTCGTTGAGTTGCGATCGAACGCTGATGTCCCCATGGTGCATGCGAATGACATCGCGCGCCACCGCCAGCCCCAGGCCGGAGCCAGTCATGTCCGCAATCCGCTCGTCCTTGGAACGATAGAATTTCTCGAAGATCAGTTCGGTCTCGTCTTCGTTGATACCAATGCCTGTATCCGCAACATCGACGACGAGTTGCTTTTCATTCACCTCAACGTTGACATCAACAGACCCGCCGGAAAGCGTGTACTTGATGGCATTTCCGATGAGGTTGTGCAACGCCAGCACGATCTTGTCGCGATCGCCCTTGATGGCCGGCAGTTTGGGCGGCAAATTGAAATTGAGTGTGAGCCCCTTTTCCTTCGCCTGGGCCTGATAGTCGTTGCTCAATTCGTCAAAGAGGGTTTCAAGCCGCACATCGCCCGGTCTCATCTTGAGCGTGCCGGCTTCAATTTCCGCCACCGAGAGCATGTCACCCACGATGCGTTCCAATCGCTTGGATTCCTGATTGATGACGTTAAGGCATTTGGCGCGGACCACGACATCGCGTTCACCTTCATCGAGCGCGCTTTCGGCATACAGGCGAATGTTGGTCAGCGGCATCCGCAATTCGTGCGTGGCCTGGGCGACAAACGAATTGCGGGCATCTTCAGCCAGCCGCTGTTGAGTGATGTCTTCGATGATCACCATCGCCGCATTGCCCGTGGTGCCTCCGGTGGCAACCATGTCGCTGCGGCGAACGGGTCGGACGTTGAATCGTAAGATGGAGAACGATGTCGTGGAAGTCGCTGCGGCAGCGGGCGCTTCGCCTTCCGCTGTCGGTCCGGCGTCTTCGGCCGTATGAACCAATTTGACTTCGCTGGTGACGCGGCGACGAAGCGTGCCATCAATCACCTTGCGAATGGGATCGAGCAGCGCGCCGCCATCGTCCATCGGCAGCGTGCTGATGTCTTTGCCAACCATGTCTTCACGCTTGGCACGCAGGAGCACCGCAGCCGCGCCGTTGGCATATTTGACGCGCATTTGATCATCCACCAGCAACAGGCCCTGCCACATGGCATCGCAAACGCCTTCCAGATCGCTGATGCCGCCACCACTGGCGCCGCGCGCTTCATGGATTTGCTCCACAAGAAGCCGCTGGCGCATCTGATCATTTTCTGTTACCAACTCATTCCATGCCTGGGCTTCCGGTGATGCGTCAGCGTTCACGGAAAGAGCCGTCAGAGCCTTTTCCCCGGCGTGTTTGCACAGCAGCGCTTCACGGATCGCTCCCATGGCCCGCAGCCGTGTGCGCATACGCCGATAAGTGATCAGCAGAGCAAACAGACACGCGGCACCAATCAGTCCCAACCCCGCCTGTGCCTCCCAAAGTCGTGAAGTAGGATCAGCCGTCGGAATGGAGACTTCCACCCGCGCGCTGCCATGCCCGGCGACTTCCAACGGAAAGTAGAGCGTTGTGGCTTTGGGATCATCGTTTGTTAATGGAGCGGTCGATGCGGTCCAGGTTTCTGGAAGCCGGTGCGCTGTGATTTTTGAAGGATCAGCATCCGCAATGACCTGTCCGTCATCCAAAACGATTCGGCATTGAGTCAGTCCGTTGCTTCTGGCTGCATCTGCGATTATTCGTCGCGCCGACGACAGTTCATCCAGTGGAAGCAGCGATTCGCTCATTTCCGCCAGCAGCGTTCCGATCGTCATTGCTCGCTCGCGGCATTTTGCCTGCACGGCTTGATTTTCAGTTCGCAGCGTCCACCAGGCGGCTGTAGCCATCGTTGCAAGCAGCGTGACAGCCAGTGCAAGACCCGTGGACGCGACGACAGACTCGCCACGAATCAACCATCCGCGACGGGTCATCAATTGTGCGACAGCCGGCTTCTCCATCCGGGCATACCCCTTTGCAATCGCCGCAGCGATCGTTGGTGGCCAAGGGATTGATCCTTCACGCGCGCATCCCGCACCGTCCGCCTGGCCTGTGGCGAACGCGCGGTTTGCTTGAGGATTTTCGGCAAGTGCGGCGACCCGCTTAATCACTGTGGCGATAATGCAGCCAAAGTGCGCTGGTTGGCGCGGCTACCTCCGCATCAAAACGCTGTAACGCGGCCCATAACCCCCTCCGGTCAATTCCCAAAAAAGAACCACCCGGCTTCGTCAGGACGAAGCCGGGCAGTCATGTGAATAACTTGAATCAGAAATCGCCTGGCGAATTAGTGTTCGCTGCCCATGGCCGTGGTTGCAGGCTGACGGGTGTAGGCGATTTCCATGACCTTGTACTCCTTGCCGGTCTTTGGATCGGTTCCGAACATCTCCATCTTCTTGGTGTTCTTGCCGGTGACGGTGTCCACTTCGCGCATGGTGGTGGGCTTTTGGGTCATCGGGCAATTGTAGTTATAGGTCCATGTGAGGGTCTTGCCATCGGAGGACATCTCGCCGGTGCCGGTCATCATGCCGGTGCCGCAGTTGTCCATCCAAGTGCTTTGGAATTTCTTGGAGACGTTGTCAAACCCGTAGATGCCGAAACCGTGGAACGGTCCCATGCCGGGCATATCGCCTGTGGTTTCACACTTGAAGAAGCGGCCATCCATCATGGCTGTGACAGTGGTGGTGCACTCGCTGGTTTCCGGCTTGGATTCGGGTGTCATCCACATGGTGGTCTTGCCGGACCACACGCCGACGGATTCCGCAAGTTTTTCGTGCTGCGGGCCGGGGGTGGCGGCAGCCATGCACGCCTGCATGTCAGCTTCGCTCATGCCCGGTGGCAATTGCGGCTGTGGTGCATTGGCAGCAGGCGCGGCTGGCGGCGCTTTGTGCCCGGTCTTGCTGTCCTTGGGATTTTGAGCCAGGGCAATGGAGGCGGTGATGGCGGCCAGACCGACGACGGCGAAACAACTCTTGCAGATCATGTTTGTTCTCCAGATTTGATTACGTTTCCTTGTTCCCACCTGGCAAGTCGCGGGCAGGGGGAGGCGAGCGGCAAGATGGTATTCCCGTGATTCCGGCGGAGCAAGAATCTTCAAGACGGATATTTTGTGGTCGTGAAAACGCGCTAAAATCACCGCAAATCCTTGAAAAAATCGGTGGTTTTCCCTGGGTCGGCGAGGCAGAACGGTGAGAATCCATCACTCGGAGACACCGTCTGCAAGTGAGCCTACTTCAATCGCAAGAGCCTGCCTTTGCGCTTCACGATGTTCTTGTAGTCCCATTGGATTTCGACGGACTTTTCAAGCCACCTCTTGAGGTCCTTGGCGACGATTTGATCGACGGATGTGTACCGTGCGCCAGCAGTCTTGAAGCCACCCTCCGCCTGCAGGTCAGGTTCATCGAAGGATCGCCCGCTCCAGAACAGCAGACGAATGCACGGCGGCGGGCCCTTGAGTTTGTGGTAGCCGACAATCGGGTTGCCATCGAGGAACCACACCGGATGGCGGTGCCAGATCTTGTTCTCCGCCCCCGGAAGTTTGGATAACTGTCGATCAATGGCTTTGGCGAGCGTATCGCAGATGCGCTTGTCGCCAGTTAGTTGGGTGGCGTTGTACTTGAGGATGTCTTTGTGGATTGCCATGCGAATGTTGTTTCAGTCTATGCGGCAGAGCACCATCGGGCCGTCCGCTGTCAGTGGCAAGCGGACAAGTTACCAACTCGAAGCCAAATCGCCAGCAATGAAGTTTGAATCTGCGACGTAGCTCGAAGCGGCGTGATCTGCTACTGCTATAGCACCCAGCTCACCAGCGATTGCGCAGCAGAGAGAACTTGCGAGTTGTGGGATCAACCACATCCATGTCCTTCCATCGAAACTCCTCAGCGCCAATGGCCCGTTCTCGAAAACTGATGAACGCGCTGATCACCACTTCAATGTCGAACCATTCGTCGTGATCAACGATGACGTCCCGGACGCATGAGAGTACCAACACAATATTGTTTTCTGTGCGTAAAGAGGGCGTTTGCGTCGATGCGCGAAAGAGGTGTCTGTCGGCGGAGTTCCACCATTCGAGCACGCATCCCGTCCGACCGCCGCCGACCTGGATAAAGCTGCCGTTTGTGTGAGTCAGCACGGCATAGTCGGTGCGACCGCAGACCTTCAATCTCCGAAGGTCGCGAACGATGATCTTGGCCGAGGGATTCTCTATGGGCACACAACCAACGCGTTCGAGGAGCATGATTCGACCAAGTTTAGCACCTTATGTCACCTCACTCGTCATCGGCAACGGGGCAGCTCAAACTCTTGTCATACATCCCGGACCGATCGAAGCAGCACGGCCTTCGATCGCCTTTGGAGAGTTTGTCAACAGCAGTCTTGATCCGCTTTGCGCGGGTCTCTTCTTTCTTGGCGGAGACGATCCAGTGAATCCAATCCCGCCGCGCGATGGGTGTGATGTCTGACCAAGTCTCTTTCGCTTTTTGCGATGCGTCTGCCAGAGCCTTCCGCAGATCGGGCGGCACTTTGGGTTCCGGTTCCTTGTCCGGAGTCAGCGGCGAAATTTCCAGTGTGACGATCTCTCCAACACTCGCCCCGCTCGCTTCTCGCAACTTCCGATCCACTTTGAGCCAGTGGCCTCCGTTGCCGTCCGGCTCGAGCGTCGCTTGAAAGGTGGAGCCATTGAACGTGCCTTCAACCGACACCCTGCTGCGCGAGGGCAGTTTCGCACTGGCTTGCTTTGGCAGGGTCAGAAAGGTCCAACCTCCGGCGACGGAGACTGGCTTGGCCCCTCCGGTCGCCGCCGGTCGGTGCAGTGTCGCAGTGAAACGAATCTTCTTTTCCGAAGCGGATTTGGTCTTCGTCGCCATACGGAAGATTCTAACAAGCCATGTTGAGCAGGCGCACGGTCGGGCGACGCTCCCGCAAGGTCTAAGCGCTTGCCTTCCTGGCCTTCTTCTTCGCGACCTTCTTGGGGGGCTTCGCGGTCTTCTTCGCGGGCTTCGCACCCTTCAACTTCTTGCCATCCGGCCCGCGCCCTGTGCTCGCCAGCAACTTGACGTAGTTCTCTACGTACGCCTTGGCGGGTGTGCGGCGGATCGCCTGGCCGATCACATCCAGCGCGGCATCCTCCAGTTTCTTGAAGTGGATGCAGCACCCGCCCATGTTTAGTTTCTTCCCCGTCTTGGCCCATGCATTCTGGAACCACTCGCGCTGCGACTTCTCGCTGTAGACGCTCATGAGGTAGATCGTCATGTTGTTTTTCTGGCTCGCCAGCGCGGCCATCATCAGCGGCTTGCTCGGGTCGCAGTGGTAACCGAGCGGCCATACCCGGTGCGGCACGGCGTAGCCGATCATGCCGTACATCATTCCCTCTTCATAATCCTTGTCGAGGTTCTTGAGGATCACCTTCCGCACCGCTTCGATCGCAGGGCGACGGTCGGCAGGGATTGAGGCAAGGTATTCCTTGACGGTCTTGGCGTTGCTCTTCATGCGACCATTCTACTTCTGCGCCTTCAACGCATCTGTTCAGAGGGGGTGCAGCCACCGCGCAATCCAAAAAGAACAACCCCGCAACGGGAGAGTTTCGCGGGGTTCTTCAGTCGGGGTGACAGGATTTGAACCTGCGACCTTTTGACCCCCAGTCAAACGCGCTAATCCAGGCTGCGCCACACCCCGTAGTCGCGCCTAGCACTCTCGGTTAACT
>CAZWJR010000155.1:0-7382 GCA_964634655.1 uncultured Isosphaeraceae bacterium | reverse complement strand
TGCGGCCGGGGTTGGATGAGATTTTGCGGGGCTCGCCGTGGCTGGATGAAATGATTGTGTGGAATGGCGATCGTACGATGCAACTCATTCGGTGTTTGCGTGCGGCGAAGCCGCAGGCCGTATTGTTGTTGCCGAATAGTTTTCGCTCGGCGCTCGGTGCCAGGTATTCCGGTGCTGCGGCGCGCGCAGGTTACGATCGGGATGGCAGAGGTTGGTTATTGACCCATCGAAAGCCGCTTCGGGTCCCGAAGAATGTCCCGATTCCCGCGGTCGACTATTACGCAGAACTTGCCGAGTGGGCGATGGGGTTGGATCGCATTGATCGGCGGATAGAATTGGCCGTTACCGATGAGGAAAGGGCGGGTGCAAGTCTGCTTCTTCACGGCGTCCGCGAACCATTTGTGTTGCTCAATCCCAGCGCCAACCGCACGGACAAGCGCTGGCCTGCCGAGCGATTTGCCCAATTGGCGGACACACTCGCTGCCAAGCATCAATTGGCAATCGTGATGAGCGGCGGTCCTGCCGAAAGCGGCGTCCTGGAAGCGGTGCGAAGTGCCGCAAAGACATCAATCACAAATCTGGCGGAGCGTGGCGTCCGGCTCGGCAGTTTGAAAGCGGTGATACAGCGCGCCGCCGTAGTGATTACCAACGATACCGGTCCGCGCCACATTGCCGCCGCAGTGGGCACGCCGGTTGTCACGCTTTTTGGCCCGACGGATCATCGCTGGACCACGCTGGCAGGTGTGCGGGAGAAGGTTCTGCTCGCCGAGCCGTTTCTGCCGGAGGAATTGATGGCGGACAAACAACCCAAAACCTGTGCGATCGAAAAAATCGCAGTGGGGGATGTGGTGGCTGCAGTTGATTCGCTGCTGGCTAACTTACCGACAAAATAGCCCGCCGGCGGCCAGCGACGTTACCATGCGTGGTGGCGTACCATCGTAACCCATGAGTTTGGCACCAGTGAATTCAGACATCAATCAATCCGATCAGGCACCGCCGCAGGATGAGTCAACACTCATCGCGGCCCGGCGTGAGAAACTTGAGCGTTGGCGCGAAGAGTTGAAGATCGAGCCCTATGGTCGACGTGTCGATGGCATCATTCCACTCGCCGATGCCCGCGCGCTCTTCAACCAGCAGGCGCACGATGAGCACAAGGCATCTGCCGAGGCGGCAAAGAACGATCCCAACGCCAAGCCGGTCGATCATCGGCCGCGCGCTCGGGTGGCCGGCCGCTGCATTCAACATCGGCTGATGGGGAAACTGGCGTTCATCGTGCTGCGCGATCACAGCGGCGATCTGCAGATGAGCGTGAGCAAATCCGCCGTCGATGCCAACGCATTTGCCGTCGCCTCCAAACTGGATTACGGCGACATTGTTGTCTGCGAGGGTCCGGTGGGCATGACCAACAAAGGCGAAATCTGCATTTGGGCAGATCGCTTTGAGGTGCATTGCAAGTCGCTTGTGCCACCGCCGGAGAAGTTTCACGGTCTGACCGATTCTGAAATCCGCTACCGCCAACGTTACGTGGACATGTACGCCAATCCGGAGACGATGCGCACGTTCAAGATGCGATCGCAGATTTTTTCGCTCATTCGGCGTTTCATGGAAAAGCGGCAGTACCTGGAAGTGGAGACGCCGATGATGCAGCCCATGGCGGGCGGTGCCGCAGCCCGGCCGTTTGTCACCCATCACAACGCGCTGGATATTGATCTGTTCATGCGCGTTGCACCGGAACTGTATTTGAAGCGGTTGCTGGTTGGCGGCCTGCCGCGCGTGTTTGAGATTAATCGCAATTTCCGCAACGAAGGCATCGATCGCTCGCACAATCCCGAATTCACCATGATGGAGGTGTACGAAGCGTTTGGCGATTGCGAGAGCATGCTGGAACTGACTGAATCATTGGTGCATGAGGCGGCTTGCATGATCCACGCCGGGACGGGTCATCAATGCGACATGGGGCAGCAGAGCGGCAAGTCATCCGACCTCAAACTTCCTTACGGCGATCTCACCGTTGACTATTCTCGCCCATTCGCGCGCGTTTCCTATGGCGATTTGTTTCTAGCCGCGCTTGGTTTCCCGATGACGGACACAGCAAAAGTGCTGGCCAAGGCGAGTGCATCGGGTGTGGAGAACGCTGGCAAGTTGGATCACTGGCTGCTGGTGAATGAACTGTTTGAACGATTCGCCGAGCACAAGATTGATGTGTCGCGTCCAACCTTCGTCACGGATTTTCCCAGCGCGATTTCGCCGCTCACGCGCCCGCAGCCGGATCATCCGGAACTCTCATTCCGCTGGGAACTGTTCATCGCAGGCATGGAAATGGCCAATTCCTACACGGAATTGAACGATCCGGATGTGCAGTTGGAAAAGTTCACGCAGCAGTTGAAGGGTGCGGATGAAGAAGCGGCCACGTTCCGCACACTCGATCACGATTTTATTCATGCACTGCGTGTCGGCATGCCGCCGGCCGGTGGAATGGGTCTGGGGATTGATCGCCTCATCATGCTCATGACCAACAATCAATCCATCCGCGATGTGATTCTGTTCCCGCTGATGCGGCCGGAAACGCCTGCCGGCGGTTGATTTGGCAAGAATGTCTGAATGTTCGGCATCCGCGACGTTGGATTGCGTAGGATTACGCAATTCCCACGGAGTCCCACTCATGCAATTACGCCGTTTTTTCTTCGCGATTGTTTTTCCAATTCTTCTGCTGGCGTTGTGGATTCCCCAATCGTTCGCCCAGCAACCGGAAACAACCGCTGCGGCCAAACAAGATCAACCCGCTGCCAAGACCTCCTCACCGAAGGAAACATGGAAGACCGTTGAAGAACTCTGGTACGCGCTGGACATGCTCGGCTCAAAAGCCGGTTGGAGCAGCACCATCACGCAGTCCAACGGTACGCAGTTTCGCACCATCTCTGACATGACGATGAAGATCAATCGCGGTGCGCTGCCAATCGAAATCACCATGCACTCCGTTTTCACGGAGACAGCCCAGGGCAAACCCGTTACTGCGGAACAGCGCGTGCTCATGGCCAAGCAGGCGATGGAATCAAAATGGATTTTTCGCGTTGACAACGTTGAAGTCATCACAAATCAAGGTGGGCGCGAGGTGACGAAGACAGAGCCGCTTCCAGAAGGCGAATGGCTGACTCCTCGCGCGGTGGAGCGATACGTGAATCAACATCGCGAGGCAGGTGATGAACTCATCACCTATCGCACCATTGATCTGCAGAACGGCTTGAAGCCTATCACCGCCACCACCAAACGCACCGGCAAGGGAACGCTTGAGAGCGGAGGCAAGTCCATTGATGTCACCATCTGGACCAGCACGACCGATGTCATGCCGATCGACTCCATCGAAAAAATCGACTCGGCTGGCAAGGTAGTGCAGCAGGAAACCACGATTCCCGGCCTTGGAAAGATGGAGTCCCGCCTGACAACCAAGGCCCTGGCAATGAGTGCAGACGACGCCCCCGCGCCGGAACTGCTGCTGCAGACATTCATCAAGCCCGAAAAACCCATTGAAGATTCCATGCACACGGTCCGGGCGAAGTTGCGAGTCACCGTGAAGGATGGCGTCATGCCTGCGTTGCCCAGCGCCGGCGCCCAGCATTTTGAAAAGGACGCCGATGGCAAATCTGCAATTCTCACCATCGACATCAACGAGAATCAGCCCGCCAGTGCCGAGGATATCGCCAACAAGGATTATCTTACCGCATCGCCAATGGTTGATTCAAACGATGAACTGATTCAGAAACTGGCCAAGCGTGCAACTGCCCGAAGTAACGATGAACCGGAAGCCTCCGCCGATGTGATGAAACGTGCTGAAGCGTTGCGGCGTCTGGTCGGCAAGCACATTTCCAGGAAGGGAATGGAAACCGCCTTCGCCTCCGCTTCGGAAACAGCAAAAACTCGCACCGGCGATTGTTCGGAGCATGGCGTCCTGCTGGCCGCGCTTTTGCGGGCCGATGGCATCCCCGCGCGTGTTGCGACCGGTCTGGTCTACGTCGATTCTTTCGCCGGACATGAGGGAATCTTCGGCTGGCACATGTGGACGCAAGCGTTGATTGATGGCAAGTGGGTTGATTTCGACGCCACGCTCCCCCGTCGCTATAACGCTGTTCACGTTCTCACTTCCACCTCCAGCCTCAACAACGGATTGGTCGCCACGGACATGGCATCGGTCGTGCAACTCATCGGCAATCTGAAAATCGATGTGATCGAAGTCAAACACGAATAGCCATCGACTCGGCCCGCCGTTCTTTTGAATTCTTTCCATCACGTCTGCACTGCCACCATGAAAATCCAATTCCTCGGCGCCAATCGGCAGGTCACAGGTTCTCGATATCTGCTGGAAGGCGGCGGCCTCAAACTTCTCATCGACTGCGGCCTCTTTCAGGAGCGAGCGTTTCTTGAACGCAACTGGAACCCTTCGCCGGTCGATCCCGCTTCCGTGGATTTTCTGCTGCTCACCCACGCGCATCTGGATCACTGCGGCCTCATTCCCAAGTTTGTGCGAGAAGGCTTCTCCAACCCCATTTACTGCACATCACCCACAATTGATCTGACGCACCTGGTGTTGGAAGATTCCGCAAAAATTCAGGAAGAAGACGCCGCCTACAAGAAACGCCGCCATCAAAAGGAGAATCGCTATACGGATTTTCCTGAACTTCCCCTCTATGGCGTGGAAGACGCAAAGCGTGCGTTCACCCTTCTCAAAGGCGTGGACTATGGCAAGTCCATCGCGCTCAACTCCAACGTCACCGTTCGCTATCACGAAGCCGGCCACATTCTTGGCTCCGCCATGATTGAGGTGAACATCACCGAAAACGCCGCCAGGAAAACCATCATCTTCTCCGGCGATGTTGGTCTCTGGCACAAACCGCTCATTCGCGATCCTGATACGTTCCAGTCCGCCGATGTCGTCATCATGGAATCAACCTATGGCGACCGCGATCACCCCGTCGCTCAATCCATTGAAGATCAACTTGCCGCCATCGTCACCTCCACTGCCAAGCGCGGCGGCAACGTCATCATTCCCACCTTCGCCATTGATCGCGCCCAGGAACTCATGTTCCACTTCAGCAATCTGGTTCAGCAGAAACGCATGCCGGCAATCGATGTCTATATCGACAGCCCCATGGCCGTCGATGCTACCGCCATCTACAAAAAACACTGCGACATGATGGACGCCCAAACCAGCGCGATGCTCAAGGCCGGCCAGAACCCCTTCCGTTTTCCCGGCTTGAAACTCATCCAGACCGTGGAGGAATCCAAGGCCATCAACAACGGCGCCATGCCGCGCATCATCATGGCCGGCTCCGGAATGTGTACCGGGGGCCGCATCAAGCACCATATTTCTCACAACATCTCAAGGCCGGAATCCACCATTCTGTTCGCAGGCTACCAGGCCAACGGCACGCTCGGCCGCGAGATTCTTGATCGCGCGCCGCAGGTCCGCATCCACGGCCGCATGCATCAGGTCAAAGCCCACATCGAACGGCTCGATGGCATCTCCGCCCACGCCGATCGCAAAACCCTATTGCGCTGGCTTGGCGAATTCACCACCAAGCCAAAGCAACTGTTCCTCACTCATGGCGAAGAGAGCGTATCGCTTGCCTTGGCAAAGACCGTTCGAGATCAGTTGGGATGGAACGTTGAAGTGCCGGAGTATCAGCAGATCAGTGAAGTCGTGTAACGCGGATTACGTCGCCCCAATCGTCACATCCAGAGGTTGCCGCCTCGGCTCGTAGTTCGGCTCAATCGCGATCTGCAGCGGAATGCGTTTGCCCTGGTCGTCGTATGGAATGTTGTCGCGGTCGATGATGCGCTGGATCGCCATGATCCCTTCCATCAACTGCTCCGGTCGTGGCGGGCAGCCCGGTACGTACACATCCACCGGGATGAACTGATCCACGCCCTGCACCACCGCGTAGGTGTCGAACACGCCGCCAGTGGAGGCGCACGCGCCCATGGAAATCACCCACTTCGGCTCGGTCATCTGAATGTAAATTCGCTGGAGCACCGGCAGCATTTTCACCGCCACCCGCCCCGCGACGATCAACAGATCCGCCTGACGTGGGCTGAAGCGGAACACCTCCGCCCCGAACCGTGCCAGATCGAACCGCGAAGTAGCCGTTGCCATGAGTTCGATGCCGCAGCACGCCGTGGCGAACGGCATCGGCCAGACCGCCGAACGCCGCGACCAGTTGATCAGCCGCTGCAATTGCGTGGTCAGAATGCCTTCCGCGGGAAGTGCGGTTTCAATGCCCATGCAATGATCCTACACCGCCGACTTCCCGCGTGCCAGTGCAGCCGGGCACACAGGCAATCATGTCAGATTCACGCCGCCAGCACCGGCACATCGCGCGGCGTGATGGCAATCTTGAACAGCCGATCCGCCTTCATGACCCGGAACAGCTCGCGGATGTACGGGCACATCCCGTGCAGCACGGTTTCCGCCCCAAGCAAGCGCGCGTGGTTGCTCAACTCGATGCACAACCCCAGTCCGAAACTCGACATCACCCGCACATTGGAGAGGTCCAGCACTACGCCCTTCAACCCGTGGCCGAGTTCATCGATCGCTTCCCGCACCGCCGGCGAGATGATGCTCGCCTCCCTCTCTCCCACTCGGGGCCCGCTTGGGCACACCACAATCACGTTGCCCTTCCGCGTCATGGAGAACGTCATGGACTGCGACATTTCAGACAGACTGTTTCGCTGGATCGTAAGCATTGACATGGAATGAACTATCCAATTCAACTGCCGGCAGATGCAACCCCGCAGGAGATATTTCCCGCGCCGCGCCCGGCACAACCGCCCATATCACGCCCGCTTCCCAGCGATTACCAGAATCACCATTATCGCCATGACCCCCGGATGGCAGAGATGGATAACCTTGCCCGCCTTCACGCCCCGCTGGCCCAGGTCTTGAAACGCAGCGGCGAGCCGATGTGAACATCGGCTTCCGCCGCCGCCTTCATTGCGTCTGCTCTCTTCTCTGCCGCAATGTCGCCTTGAACGCCTGCCACTCCACCCGCCGCCATTCGCTGGGCCATTTCCCGCATTGTTTCTGAAAGCCGATTGAACGCCTCGGCGAGCGATTCCTGACGGGCCGGCACATTCAGCGGCGCGGCCACATTCTGTTCCGGCGCTGTCAATCGTTTTTGAAGATTCTCGACTGCTTGGCGCGTCAATTCCTCCAGTTGTTTTTCAAATCGCGTCAGGGCCGCTGCCATGCGGGCTTCCATATCCTGGAGCCGCTGCTGCGATCGCACTTCCGCCACTTGCGCCTTTTTCTCCTGCGATTTCAGTTCCGCAAGCGATATTTCCACGCGCGTGATCTGCGATTGAAACGCCCGCAGCATTTGCGCGCTCAA